>CAYUEX010000157.1:0-1554 GCA_964443855.1 uncultured Halobacteria archaeon | reverse complement strand
ATCCGCAGCTAACAACAAAAAATCCACGAACCCTTTCTTTTTAAAAGAAAGTTTGAATGAACATCGGAATAGACGATACAGATTCGAGAAAAGGAATGTGCACTACGTATCTCTGTGCCGTTTTAGTTGACCAACTGAAGGTATACGGAGATATTTCAACACCGCGATTGGTACGACTTAATCCGTGCATCCCGTTTAAAACGCGAGGCAACGGTGCCGTTTCTTTTGAGATAACGATGGCAACGGAAAAAGAGGAACGCGTGAAGGAACTGGTCAAATCTCGTGTATGCGAGTTCTCAGAGGTAGAGGAGGAAGAAACAAACCCGGGCGTTGTTTTTATTGATAATGCCGCTCTACGTGCACTGAGCGGTAGTAACGAAAAGAACGAGCGCACGCTAAAGCACTTTTATGAAACGGCGGTCAAGGACGTGCTGAAGATAGAGCATGCTCATGAAATCATTTCAGAATTACAGTTCGATTACTTCGGTTTAAAGAAGAAAAGAGGGCTCATAGGCGCTTTAGCTGCTGCTTCGTTTCTAGTGGTACAAAAACGTGAGCCTGCATTTTATGATTTTACGTATGAGCTGATCGCATATCGAGAAAAGGAACGCTGGGGGACTTCTCGGGTAATAGACGAATCGAGCGTGTGGAAAGCAGATGAAGCTACGTATCCTGTAACGTGGGATACGGTCGACCGCGCGAATAAGAAGGTAGTTTGTGCGCCGCATTCTCCATGTCCCGTCCTCTTTGGGATACGCGGTGATAGCGTCGATGCGCTCTACAACACTTACAAACTCATAGAGGCAGAGCCTGTGGAGCGAGAACTGCTGTTCGTGACGAACCAAGGCACGGATTCACACTTGATTGCCTATGGAGAAGTAAATGGAGCGCTGCAAGACTACCACTCTTACGTTTTAGACGGCGTGGTGGAGTCCAATCCCAGAACGATAGAAGGTGGGCACGTTGTCTTTGTGCTTTCGCTCTCAATAAACAGAGAGTTAAGAATCGATTGTATCGCCTACGAGCCGACGAAGGGCTTTCGTGATCTCATCAGGAAGCTGCGAGCTGGTGATGACGTAACGGTCTCCGGGTCGTTCAAGAATCGGACAATCAATCTCGAGAAGATTGAGCTGCGGAAATTAAACGTAGCGGTAACGAAGAACCCGAAATGTTCTCACTGTGGCAAGCGCATGGAATCAGCCGGACGATCGCAGGGCTATCGATGTAAGCAGTGTAAGACCTACAGCAGTGAGAAAGAGGTTCAGGTCGTGGCACGGGATATTGAAGTGGGTGTCTATGAAGTTCCACCCGTTGCACGACGGCACATTTCGAAACCGTTGATTCGTGAGCGTACGCATGAGGCGGTCAGAACTATTCATCCAAGCAGATGAGCTTTTTCACCTGCAAGCAAAAGCCCATAAAGCCCTAATCTCTCCACACCCAATTGAAATCGGATGCATCCGTTTATAGTATAGGCTTTATTTACTATTTTTCCTTCCCTTCTTCAATATCTCCTTTAAACGTCCAACGTTCGATAGCAGACCTGCCGCCGTG
>CAYUEX010000156.1:0-1650 GCA_964443855.1 uncultured Halobacteria archaeon | reverse complement strand
GAAAATGATTGGATGATGGGCGAGCGACTCCGCGGAAACCTTCGGTTTCCTTGCTTTGCCTTCGGCTCGGTAATATAACAAGCGGGTATACGGCTCCAGACCTTGCAGGTCTTCCGCCCAAATCCCTCCCGTTGGTCGGGACTTCGCATACCCGCCAACCGTTATATGAAATCGCATTTTAAAAGGAACAATAGGACAAACTCACTATTTCGATTTTTGTTTTTTTTCGTTTTGTGTCTGGTACTTGTTCAAGCCGACTCAAGCGCGTTCTTTACGACGCGCTCGTATTTCTTTGCTGCCGCACCCAATTCCTTCGTCGCGTCGATCCCGACCTTCGTTGTTAACCCGTTCTGAGATGATGGATCAAGTGTTGAGCCCTTTACGCCCGGTATAAGCACCAGATCGTCATTCCAGCGCACTCTCGTCGCTAACGCGTACTCGACATCATTGGGATCGAATAGATTAATATCCTCATCAACCACGATGACGCGTTTGAGGCTGGGATGCGCGGTAAAAGCAGCGATAATCGCGTTTTTCGCTTCGCCTTCCTTTTCTTGCTTTATCTGCACGACGGCATGCAAATAGCAGCAGCCGCCATCGGTCAGAAAGACGTTCTTCACCCGTGCTACGCGCTCTACCGCCTTGAAGATCAGGGGTTCATACGGCACGCCCATGAGCAGTCGATGCTCCATACCAGAAGGCAGGATAGCATGATAAATTGGATCCTTGCGGTGATACATCCTGGTAAGGGTAATGACCGGCTCGTCCCGTACCTCGTCGTACGTCTCGGTGATACCAACGAATGGCCCTTCCTTCGCTGTTTCTTCGCCAATATAGCCTTCAAACGCGATTTCAGCGTGCGGGACTGCCACGCCATTATCCAATTTGAAAAGCTCAATCGGTTCGTTTTTCAATAGTGACGCGTAGTCGAACTCCTTTCCCGGTGAAACCCGTGTTGATGCTGCTAAGAGGATTAACGGGTCAACACCAATGGCGATGCCCACGTTGAGGTTTTCGCCTCGTTCCAACGCTTCGCGGTGCATCTTAAACAAGTGCCGGGAAGGGACCAGCCGTGCTGCTACTCGATTCTTATTCAAGACGAGCATCCGGTGGAATGAGGCATTGCTCACGCCATCCAATTCCGCAACCACTATCCCTCCGGTTATGTACGCGCCGCCATCTTGCTTAAAGTAGGTTAATATCGGCAATTCACCTAAATCAGGTGATTTCACTACCTCTTTCGTTGGTGAATCCTCGACAACTTTCACAGTGCTACGTGCAGAATCGCCGCTTTCCGGGATATCAGCCAGGAACTGCACGAGCTGCGCGGACGAAATGCCGAACGCCTCTGCCAGTGTTTCCCGGCCACCCAGCACGTTCATGATGACCTGATGCTTACCGTCAACGGCGTGAAAGAAGATTGGTTTCCCTTGATGTTCGAGCTCCGCACAGAGCGTTGCCGCCTCGTATTTTGACGACACGTCGTGTTCAATTTCGATTAACTTCCCTTCGCGCGCTAATTTCTCTTTGAAAGCTCTCATTTTTGGCGTATAAGTACGTATGGTAGTTAATGTGCCACAGTATATTTTAAAACTTTCGTACGTGTTTAGCTCCAACTCCAATTACCTCATCCTCCCCACCATCATACCG
>CAYUEX010000155.1:0-1875 GCA_964443855.1 uncultured Halobacteria archaeon | reverse complement strand
ATATTAGACTTCCCAGTATTTGGCTCACCGATAAAGAGATTGATCCGCTTGCAATCCAGTTTCAAGTGCTTTATCGATTTAAAATTTTTGATTTCAAGATTCTTTATCATTCAAGCGCCTCCTCCGTGTAGTTCTTGGTTAACTTCGTTTATTAAACTTTCTGCTTGACGCAGCCTTAGAATAAATCCGAATAGCTATCGTTCTTTCGTCGCCGCCTTTAATCCAGCACAGAACTCGTCAAGCGCCGCAATCATTGTTTCTGGATTATCCTTGTGTTCCGCAATGAGATTTACGATCGCACTGCCAACGATTACTCCTTTAGCACCACTCGTTATTATTTCCCGCACGTGCTCGGGTTTGGATATCCCAAATCCTACTGCTGGTGGTATATCCTGTCTTTTCTCAACGACGCTACTTATCAGCGATTTCACAACATTCGAAATCGCTTCTCGCGCACCCGTCACGCCAAGCAACGATACGAGATACACAAATCCTGAAGAATATGCACATATCTGCGCTATTCTCTCTTCCGGCGTTGTCGGCGCAATTAAGAAGATCGTATCGATACCGTTCTCTTTTGCGTAGCGTACCACTTCATCAGCCTCCTCGATTGGTAGGTCTGGAATAATAACCCCATCGCCTCCGACATCTGCAAGCTTCTTCATGAACCGCTCGATTCCGAATCGCAAAATCGGGTTGTAATAACCCATCACGACGATTGGAGTATCTATTTCTTTTCTGATAGCAGCGATGATCTCGAAAATTTTACGGGGGGTCATTCCCGATTTTAAAGCTCGCTCCGCTGCTGCCTGTATTGTTGGGCCGTCGGCTATTGGATCTGAGAACGGTATCCCAAGCTCTATGATATCCGCATGCTGCGAGATTGCTTTGGCTATTAGTGGTGTAAGTGACGGGTCTGGGTCCCCAGCCATGATGTATGCTATTAACGCACGCTCACCGTGTCGTTCAAGTTTCGAAAAGGTATCACTTATTCTGCTCATGTAACGCCCTCTCTATTATTTCAACATCCTTATCCCCTCTCCCCGAGAGGCACACCACGACAATGTCATTGCTCCCTATTCGTTTCTCTTCCACTAATCGCTTCACGTACGCCAAAGCGTGTGCCGACTCAAGCGCGGGCAATATTCCCTCATACTGACAGAGCAGTTTGAGCGCATGCAGTGTCTCCGCATCCGTAACAAAATCATACGTTACGCGACCCGTATCTTTCAGAAACGCATGCTCGGGTCCGACACCCGAATAATCAAGCCCAGGCGCGACGCTGTGCGTGGTGAGTATCTGTCCATCGTCATCTTGCAACAGATAACTGTAGGTGCCATGTAAAACGCCTTTGCTACCTGCGCAAAGCGTTGCTGAATGTCTATTGGTCGCAATGCCTTCCCCGCCTGCCTCCACACCGTATATCGCCACCTTATCATCATCGAGGAACTCGTAGAACAGCCCTATGCTGTTGCTTCCCCCACCGACACAGGCAACGAGTGCATCTGGTAGCCGCCCTTCAGCTTCTAACATCTGTTTTTTGGTCTCAAGCCCAATAATCCGCTGAAAATCACGCACCATCATCGGATAGGGATGCGGCCCAACAACAGAACCTAAAAGATAATGCGTATCCTGCACGTTCGTTACCCAGTCCCGTATCGCTTCATTGATTGCATCCTTTAACGTCTTTGAGCCGCGGCCTACCGGATGAACCTCTGCACCCAGTAATTTCATGCGAAAAACGTTCAACCGCTGCCGTTCGATGTCCTCCTCGCCCATATAAATCTCTGCTTTCATGCCAAATAACGCACCCACAATTGCCGTTGCCAAGCCGTGCTGTCCTGCTCCAGTCTCTGCAATTATCCTGCTTTTACC
>CAYUEX010000154.1:0-1969 GCA_964443855.1 uncultured Halobacteria archaeon | reverse complement strand
GCGAACGCTCGCTCGTACGGTCCAATGCACACGTAATCCACCCCGTAGTCGTGCATAGCTGTATTGTTCCCTTGATACATTGCCTTTATATCCTGTTTTCGCGTGTTCATGTCCGTCCATGAGATACCATGGGACCACAGCCAGCCTTCGTAGCCCATTACGCGTGGGCGTCCCGTTAATGAAGGTACGGGATGATTATGTGCGGTGCCCGTTAAGAACACACTGTCAGGTGTGGTATTCTCACGCACCCACTCAGCCATTTGTATCTCTTCGCCTGACCACACCACATACGTATTCTGCAGCATCGATGCGTGCGTGACAACGCCAAAAATCGTGCTCGCGATGAGTAACGCAGCTATCGAGAGGGTGGCAATCGATTTGTCGGATCTTTTATTAGTGAAGTCACGTAGCCAGAGCACTGCCAGCGGAGCCATTATTGCGCTCAGTGCAAGCCAGTGTATGAACAGTTTGTAATTGTCGAAATACCAGGGCTGGAATTTTACGAGGTTCGCGAGGACGAAGAGCAGGAGAAAGGGGATGTAAAAGATACGCGTTTCGTGTTTCGCTTTAACGAACCCTAAAGAAAGGAGGACGAAGATCCCCCCGGCATTGAGCGCCCAGAAAGAATCAATAAGGATGGCTGTTTTTGCAGTGGACAATAACGAAGAGCCCACTGAAGACCACTCGAAGCCAACGATCATGTTCCGGTTCGCGTCAGTCCATCCGGGGAAGAAGACGAAGAAATCCTGCGATACCCCGGCCCGTATACTCAAGACCTGCGGTAACGAAAGGAGCAGTAGCGGTAGAAACAAAAAGATGATGGTTTTTCCATCCCGATTTTTAACGAACGAAAACGTAGCGAGGCACAGCGCGACGAAACCGGTGGCCATAAACGAATGTGCATGGATGTACGGCAGCAAGCCGATGAGTGCCCCGGCAAGTAGTAGCTCTTTCTTTTTTTCTCGTAATGAATACGTTTCCTCTTGCTTTTCTGCACAAAACGTGTAAAAGAGTAGCAGATACACGACAAACGAGATCGCCATGCCGATGATCGCGGTTCGTTGCGGCATAATCACTGCGTACATCGGGTTCAGGAAGTGAATGCCGGCGGATTGCAGCCCCGCAGGAAAGCCAGCGAGGATGAATATAATCGTCGCGCTTATTCCTGCCCATCTAAGGCCTGTTAGGCGGTAAGCAAGGAAATAGAGCAGTCCGAAAAAAGCGAAGTGGAATAGTATGTTCGGAACGAGGATCGAACTTCTCAGCGTCAAACCTGCTTTCATGAGCACCGCGGAGTAGAAATCCATGATGAGTGGATAGTGTGTCTCCAGGTGTAGAAACTGCGGATTATGCAGCGGAAACGAAAACGTGTCCTGATAAACCATTGAAGTGATGAGAGAGGTATGCCAGGGATAATCGGCCCAGACCGTGTGAAATGCAAAGAGATTTCCCGCTTCGTCCGGTCGGAAAACCCCGTAGAAGTTCATGAACACCACGTACAGCAGCACAAAAAGAAGAAACGAGAGTGTGTATTTATCTTCATTCCAAATACCGACTAACGCATCCTTGAAATCGGTAACATTCCACTTTCCTGACTTATTCGTCCATCCCAAAAGTATAATCGCAACAAAAGCGCAGATACCGATGCAGAGCAGGATACCACTGACGCTCAGCGACTTGGTGAGATGGGCAATGAGAAACGCAATCCATAGTGAAACTGCATGGCCCACGACGAATGAGCACAAAGCTCGTTCTATGCGCCGGAATGGATAATCCAGAAGGAAGGAGATGGAAAGACCGAGTAAAAAGCTCACTGCGATAAAAACAATCCAAAGGATGGACATGTATCTCCATTATTCCTGCTGGTTTTAAAGATTTACGTCGAGCGTGCCAACGAGCGAGGAATTAGAAAGTTTGTACGTGTTTAGCCACCTAGCCTCGCCCTCAACATCTGAAAGCTGTTGAGCCC
>CAYUEX010000153.1:0-2161 GCA_964443855.1 uncultured Halobacteria archaeon | reverse complement strand
GTCTTAGGCAGTAAAAGCAAATGTAAAGTTCAACTTACGTAAAACATATTTATTTCTTTGGTAAAGCTTTCTTTTTAATTAACTACGCTGTGATAAAGATGACTGTTGACGTATCAAAATATACGGAATTGTTCGTTGAAGAGTCACGGGAGCATCTGCAAAGTATAAGCAAAAATCTGCTGATACTGGAGAGAACACCAGAGAACACAGACGCATTAACTGAAACGTTCAGGGCAGTACACACACTGAAAAGCATGGCTGCCACCATGGGGTACCCTGCCATGGAAAAACTATCGCATGAGATTGAAAACGTGCTCGATGCCTTGAGGAAAAGGGGTAAAGTTGAGAAAGGAACAGTTGATGTTCTGTTAGAATGCCTTGACACTCTTGAAATGCTTGTCGAAAGTGTTGCATCCGGGAAAACGGTTAAACACGATTTAACCGCACTGTATAAAAAACTGGAATATACACTGCTGGAGAGAAAAGAAGATGCTGAAGTATCAACCATTACTGCGGAAGAGGAAAGGGAAGAGATAGGCAGGATTAGCCCCACCATAAGGATAAGTTTAGAAAAAATTCAGGCTCTGCAGAATCTTGTTGAGGAATTATCAATAGCAAAGATGAGGCTTCTCCAACTAGTTACAAAAGACGCCACCCCGGAACTCAATGAGATTACCGCAACAATAGATTGGCTCACGTCAGAACTACGGGATAGGGTAATGGAGACGCGCATGTTCCCGGTAGGATTTCTATTTGACCACTTTTTAAGACCGGTAAGAGATTTAAGCAAGAAAACGGGGAAAGAAGTAGATTTTATTGTTGCGGGCAAGGAGGTGGAACTTGATCGCCTCGTGCTTGATGAGATACACGATGCACTCCTTCATCTGCTGCGCAACGCCGTTGACCATGGGATAGAAAAACCAGAAGACAGGACTAAGGTGGGGAAAAAGGAGAACGGAAAAGTTATATTGAGTGCAATGAGAGAAGGGGACTCGGTGGTCATATCTGTTGAGGATAACGGCAGAGGAATAGATAGAGAAGAGATCAAAAAGGTAGCAGTTGAACGGAAAATCATAACCGGGGCGGAGGCATCCGGTATGAGTGCCACAGAGGTTTATGAACTTCTGGGTGCGCCAGGGCTGAGCACGACAAAAAAAATCTCCGATATATCGGGCAGAGGTGTAGGCTTTGATGTCATAAAAACAAGAATCAAATCGCTTGGGGGAAGCATTAGCATATCATCACAAAAAGGCAGGGGTACAAACGTTGAATTACGCCTGCCTTTGACAACCGCTATTATTCAGTCATTACTGGTTGGTGTGGAGCAAGAAAAATATGCCATTCCGTTAAGTTCCGTCAGGGAAATAATAGCCGTTGATGAGCGGTATTTAAAAAGCGTTGAGGGAAAGGGGATATTTCAATACAGGGGACGGGTTCTGCCACTGCTGAGACTGAAAAACGTTTTGAACGTCCCAGGAAACAACGAAGAGGTCGGTCCTGTTGTGGTGGTGGAGAGAAAAGAAAAAATATTCGGGATTATGGTTAGCACACTTATTGGCCAGCAGGAAACAGTGGTCAAGCCATTGGAAGGGATGCTTAAAGGAAAGAAAGAGCTTGCAGGCGCAACAATACTCGGAGACGGCACGGTTGCACTTATCTTAGATATGAGGGGTTTGCTCGAGGATACAGGATGCACGGTACCAGATACGGGAGGATGAAAAAAAGGACGTACAAGGATTTGGGTGCCTTTCAATTTTGATTTGAAATTTCGAGTGCTTTAGCTCCCATTCAAAAGAGTGGTCTGCCGTGAATGAAAGAGCAAACTATTTAGGAGAATTTTGAAAAACCCCACGTTTGAGTCGCAAAATTCATATGCAATTGACGCTATAGCGCTATTATGAAATCCCTTACTGATTTCGCGTTAAATGAAGAGTACAAGCGAGTGCGGCGGCTTGGCGATAAGCTGGCGAAGATTGAGTCACTGATCGATTGGGAAGCGTTTCGTCCGATTGTTGGCAAGTTGTACGAGAACAAGAGCGCCCGAGGCGGCACGGCAGACCGAACATTGATGAGGTAGTGATGGTGAAGTTGCTCGTGCTCCATCCCGCAATGGCACGGGCTCTCCGATCCCGAACTCGAGAAGCAGGTCGCTGATCGGCTC
>CAYUEX010000152.1:0-2345 GCA_964443855.1 uncultured Halobacteria archaeon | reverse complement strand
ATCCTAAATCGCGCAAAGCTTTAAAATTTTCACTGTTCTAACTAATAGTGGTCATGAAAATTATCTTTAAAGATACAGGACTAGAAGCTGATCTTGTTAAAGGAAAAACCATTCTCTCGTATTTGCAAGAGTTAGGTATTGATATTGACGCTGCATGCGGTGGTGAAGGCAAGTGTGGCCAATGCTTGGTCGAGGTTGACAGTCCCCCCGGCGCGTTATCTGAGAGGACTGAAGCGGAAGGTAAATTCTTACATAACGATAGCGACAGACTTGCTTGCCAGGCAACAATAGTAAAAACCGACGAGCCTGTCTACGTCCACATACCACGACGATCCTATTGTGTTCTGGAAACCGGCGAATTTTGGAAAATCCCTATCGAGCCTTTTGTACACTGCGAGGGCGGAAGAGTCTTTTACGACTCCGAAGATATAGGCGAATATACCGGAAAACTCTGCGGTATAGCGCTGGATATAGGGACGACCACGCTCGTGATGTATTTGGTTGATCTTGAAACAGGAGCCGTACTTTCGGTTATCTCACGTGAAAATCCACAGACAAAATATGGCAATAATGTAATTTCGCGGATAGAATTCGCAAGAACAGGTCGGGAACTCCTTGAACGCGAGATCAGAATCGCGGTGAACGAGTTAATCTGCGACCTGATTCGCCCACGTGAGGTCTCTGATATTGTGGTCGTGGGCAATACGGTGATGCGAGATCTGTTTTTTGGCTATCCCGTCGAGTCGCTGGGTGTGAGCCCTTACGAACCGTTAAGTGTCACGGCGACACATAAGAATGCGAAAGAGCTGAAACTCGTTGTACCGCCAACAGTGACGATACACGGTCTTCCCTTGATCGGGAGCTTTATCGGTGCGGATGCGTTAGCGGCTGTGCTCGCGACGGCGATGTACCAGCGTGAAAAAATTAGCATGATGATCGACATCGGGACAAATACTGAAATCGTGCTTGGCAACAAGGATCGGTTGATTGCAACGTCCTGCGCAGCGGGTCCCGCATTTGAAGGGTGTAGCGTACGGTACGGAATCGGTAGTGTGAGTGGCGCGATAAATGAAGTGAAATTAGAGCACGGGGAAGTGCGTTTAAAGACGATCCATCACGCCAAACCGAAAGGAATTTGTGGTTCCGGACTGATCGATGCCTTAGCAGAACTTCTGGAAAACCGGATAATTAACGGGCGCGGTAAGTTCTACGGCGATAAAAAAGAGTTTGAAGTTGCTGAAGGGATCAGTTTGTCAGAGAAGGACATCGACCAGTTAAATCTCGCGAAATCCGCTGTTGCGATCGGCATAAAGGTCCTGATGGAACGATACGGAATTGAGCTTGATGCGATAGACCGCATCTTCCTCGCTGGGGGTTTTGGCTACTTTACCAATGTGGAGAATGCGATGCGTATCGGGCTCCTGCCGAGGATTGACCATAAGAAGGTGGATAAAGTAGGCAATGCTGCGGTCGAAGGCGCACGGCAGGCGCTGGTATCAAAGACGAAACGACGTGATGCAGAAGCGGTCGCCAAACGGATAGAGCACATTAAACTTGAAGACCTGGAGAACTTCCATGAACAGTTCATTGGTGAGCTTTACTTCAAGAACTACCTTTAACACAAACTTTCTTTGAAAGAAAGTTTGATCAAAGAACTCAAAAGTCTTTGAAAGAAAGTTTGATCAAAGAACTCAAAAGTGCCATTTATTTCCAGAAACCACAAGTAGGCTATGTGCTATCCCACCTTCTTAGATGCTCTTATTTTCTGACACCTTATTATTGTAACTACCTGTCATTCAGGCCCCCTGAAGGCAGTTCAAACATGCTATCTGGTATCGCCAAAGTCGATAATATTTTTCATATTGGTCCTCGATGTGCCAGAAATCGTTGTCATCTTTTCTCGAATAGGTAACCCGCGGTCATGCCAAATCCACATCTTCTTTTCCGCCACGCCTGGAGCGCTCATGCCAAGAACCGTGCAGACCTTTCCGTCTATCGTTTCCATCGCGATGCTTGGCGTTTTTCACGAGATCATACTTGAGAGAAGAAGGTATGTATGCTTTCCACCTTAGCCAGAAGGTCGTTCAAGGATTCATCACTCGAAGCATCAGATGTAGGGGTTGAGTTTGATCACCCAGTGCGGTAACTTCATTTGCGGTTCTTTCCACCGACGCATCCTGAACCTACAATGACTCCGATAAGAAGTAGCCTCACCGCAGCCAGCCCTTATTTTTTGACTATTCTACTATTTACTTCTCTATTTTTTCCTTTTCCTTTGGAACAGAAACATCAGACCCATCACGGTGAGTAAAGGCAATGCCAACATTGGAAATTCTGGGATACTT
>CAYUEX010000151.1:0-2348 GCA_964443855.1 uncultured Halobacteria archaeon | reverse complement strand
CTCGAGGAACTGCGCCCATTGTGAGTGAAGAGATAATACACATGGGATACGTCTACGTAAATCCATTACCCCATGTGCTTATCCTCACAGCAATTGTCGTAGCTGTTGCCACAACAGCGGTGGCTCTGGGGCTAGTAATACGGATGTACGAGGAATACGGGACGATAGAAGAATCAGAGATAATAGAGAAGGAGAGAGAGCAGTAGTGTTGCGAGTGACATCGGTGTCACGGCAGAGCTAAAGGGAAAGCTTTATATGTGCCAGAGAAGAGAAAGGAGGAAGGGGGTATACTGTAGGCGATGTTAACTATTGAACACTTTCCGGTGCTTCTTATAGCACTTTCGTTGGTTTCCTCATTCACTATTCTGGTTGCCGGCTGGCTGAACAAGAAATTCTGCTGGTTCATTTCGCTTGCCACCATCTTCGTGCAACTGCTTATGGCTGTTTCCATCTTGAATCATGTCCTTACGGTAGGGACCATCAGTTACTGGCTTGGCGGCTGGATGCCTCCATGGGGTATAGAATATGTCATGGACGCGTTGAACGGGTACATATTGGTTGTGCTCCTCTTTTTAGCGTTGGTCTGTCTGATTTATTCAAAGCGGAACATAGAGCACGAACTACCGGATAAAATCGTTCCTTATTATGTCGTTTATCAACTCCTCGTTACCGGTCTGTGCGGGGTAACCGTGACCGGAGATATATTCAACATGTACGTGTTCGTTGAGGTCTTCTCTTTAGCGGCGTATGCGTTAATCGCGTCGCGGGGTGGCGTCTCGCTGAAAGCAAGTTTTGTGTACCTCGTCATGGGTTCGATTGGTGCATGTTTCGTCCTGATCGGTATTGGTATGATCTACTCGGTGACCGGTTCACTGAACATGCATGATATTTCCATCTTATTGCCACCGTTATACGGGAATAGGGCAGTTCAGGCGGCTTACGCGCTTATTGTCGTTGGGCTGAGCATAAAGATGGCACTCTTCCCGCTTCACACGTGGCTGCCCGACGCACATTCGTTCGCTCCCGCAGAGATTAGTGCAATGCTGTCCGGTATCATCATCGAGGTCTCAACGTACGCACTCATCAGGATTTCGTTCTCTGTCTTCACGGTGGATTTCCTCAGGCTCGTGCCGGTATTCGATGTTATTGCCTGGGTAGCAGCAATAGCGATAATTTACGGCTCTGTTCTTGCGATAGCGCAAATCAATTTAAAGCGTATGCTCGCATATTCATCGGTATCGCAAATGGGGTATATCATGCTTGCGTTTGGACTTTCTCTCTCGACTACATCGGCGCTCTGGGGTGGATTGACACCAACATTGATGCACGTATTGAACCACGCGTTGATGAAAGGGTGCTTGTTTATGGTTGCAGGAGCGTTTATTTATAAAGCTGAATTGTGGAACATCACGGACCTCAGGGGTCTAGGGCGGAAAATGCCCTTTACCTGTGCTGCATTTGTACTGGCTGCAATATCAATGATTGGTGTGCCTCCGAGTGTGGGGTTCGTCTCGAAGGTGTACCTAATATTCGCCATTGTAGAACAGGGTAACTTCATCTTTATGGCGGTTGTGTTGCTTAGCACATTACTCAACCTTGTTTACTTCTGGCGTGTAATCGAGATGCTCTACATGAGGGTGGGGGAGAAGGGCCCCCACGCCGAATATGCGGTCAAGGTAAAGCGGGATGAAATACCGCTGCTTATGCTCATTCCGATACTAACGCTCGCTCTTCTCTGTATAATTATGGGTGTCGTCTGGCTTGCGGAAATACCGATAACGGGCGCATATCCAATAATGGATAGTGTAAATAAGTTGTTTGGATTGGGGGTGTATTCATTACCATGATTGAATCTATTGAAACCATAAGGCCAGTATTAACCCTGTTATGTCCTTTAACGGCGGCTGTTTTTATAACAATATTCAGAAATCATCCGAATCTACGAGAGAGCTCGACGTTAGTGGCGAGCGTCGCGCAGTTTCTAGTGGTTCTTTCCATGTTGTTAATCGTTAAGGATTTGGATGGCGGAGTACTCCGCTGTACTCTCTTTACTATGTTGCCCAACGTGGATTTAGCGTTCAAGATAGATGCGTTCGGGCTACTCTTCGCTATCACTACAGCCTCGCTCTGGATTCTTGTGTCGTCATATTCCATAGGCTATATGCGGTCTCTGCATGAGCATGCCCAAACGCGTTACTATTTCTTCTTCGCATTTGCTATTCTCGGTGCAGAGGGCGTGGCAATGTCGGCGAACCTCTTCACGATGTTCGTATTTTACGAGATCTTAACGGTCTCAACATATCCCCTAGTGGCGCATGACCAGACGGAGGAGGCACTGTTTGCAGGTC
>CAYUEX010000150.1:0-2431 GCA_964443855.1 uncultured Halobacteria archaeon | reverse complement strand
GCTCTGCTCCTTTTGGGGTCGGGAGGGTTGATAAGGGGGGTCTGGCCCCTTATTTCATCATCTCCATCATTTTACCGATCGGCATCCCCTTCATCATCGGTATCTTCCCGCGACCTTTACCTAACCGTTTCATCATCTTTTGCATCATGCGATGATACTTGAGCAACGCGCTCACCTCCGCGGTGGACGTGCCGGAGCCTCGCGCTATTCGCTTCAGCCGTGAACTATCAATTATCTTCGGATCGTTTAGCTCCGCCTCGGTCATCGAATCCATCATGACCTTGAATTGCCCTAATTTATCCTCCGTAATTCGATACATATCGTCATCAATATCGACGCCCATGCTACCCAGCGGCATCATCTGCAGTATCTTTTTAAATGGCCCCATCTTCTTCACCGCTTCCAACTGCTTGTACAAATCGTTTAACGTGAATTTGCCCTTCAAGATGTCCGCATCCACATCCTCCTCCGTTAAGCTCTCCTCTGCCATCTCGACCAAGGACTTGATATCGCCCATGCCAAGCAGCCGGGAGATGAACCGATCGGATTCAAATTTCTCGAGGTCGTCTACCTTCTCTCCCGTACCGATAAACGCGATGCCGGAATTCGTCTCAGAGACCGCAGAAAGTGCACCACCGCCTTTGGCCGTGCCGTCCATCTTCGTTATTATGATGCCCGTAATGCCAACAGCCTCGTCAAACGCTCGCGCTTGCACCGACGCTTGCTGCCCTATGCTTGCATCCAGTAAAAGAAAACGCTGCTCTGGCTTGATCATCTGCTCTATATCACGGATCTCATCGATCATCTCCTCTTCCAGAGCATGTCGGCCTGCAGTGTCTATGATAGTAATGTCGTACTTCTCAAATCGTTCTACACCTGCCTTTACGATCGCCCGCACATCCTTCGCGTCTGGTAGATTCGAGCCGTCATAAAAGGGAACGCCGATACGCTCACACAACTGTCGCAACTGGTCGGAAGCTGCGGGTCGATACACATCAGCGCAGATAACCGAGGTCTTTAAGCCTTTACGCTGGAAGTACCGCGCCAGTTTCGCGCACGTCGAGGTCTTCCCCGTGCCGTGCAGCCCAACCATCATGATCTTCTGCGATGCTAACGGAACATCAACACCCTGCCCCAGTATATTGATTAACTCCTCGTAGACTACCTTAATCACATGCTCACGCGGATTCAACGTCGGTTTCTCTTTCAAACTCCGCTCTCGTATGCGATTTGAAAGCTCCTTCACCAGTGCAATTTTCACATCCGCCTGGATCAACGCCCGCTGTATGTCACGCACGAGCTCTTCAACCGTCTGCTTGTCGATTCGCTTCGCCATTGCGATCTTTCGAAGCGATTCCTTCAGCGAGCTGCTTAACTTTCCTAACATCGTTTACTCCCCCTACGCGTTCTCTTCTAATGGTAGGTACGTGTACGGTTAAATAACATAAATGCCGATGCTTTACCTCTCGCGCGCTACACCCTCACAACTCTGATTCGCCGGTTACCGAGATCCCCATGTTTATCGCTACTTCCGCTATATCCTCGCAATATTTCGCGATTCTTTCCAAACTCTCCATAATCGCAAGCGCGTGTATCTTGTCGGTGGCACTCCACTTTTCTGCCATAATCCGCTCATTTATACCCCGCACCTCCGCAGAAAGCTGTTTTGAATCTTCTATCGCTTCGTTCGCCTTCTTTATGTCCAAATCTGATAACGATGCAAGGGTTTTTGTGAAGAGTGCTGTGGTACGAGAACCGATCTCTTTTATGCTTTTTATCCCTGCTGAAGAACTCATCAACATAGAATTTCTCGCGATGCTCTCAACATGATCACCCATACGCTCCATGCTCTTCACGATAATTCGGTATCCCAGGCTATCGCGCTGTCTGCTCTCCCCGATTTTCTTCGCAAGCTCAGGGTCGCTGATAACCGCCTTGAGCTGCCGAACAATGAGCAGATAAAACCGATCTATTTCGTCATCTCGCTCGATAACGTCCTTCGCACGATTCCGGTCGCTTTTTTCGAGCGCAGAGATCGCGTCTTCTAACATTGACACTATGATCTTACACATGCTCTGTATCGCATCACGCAGCGGGAAATCCTCGTATTTCAAGAAGCTCTTGAGTACAATCTCCTTTGACGATTCCCCAACAACTTCCATGCCGATCAGTCGCTTCCGCACTTCTTCCTTTATCCTCTTTCGCGCTTCTGCTTCGAAGCCGCCCGGAGATAAGAGCTTGACAACATCATAGCCAACAAGATAATGCGCGATGAGATACCTGAAATTACCCTCGAAGCTCTCCTTCTCCGAGAGCACGAGTTCTGCGTGCTTTATATGTTCCTCTTTCTCCTTCAGCGGCGATAAGATGAGTGACTTGTCATTACGTTGAATTAACGAGAGCTCATCGCCCTGCTTCACACCAGCTTCTC
>CAYUEX010000149.1:0-2591 GCA_964443855.1 uncultured Halobacteria archaeon | reverse complement strand
GTACATCTACACATGCTATTGGCTCAGATGAAGAAGTATTGTGAGGAACATGGCTTGGATTGCGATTTCAAGAAGTATAAAGAGCTTGAGATCTCTCCGTTCCAAGTTCATCGCAGCAAGGATGAGCACAAGCAGGCCATTTTTGTGCTCGGAAGCGAACTTGCGTCAATGGCTGCAAAGAGCAATTTTACGGGCTACAAATAGAAATGGCTAGTTTTTGACAGGGTAAAACATTTTCCTCAACGAAGATAGGTTATTTTGTATTTTTGCTTCAATTTATCCACTCACATATCGGTAATAATAAAAAAATAAGTATTTATTGACTTAGAGCCAGCCTTGCAATTCAAACTTTCAGCAAAAAGAAGGTAAATGTGGCAAAATTGTTCATTCACAGCATAGGGAGAACTTATCGTTCTTTACTTTGTAGGAATCGCAGGGGAGACGAAGGAAGGGATATGTATAGATTGTCGAAGAGGCAATAGAGATCTACCCCTAACCCAATAAGGACAAATTATTACAACATCCGCAGCTTAAGCTAAGCTCGTAGAAGTGGCAATTGAACTGCGTACTAATGAGCGGGTGTGTTTATGGTTGGACGTTCTTCAATCCTTCATATACACCGACTTCTGCTTTTTCCCTTCTGTTCCAGGGTATTTTAACCGTCCGCCTTTAAACTTAAACTCCTGCGGCTGCCGCTCCGCTTCTATCAGCTCACGAGTTCTACCAGCTATCTGAGCTTCGGGATTCGCCGCCTCTTCAGCTACTGCACTCTTCGCGATATGCAAATCATCTATCTTTAGCATTCCGGCAGCGGCACTCGCAGCGGAAATAAATGCCTGGAGCTTCACGGCTAACGGGTCTACGATTCCTGCTTCCAGCACGTCGTCCTTTATGGCCTTATCATTCCCCGAAATCCCTGCATTTTTATTCCCTGCGTAATGTGCTGCTCTAAGCGCTGTCAGCGTGTCAATCTGATCCAGACCACTGTTCTTCGCTAACGCCCGTGGTACGGCTTCCAGCGCGTCTGCGAACACATTCACGGCCAATTGCTCCTTGCTCGGAATTGTTTTTGCAAAGTTCCGTAATTCCGCGGCGCATTCCGTCTCCGTGGCACCGCCTCCCGGCACCACTCGCGCATCATCGTATAAACAAGCAACCGCATGCAGAGCACTCCTTATACGCCGACCATGCCTTCTAAGATCCTGAGATGTGCACCTCGTATGACGATCGTCGAGGTCTTTTTATACGGACAGTCATCGAAAAAGACAAAGCTCGCACCGCCTACTTCGCGCTGCACTACCCGTCCGGCAGAGCCAAATTTGTCTTCTGTTAGAGCACTCACGTTTTGAACTATCTTACCGGCGGTAGCTTTCTCTAATCGCCTCAAATCGGTCATTTTAACGCGCTTTATCAGCATGATTCCGGCTCGTCGGAACCTGTCCAGTGCATCGTCGTCCACACCCCATCGGCAACAAACGACGTTCGCACCCGAATTTATGACGCCATCAATAAGCTCATTGAAAAGTTTCATTCTGGTATCCCGGAACTCTTTAAAATGCGATGCTTTTGAAAATTTTACCTGAAACTGAAGTGCCCCCACCGTACTTCCCGCGTTACTCCGCTCTCGAGCACCTGTTCCAGTTTTCAGCTCTTTCCTGCCTTTTACTTTTGGTTCCTGATGCTCAATAGGGAAATCGAGCAGCGCTATCTTCGGATGCTCCATCTCTGTTGGAAGGCCGTCCAAAACGCTCCGGTCTACGACGACGCCATCGAAGAACCGTGTATCGTTTACTCGCCCACCGCTTTTCGCCTCTATTGTGATCTCATCCACATCTATCGGCAGCTCGCCGCTTTCGCTTATCCGTTTGATGCTCCCGACGATTGCGTCAACTAATCGATCCTCATCGCAATACTCGCCCTTCTTCAATGCGGTCTTCGCCACGTGCTTCAAGAACTCATCGCTCTCGTATATCTCTACCGGCGCTGCAATTTCTTTTAAAACCTCTTTTGTTCGCTCCAGCGCCTTCGCATAACCGCTCACAATCACATTTTGATGGAGCCCCAGATTCTTCAGCTCAAATCCTCGTCCCACCAGCTCACCTAATAGAATCATAACGGTGGCGATGCCATCACCCACGCGTTCACCTTGTGCTAAGGCCGCATTTATCAGTATATCCGCAGCAGGATGCGAGTATACCAATTCTCGTGCTATACTGTACCCGTTACTGGTGATGAGGTCATCAGCTTCCACTTTGGTAGCGCTACGGGTGATCAATTTCTTCGAGCCCAGAGGACCAACAGTCGATTTGAAAATATCCGAAAACGTAAAAGAAACAAGCGCATTCGTCTCCTGGATCTCATCGGGCGGTACAGCACCCGGCGGTAATTCATCTTTTATCGTCATCTTATCCTCCCTTTCTCCCTCGCTCTATCTATTTTCTTTCTCTATAAAACAAGTATAAAAATTAGCTACAAAAAAACTTTTTAGTTCTTGAACGATCGTCCCACTCGAAAGAGAAGCGGAAAACGGTGAAGATAATGAACATGTTACGCTAGACAGCGGAAAAATGATTTCAAGGACAAATAAATGC
>CAYUEX010000148.1:0-2821 GCA_964443855.1 uncultured Halobacteria archaeon | reverse complement strand
TCCACGGATAACAACGATCGCAGAGATGAAAAGCGCCATTGAAGCAGTGGGCTATCAGTATCTCGGGGTCGTGGGTGGAGAAGAGACGGAAGATGTGGAAGCAGTAGCACGAGAGCAGGATTTACGCGCGAAACGCAACCGGTTTATTGTTGGGTTTGCCATCGCTATCCCGCTCATGATTCTTATGTATCTTCCGGTCACGCTTCCTTTTTCCATGGCGTATTTTATGCTGGTGGTTTCAACTCCGGCTTTTATTTATGTGAGCCATCCGATATTCAGCGCGGCCTATCGTGCGCTCAAAAATAAGAATCTCAATATGGACGTCATGTATTCGATGGGGATCGGCGTGGCATTTGGATCAAGCCTGTTGGGCACCTTTGGGATTATACTTACGGGTGACTTTCTGTTTTACGAAACTGCGCTCATGCTCGCTGCGTTTCTCATGGTGGGTCGGTACCTGGAGGCGCGAGCGAAAGGCAAAACCTCAGAGGCGATAAAAAAATTAATAGGGTTACAACCCAAAACTGCTACGGTGCTTCGTGATAACCACGAGCTGGAAATACCGATAGAAGATGTTCAAATCCAGGATCAGGTGGTGGCAAAACCCGGGGAGAAAATCCCGGTCGACGGTGAGGTCATTGCGGGTGAGAGCTATGTGGACGAATCAATGATTACCGGAGAACCGCTTCCCGCGTTGAAGCAGAAAGGCGATGGTGTCGTGGGCGGAACGCTGAACAAAAACAGCGTGCTTACGTTCAGTGCGACGAAAATAGGGCGCGATACCGTACTCTCGCAAATCATACAGCTTGTAGAAGAGGCGCAAGGTTCCCGGCCACCGGTTCAGCGCATTGCGGATAAAGCCGTGAGTTATTTCATTCCCACGGTATTGACCATCGCACTGCTTGCCTTTGTGGTGTGGTATTTTATCATCGGCAATACGCTCCTTTTCGCCCTTACCGCGTTGATTTCAGTGCTTGTTATCGCATGCCCCTGCGCGCTTGGACTCGCAACACCGACTGCCGTAACGGTCGGCGTTGGTCGCGGCGCCGAACTTGGTGTGCTCGTTAAGACCGGCGAAGCGCTTGAAATAGCAGAGAAACTGACCACAATCGTCTTTGATAAAACGGGAACGCTTACCAAGGGCACGCCGGAGGTTACTGATATCATTGGTTTCAACATTGGCGATCGTGCGCTGCTCAAAGTGGCAGCAAGTGTGGAGAAGAATTCACAACATCCGCTTGCCGAAGCAATCGTGAGACGCGCGGAGGAAACCGGTATTGATCTGGAGGAAAGCGAAAGGTTTGACACCTTTGGCGGAAAAGGGGTGGCAGCAAGAGTTGCCGGGACCGAGGTGCTCATCGGGAATCGAACACTGTTTGAAGAACGAAGGATCTCGTACCCGGAAGAGGTTGAGGAACAGATCGTTCAGCTTGAAACCGAAGGCAAGACCGCCATACTCGTCGCTCGGGACAACAAAATCAGTGGCGTCATCGCCGTTGCAGACACCTTGAAAGAAAGCACGAAGAATGCGATCAGCGCGTTCAAAGACATGGGGCTGAACGTTGTCATGATTACCGGTGACAATGCACGAACGGCGCATGCGATCGCAGCGCACATTGGTATCGACCGCGTGTTAGCAGAAGTCTTGCCGCAGGATAAAGCTGAAGAGGTGAAGCGGTTGCAAGACAAAGGTGAGGTCGTCGCGTTTGTCGGTGACGGCATCAACGATGCGCCCGCACTGGCACAGGCAGATGTCGGTATCGCAATAGGTAGCGGGACGGATGTGGCGATCGAGAGCGGCGAGATCGTACTGATAAAGGACGATCTGATGGACGCGGTTTCCGCAGTGCAATTGAGTAAGAAAGTGATGACGCGGATAAAGCAGAATTTATTCTGGGCTTTTGCGTACAACACCGCACTCATCCCTATGGCTGCCGGGGTGCTCTATCCCTTTTTTGGCATTACGTTTCGGCCTGAGCTTGCGGGGCTTGTCATGGCGCTGAGTTCCGTAACGGTCGTCACGCTTTCATTGATGTTGAAGAGTTATGTTCCGCCTGCAAAGCAGGTGTCAAAAAAACAAAAGGAGGTGAATAGCATAACCATGGCAATAGATCCCGTCTGTAAAATGACCGTAGACGAAAAGACGGCGCAGTTTAAGACCGAATATAAAGGAGCAACCTATTACTTCTGTGCGCCGGGCTGCAAGAAGGCGTTTGAAGAGAATCCTGAAGAGTACCTGGATTAGAACGGTGCAGTTGGGGGAGGGTAAGGGAACGGATAACGAGAGCGAGTGAGGTTTTTGAGAATCTGGGGGTCAAAAACGCTTTTTAAATAGTTAAAGGTCTGCTGCTTTCAATAATCACCTGTCTAGTAATGAATTGTAGAAGTTCAACATCGTAATTTAGCATCTCTGCTTCCTTAGGAGTGCCCGTCAAGATGGTCTTTACCGCGATTGGCGTTAATCTCTATCAGCTCTGCACGCTCAGGAAGCGGGGTGCAGTCTAGCCGAGCGTGAGCCATCGACAAAAACGGAGAAAGGGAGGGGAAATAAACCGTTTAAAGGCAAAAATCGGGAAAAAAACGCAGCAAAATGGCACGATGAGCAGAGACTCTAAACTATATTCCTAAAAATAGAAGTTTATCAAAATTCTCATCTAATACTTCTACTTTTGTATTAAAAAAGTAAAAGAGAGAGGATATGCCTCCCCTGCCTTTTAATCGCTGTTTCACTTGTTTTATTCCATCTTTCCGGTTACATTCCGCATGGCCTAGGGCAATTCCTACAGTCCATTATAAAGGAGGTATCCCATGCTCCATCAGG
>CAYUEX010000147.1:0-2911 GCA_964443855.1 uncultured Halobacteria archaeon | reverse complement strand
CATATGAATTTTGCGGGCTCAAACAGGAGGTTTTTCAAAATTCTCTTAAATCTATCATATCAGTTGTATAATGGCAATTAGACGAAGTGAAAGATGAAAAGAAAAAACAGAGTAGGTTTAATAGTAATCGCAGCAGTTGTAGCGGTGGCGATGTTTGCGGGATGCGTTGAAGAAGAAACTCCGACACCCACGCCAACGCCGGTAACTGAGCAGACAAAGGAGTTTTCTATCCTCGAAATCACAGACGCCTCCTACGAAAACGGTCAAGTAAAAGTCCTTGGTATAGCCGACCTGCCTGACGGCGCTGTGTTAATGATGCAACTTGATGCACCAACAGGGCTTTGTGCCCAGGGAAAATCTAAAGTTGAAAATGGTGAATTTACAATAGTATTCGGTCCTTTCAAAGAGTCCTATGATTTCGATACAAAGCCATACGAGGTCAGTGTACTGCTTACACCCGTTAACCAGCCAGATTCTGTAAGCAGACTTGTTGGTGAGAAGGGAGGGTATTTAACAGGCAATTTAGTTACTTACGATTCGTTCGCTGGCAACATACTCGAGACTAAGCGGGAGTTCAACACTCAGCAGGCTTTTCCGACGGAATATCCAATGATAGATCCTAATTCTTACGCAACGGGGACACCAGAAAGACTAATGGCAGAATGGTTGAGTTGTTGGAAACAGGAAGAGTGGGACAAGATGTTCAATCTTACGTCGAAAACGTGGAGAGGTACCGAAGAACTTCCCGAGCTTTTTGAAGTTGACTATTACAGCAGAAAACTACTGGGAGCCAAAATAATAAAAAAATACGCTTACGAAAACGAGGTCGATTTCAAAATAAGGGTATACTACATTTATGCAGGTACAACTACCCCCAAAGAGGAGGTTTTTTTCCTCGGTGTCTTTCGAGAGGGTGCACCTGGCACACTAAGTTCAACAGGCGATTGGGTTGTAGATCCTGATCTCGTCTGAGATAAGAATGAATGGAAATAGCAATATGGTGGATAGAGAAAGAAAAATCGCAGATATAATTAGAGAGTTTTCAAAAGGCGATGTCACCCGTGACTGGCTTCTCGATAAGAACAGGGACATGGACAACGTATTCAAGAGGTCTTTCTATGCTATCAGGGATTATACCGGAGATTTTGACATCTCGCTGTGGTATATTGCATTTTCACAGAGTTTTGGGAAACGATTTGATGTTATGCTCGATAAGATCGCAAATATGTGCATAAGCTCAGATAAGGGGGTAATCACTTTTAAAAAGGATGTTCCTGCAGAATGCCCCTATCGTGGCTCAAGAGATAAGATGATTGAAGAAATATTCAAAATGGACTTTAATAAATCAAATGGGGAGATAAGAAGCGAAATCAGGAAGATTTGCAGGTCAGAAAAAAAAATTCACACCGGTAAGTGGTGCAATCAGAAAGCGTTTGGTAGTTGTGAACATAGAAACGAATGTCCGGTGAGTGAGTGGAAGGAGTTAATCACCAGATTTAATCTCCCGTTTAGAAACGAGCCAAAAATCTTTTTCTATTACGACACACTCTGTTTGCTGAATAATAAGAAAATCTCTAATTTTAACGAACTCATCTCAGCTCTGGATTCGTTTACCTCTGATAAAACGAAGAAAACAGTCATTATCACAACCATCTTGGAGCAGGTAAGAGGAATAGCTACAAAAACACTGCTGTTTCTGCAAGATGAAAACCGCTTTAACGAAAGAGACTTCGATGAGTTTGAGTTGATTTTTACGGATAAATTAGCTCGTCGAGTGGCTGAAAGGATTAAATTTCCATTCTATCAGAATGATTGGGTAGATGCGATAAAGAAATTTGGTGAACAGTACAATCTCAACGCCAGACAAATCGATCGTGCGCTATGGGAAACGGGATTTATATGTACCGCTGAAGGATGTCTTCACGGTGTCAATGGAAAGAGCTGTATCTTTCATGATATTTGTTCGTGGGAAGGTAAACGAGAATTAACAATTTAAAATGACACTCATATTAGGCTTTGAAGGAACCGCATGGAACCTCAGCGTGGCTCTGGTCAGCGAAGAGCACGTGCTATCAGAAGCAGAATCGACCTACAAACCCCCATACGGCGGGATTCATCCACGTGAGGCAGCGCAGCATCACGCAGCCGAGATAAAAGACGTTGTCTCCCGCGTTTTTCGAAGCGCAAAAGAAGCGGATGAACGATTTACGTTAGACCAGATCGATGCAGTTGCATTCTCACAAGGCCCGGGCATGGGGCCGTGCCTCAGAACGGTCGCAACCGCGGCACGAGCGCTCTCACTCTCCTTAACCATACCACTAATCGGCGTTAATCACTGTATCGCGCATATCGAGGTCGGCAGATGGCAGTGTGGCACGAGCGACCCGGTGGTGTTGTACGTCAGTGGCGCGAACTCGCAAGTATTGGCGTACCGTGCCGGACGGTACCGCGTGCTGGGCGAAACGTTGGATATCGGGATAGGTAATGCGTTGGATAAATTTGGCCGGCATCTCGGACTCAGTCATCCAGGCGGCCCGAAGCTCGAGGAATTGGCGTTGAAAGCCTCGCGATACATTGATATGCCGTACATCGTGAAGGGCATGGATTTATCCTTCTCCGGACTGTCTACTGCCGCTAAGGACGCGGTCGACGCGCACCCGAACGAAAAGGAGAACGTCTGCTATTCTTTTCAGGAGACTGCGTTTGCCATGCTCACGGAAGTCACCGAGCGCGCAATGGGCCATCTCGGTAAGGATGAGGTGCTGTTAGCCGGTGGCGTCGGTGCGAATCGGCGCTTACAGCAGATGCTCCAAACGATGTGCGAAGACCGAGACGGACGGTTTTACGTGCCGGAGAAGAAATTCTTAGGTGATAATGGCACGATGATTGCGTACCTCGGACTGCTCATGCT
>CAYUEX010000146.1:0-2930 GCA_964443855.1 uncultured Halobacteria archaeon | reverse complement strand
ATGCGTATTCGATAAGCTCGTAGATGTCCTCTCGCAGCAGTGGCTCACCACCCGTGAATCCGAACTTGACCGGGCCGAGCTTGGCAGCGTCTTCGATGAGCGCAAACCCTTCTTCTGTCGTGAGTTCCCCGTCGGCCACCTCACTGATCGAGCAGTGCTTGCACCGCAGGTTGCATCGTTTCGTAACTGCCCAGATAATTTCACCCGGCTGATAACTGAAACAGCCCGTGCCAACCGCATCATTCGCAAATATCTCGTCTTTGTGTGTTTTTATCCAGGACTTCAGCTCTTCACTTGCCATTACGCTCTTTTCTTAGAAAGTCAATAATAAAAATACCCTCGTTTATGTTCATGTCCCGCAGTGGATATAACCTGTCAGGTTAGCCCACAAGCGCGAATATGTTTGAATTTACACGTAAACCCACCTGCAGACCTTCTTCTCCACACGATCAATCAGAATATAAACGCCGAAGCCCAGTATACCCATGGTAACGATCGCTGCGTACAAATCAGGGTAATCGGCCCTGCTCCAGGCGTCCATGATCAAATACCCCAATCCTCGGGTCGTTGCGAACGACTCCACAAAGAAGAGCACTGCAATTGCCGTTCCGACACTAATGCGCATTGCGGTAAGAATCTTCGGGAACGATGCAGGCAAAATGACATGTTTATAAATCTCCTTTTTACTCGCGCCCAACGACAGCATGGGATAGATGTAATTCCCACTTATATTCCTTGATGCATCTCGCGTCGTCACGAGAATCTGGAAGAAGACGATCAACGCGATCATTATTATCTTGGAGAGATCGCCGATGCCGAACAAGAGAATGATCACGGGAAGCAAGACGATATGCGGGATTGGATAGAGCATGTAAATAAGAGGCGCAACGAATTTATCCACTTGACGTTCGTGACTCACCAATCCAATAGGAACCGCGAGTGAAAAGGCCAGTGCGATCCCATAAACGATTCTTAACGTGCTAATGAGGGAATGCAAGATGAGATCGGCCTTCAGCCCGGCTATAAAGGCGAAGAATACGGTTAACGGCGTTGGCAGCGCGATCGAATTCAGGATAAGCGCAACCACATGCCAGACCCCGTAGATCGCTAATGCTGTAATTAAATAGCTCCACCATCTAAGCTCTGCCTTACTTCCCTGCATTTCTCGAAGAACTCCTCTTTTGTTCTGTAATCTAAATCACCCACCTGCGGGTTTTCAACCGTTTTTACTACAGTCCCCGGTCTTAACGACAGCACGATTACTTTCCTGCCCAAAAAAACCGCTTCCTCTATACTATGCGTTACCAGCAGCATGGTCATCCGCTTCTCCTTCCAGAGTTGGAGCAAGAAGTTCTGCAGATTCTCTCGTGTCAATGCGTCTAAGGACGATAATGGCTCGTCCATGAGCAGGATCTTGGGATTCAAAGCTAAAGCCCGTGCGAACGCGACGCGCTGCTGCATACCGCCCGAAAGCTGCTTTGGATAGTAATTCTCAAAACCCTGCAAGTCGAGGTCCTTGAGCAGTGACGAAACGATCTCCTTGCGTTCTTGCTTACTAGAGCCTCGCAGTTCTAAGCCCAACGAGACGTTCTCATAGACGGTCTTCCAAGGGAACAAGCCGAAATCCTGAAAAATGAGCGCTAACTCTTTTGACGGCCCCGTTACCTCCGTTCCTTCAATCACCACGCGCCCTTCTGTCTGTTTCAGGATACCGGAGAAGATGAGCAGCAGCGTCGTCTTGCCACAGCCCGACGGGCCGATAACCGCGCAGCTTTCCCCGTCTCGTATACCGAATGTTATGTTATGGAGTGCTTCCGTTCCATCGGAATAGGTCTTGGTTATCCCCTTCGCTTCAATCATTCACTTTCATTCATAAATCAGATCCTCGTATAAGATCTCGCGCGTCACCAAGTCCTTGCTCTCCATCCAACTGAGCACGTCCTCGAAATTATCGCGTGGATATTGCTGTGCGGGCATGTAGGTTCCCATAGTGTAGCTGTCCGCGATCTCTTCCGGTACCTTCGCTATCTCCACCAGTAAGGACCGGTAATTCTCTGGATTGGCATTGATTCGCTCTACTGCTTCGTTATACGCAGCCAGGAATTGAGCAACGCTCTCGGGGTGCTCTTCGATGAACTCGCCTCTGAACACAATCACGGTATAACCGATCGTTTTATCGAATTCGGAATCCGAAATGATCATTTTCGCGCCTTTGTGAATTGCGTAACTCGCTAACGGTTCCGGCAGCGTAGCAGCCTCGTATTTGTCCTCGAGCAGCATCTGCATTCGTATTGGCACTTTCTTCTCCTCTATTTTATCCGTGGTTACATTACCGAGTAAATTATCAGTTATCCATTCGATAACGGTATTACTGGAAATGGCTACCTGCTTACCCTCAAGATCCTCGACGGTTGCTATGTTCGAATTCGGACTGGCGACAACGGCGAATCGCATCTTTTCCGGCGTCTCGTGCATTTCGCGACTGACAACTTTGGCATTGTAACCCGCATTACGCAGTACCAGCACGCCTACCGGATCGTTCTGCTCTGCATCTATTTCGCCTGCAATCAACGCGCTGTCTCGCTCCATCGCGCTCATGAACGGCACGACCTCTGCGTCCAATCCGTGCTCAGCGAAGATTCCTTCACGTTCCGCTACGTAATACGGTAATGTGGCCTCGTCCGGCATTGCGCCCACTTTCATTGCTATGGCCTCCTCAACAGCGCCTCCAGGCGATGGTTCTCCTGCACTACCTCCTTCTTGCGGTTGATTAACACATCCCGCACACCCTGCAACGATGATCAGCACTACAGCTAGTAATATTAACTGCCTATTTGCTCTCATGATTTTGGCGTTTCTTTCTCGATTATATAAACATATCCTTTTATATTCATATCTCCGATCTATTTGCACGGGAGGAGAGACTCGAA
>CAYUEX010000145.1:0-3003 GCA_964443855.1 uncultured Halobacteria archaeon | reverse complement strand
AGGGGATCCCCTCCAGAGAAAATCGTGGCGCTTAAATCGAAATCGAAGGGTGGAAGTGCTCGGATCGTCAGGTGCATATCTCAGTACAAGCCGCGAAAATTGATAAATGTTGTTGATGGATAACGTGGGTCCATAACGAACGTTCAATCCAAGAACGTATTCAACACCCTCTAAAGCGTTTTTGAGACACCAGTGCCGGTTCGGTTCAACGTTCTTTAGCTCGTCAGGAGCGCACAAAAAAAATTAGTGAGCACGTTCAGAGCGTTTACTTAAAGGAGCACCCCGGTCGTATGCTCTGCATTACCTACTGATTTCCCGAGATCTTCCGAGATGATCGTTTCCCCTGTTTGCTTGTTTGCCAGTTTTAGAGCAGAGATAACGGCTGGATATTCGTTGTAGATGAGGTTATTCGGAATGATGCCGAGGACTCTTCTCCTGAATGTCCATGAAGAATGGGAATACGAATTTACAATGAAGGTTATTGTTTCATGCTCGTTCTCGCCTGATACGGTAAACGTGGGAATATCCTCTCCAGATGCCGTTAATTTTATGGCAATCTCAGTGAACTCGTGCAGTTTGTTGCCGTCAAAGAACGATATCTCTTTCTTAACAGATTTCCCAAGCAAATGCGGGTTGAAGTACGTCAGAACACCCCCATTCTCGAAATGGAATATCCCCCAGTACCACGGTATTGCGGGTGCAGTCACAAAAACACGCTGGAAATAAGCACTACCCTGAATTGGGGCATTCTTGAGTTGCCCGCGTAAATCCAGATGATTTAATCGTATTATTGAATACCCTTTATTACCCAGATACGTGTGTGAATGATAGCTGGGCGTTGAAAGATTATGGTTGTTCCCGGCTTTTGCAATAAACTCGAAATCATCGCCAATTTTTACGGTATTCTCAGTTTTGTTTATCGAGAACCACGTGGGTGTACGGGAATCTGAGGAGAGTTCTCTATCAGACACCTGGATACGGCACTGCTCAAGAAGAAAGTTGTGGTGCATTGTTTCCCCATCAAAATACCACGCAGCGACAGCACCATCAAGATTGCTCTTGTCGATAGGATGGTTTAATCTCATTGTTAGGTTGTTGCACTCGATCTCACTCACGTTTTTCGTGGACCAGAGAATCATTAATTGCTGCGGGGTTGCGGGATTTTTTGGATTGTTGAAGAAGAACAACCAGAACCACCACCACCACGCTCCGCGATGCAGGGGCTCGTTTTTTATGTCAAAGACTTTCTGTTCTAAGTCGATCACCGTCGCGTTACTTTTGGGTTCCATTTTTCATCGATCACGTGCTTTTCAGATATCGCTCGTATACTCCACGCTCCTGACGAGCATGGCATTTCTAGACGCTGCCCCCGTCCGTACCTATCGCTTCTTGGAGGTAACAATTTACTCGCTACCACTGCGTTAAAGCCGATGAATATAATGGATTTCTACTTTTTCTTATTGGTCATTTTTTGCTCGAGTTTCCTTATCCCCATTCGCTTCCGTTTTCAGGGTAAGCGGTTTGTTTCGTAAAAACTGTTGACTTATTTGGAGTGTCTTTTATAACCGCTCCGGTTTAAAGTTCCGTGGCTTTCCTTTGGATTGGGTACCTGTTTACGAACAGCTGTTTGCAGAATCGACAATCACTAGCTTATAACAATTAGGCCCACTTGTTTTCCTGTGCGTATCCCTGCTGTATTTTTTCCGAAGATTCCTGCTGTGCTGCTACCTACAAACCCTTAAAAAAGGAACCATCGCCTTTCTTCCTATTACGTCAGAACAAAGGCGCTATGGCTTCGTTTGTAAACATTCGGTCCGCGAAATCTTTCTCTCTCTCACCTGTCACCTCTTTTATCTTCTCTTGCGCATCGGCGCCAATTGCTTGTAACTCCTTTATCCTCGGGACATCATATACGCCGGAGAATAGAACGACCGTTGATACGTGATCGCCCTTCGTCAGTGGAAAATCACCGCCCCTTACTTCTTTTCCTCGTATCATCTCTTCGATTCGCACCTTGGACTTCTCCATACCTTTACGACTGAGCTCCTTCGGTGGTCCCGCAGAAATTATCAGTGCCTTCTCCGCAGTTGAAACATCACAAGGTATCGTCAATCTGCCTGCTACTGCTCTCCTCACTAACGAGGTGATCCGTGTAACCGAATCCAGATTCTCTAGGGACTTCTTTTTGCCAATGAACTTCTTGAATAAACCCTCACTCGCTACTTCTTCCGACGCATAGCCAATCGTTGATACACCGCCGCCTTTCAGTGTGTTCATCACCTCGGCTGCATCGACGACCATCTGTCCCACTTCATTCGATTCTCCTGCACCGAACAAAATCCCGAATCGCCTCACTATTTCTTCATTTATGTCCGCAAATGCTTCCTGCACACTCTCGCCGCCCTTCTTCCACGCATCGTTGTCAAAAAGGAAAAGGTTGTCCACTTCATTCACAAAAGTGACCAAGCTTCTGGCAGCATTTAACGAATTTAAGCTTCCTTCATCAGTTGCAGGTAGTATAGCTAGTCCGTAAACCGGTTCCTCGTATAACTTCTTCAATCGCCTTGCTAATACGGGCGCACCTCCCGACCCTGTTCCGCCTCCTAAACCTGCTACAATAAGAAAAGCGTCAACCTGGTGGGTTCCTCGTTTATCTATCTCATTCTGTATCGTATAAATTTCATCAGTTGCAACAAGTGCGCCTAACTCGTTATCTGCACCGATTCCATGCCCTTTCGTGAGTGCCTCGCCAACAAGTATTCTATCGTTCATGGGTATATTCTTCAGTCCCATCAAATCGGACCGCGCTGTATTGACCGCCAATGCACGAACGATGAAATTCAGTCCGGTCTTCTTTGCAAACTCTACAAATGTATCAGCAACTCGTCCCCCTGCTTGTCCGTAACCTATGACAAATATCCTCATTTCATTCCTCCATTTTTGGGATACTATTAAGAATGTTTAACAAAATAGTTTTCGTTCATTCGAACATAAGTACTAAAC
>CAYUEX010000144.1:0-3160 GCA_964443855.1 uncultured Halobacteria archaeon | reverse complement strand
CTATCTTGTTTTTCGCAATAATATGATAAAGATAGTCAAGAGACAGAGTTGTTGCGGGCATACAGGTGAACCCGGCTGCTGACAGACGGCGAAATAAACCTCTCGTGAAGAGGTGTAGCGTGCTGCTGCCGATACTCGACCGTCGAGGTAATGGGAGGTGAATTATCATGACAGTCGTCCAGATTTTTAATGTCAAGCACAACGGAGTGCTGAGCGTAGAGAAAATCCAGAAGTCGGATGCGGAATGGAAAAAGATGCTAACCACAAGGCAGTATGAAATCACCACTAAGAAAGGAACGGAAGCCCCAGGAACTTGCCCGTTCGATGAAGTCCACGAACCCGGCGTTTTTCAGTGTGTACGGTGTGGCACCGACCTTTTTCGTAGCTCCACCAAGTTCGAATCGGGAACGGGCTGGCCCAGCTTTTATGAACCAGTTTCGCCGCTCAATGTTGTTGAGCAGCTTGACAGAAGTCTGGGAATGGTGCGGACAGAAGTGCTCTGCGTCCGGTGCGGCTCCCACCTCGGCCATGTTTTTAATGATGGTCCGCAGCCAACCGGCAAGCGCTATTGTATGAATGGCTTTGCGCTGAGATTCGAACCCGAGGGCATACTGTGAACCAGACAGTCTCATTGGAAGTTGCTACCGTCGCTGGCGGTTGCTTCTGGTGTATTGAGACAGTGTTACGCGAAGTTAACGGCGTCGAGAATGTGGTTTCCGGCTACACAGGTGGCACCACTGTCAATCCGACCTACGAGCAGGTCTGCACCGGCAAGACCAGCCACGCTGAGACAGTCCAGGTGAGCTTCAATCCTTCCAAGATTTCGTATCGGGAGATTCTGGAGATTTTCTTCTCCATCCATGACCCAACAACACTGAATAGGCAGGGTGCGGATGTGGGCACGCAATACCGTTCGGCTATTTTCTACCGCAACAAGGAACAAAAAGCAGTTGCCGAGGAACTTATCGGAGAACTCAATAAAGCTCACCTGTGGAAGAAGCCCACCGTCACGCAAATTGTCCCGCTGGATACATTCTATCCTGCAGAAGATTACCACCGGGAATACTTCTCTCGACATCCCGAACAGGCTTACTGCCATTATCATAATGACAACCGTATTAGCCATTGCATCCATTAAAGCCTTGTGGCGTAAATAAGCATATATTGATATTTGACCGTAAAAACGATAAAATCAGGGTGTCGGTTGACCTAGTGTCTTGACACCCTGATTCTTTTCAAAACTCCTCAAAAGGTGTGGCCTATTTAGCTTTGGTAGGCCGTACAGGTCTCGAACCTGTTACACCCTGATTAAAAGTCAGGTACTTTTGCCAATTCCATCAGCTTTGCCTTTTAAAGAGACTTTTGACCTTGTATCACAACAAGTAGATTACTTTGCTAAAGTCAGTCTGAACGGAAGCGATTGTATGTTATTGGGACTATGCACTCTTAAATGCTACCGCACTCATTTTGCTTCCTGATACAAACCTCGTTGATCCTGTGAAGGTAGGCAGCGATTAGGTTTATTACTTTGACGTGCTACTTTACGGCGTGTAATTTGATGGCAATGTCGAAGCCTGTGTATTCTCTGTAAGTGTCCCGCATGACTCGTCTAGCGACATTTTTGTTTCGGTTGGGCACAATTACTGAATCGTGCACGGGTAAGGCGGGAATACCAAGTCGCATCAGCTTGAGTAACACAGCGGTCATGATGTCCGATTCCACGAGCATTAGCTTATTCGCTGATGCGCTGTAAATGTACTTCCCAATTGCCGGATGCGCCGTCTTTATGGCCTCGACGATCTCCTTAGGATTCAAACCGCTTTTCTTGAGTTCGCAATACAAGACTGCTTCGGGTACAGCTCTATTTTTATTAGCTCTTTCCTGTTCAGCTTTATTATTATTGATAGCTCCGACGAGGCTGGCGTAGCTGCCAGCGTTAATCGCGATCAGGACAATCGATTTTGCCACGAATCTATCGCATCCACACTGATCCGTGATAACTGTATAAAAGTCATCCGGGCACTGCTTATCCTCCCCTGCGTAAAGAATATTCGGGTGCATCGCTGAGTAGTCGATTTCCGTCACTCTTTCACCGTTTACCAGTAGCCTTGCTCTTTCTACTCCTGACAGCTGTTGATATGACATTTCGCCCTTCTGAAACCAGCGTCCCACACCGCCATCTTTGAAAATCCTGGTTAAGCCGATGCGATTAAAGCATTTTTGCTTGGAGCTGGTGTAACGAGCATCAATAACAATACTGTTCCAGTAATCCCTATTGAGCTTAAGCGCCTCGTCGTATATAAGATCAAGTCGATCGCAGAGAGCACGTGATTCGAGACTCGCTTTCGCGCTACGTGCTTTAACGAGATACAAATCTTCATTTCCGAATACTGGTCTCTCGTCAACCGTAAGTAACGGCAGTGATTCTACATCTAGCTCTATCTCTTCGGGTTGACTAAGTTCGCATAGTCGCGGTCCCGCTGTCAGCGTTGATGATCGACCTCTATAATAACCCAGGCCGGGATAACCTGTATGGAGCTTAACCGCGTAACCGTCGGCTACCGCGATGTCTAGAGCGTTTAGCATGTTTGCGTAGGTATAGTGTCTGGTATGGTTTGCGCTATAGAAGTTCTTGTTGCGAGAATAAGCGATCTCATTGAACTCAAGCAGGTTAACGATTATTAAACCGATACAATGTTTGACGCTTTCGTACTTTGTCGGGTAGAGCAAATTCAGCTTGTCCGATATATCCTTAGGGATCTTCGCGTACTGATTAAGAAAGTTAACAGGGTATTGCGACGAATCGTCATTCATCGTGTCCTCCAGTCATGCGTTCCCGTACTTCTTCCGCGTCAGCGTCTTCAGCGCAACAGCGATATACACGACATTACACACCACCCCACCCCCCTCTCCTCGTTCTCCTACCATTATAATACCCTTCTTGGCTTAAGTAATATACTCGTGTTCATTGCGTCGCAGGTGCGCCACATTTTTTGACTCCACTGGCGCATTTTGTGGCGCAGAAAGTGGCGCACTTAGAGGACTATTGGTAAAAAGCTATTCCACCGACTCCAGCGCTGCCCTCGTCATAACGAGCTAAGCCTTTCGTCGGCAACGCTAGGCAGCGAACTTGCTTCCTTGAATGGGCTGTCCAATGATA
>CAYUEX010000143.1:0-3238 GCA_964443855.1 uncultured Halobacteria archaeon | reverse complement strand
TATCTGCGTACCCACCATGCTCGGGAGGACGATAGCATCACGTAAATGCGTCTTTATGCCTTCCTTACCGGAATTTATCTCATCAAGTAGTTTTTCCTCTTCAGGTCGAAAGGTCCTCTTTATCTTCCGTCGCTGCCGCGCACACATTAAGTTAGCCAACTCGTCGAGCTTCATCTTCTTGAGCTTCGCCACGGTATAGCCACGATACGTGAACTCCTCCTCCTTCTTCTTTAACGTTGTTTTAGATTTACCCTTCTTCTTCTTTGCCATTTTATGCTCTTACCTCATTTCCTACCCGTTCTCTTCGCCGCTATGCTCCCTACCTTCCTTCCTGGCGGTGCATTTCTCCCGGGCGTCTTCGACTTTCCAACGTGCTGATGCCCGCCACCACCGTGAGGATGGTCAACGGGATTCATCGCTACGCCTCGCACCGTGGGGTACTTCGCTGCACGTGCCTTCATCTTATGATATTTCTTACCTGCCTTCACAAACGGCTTTTCAGTACGACCGCCACCTGCAACAACACCGATAGTAGCATAGCAGTCGGAGGATAGCCACTTCTTCTTACCACTTGGCATTACGAGCATTGAGCGTCCGGTGTCATGCTCATGCGCTAATAGCGTGGCACCGTTGCCGGAAGCCCGAACGAACTTACCACCGTCGTTTGGCCGCGCTTCTACGTTGCAAATCATTACTCCTTCCGGTATGCAGCGAAGCGGGACAGTATTACCTATCTTTACCGCGGCTGATTCGCCATACGAGATAGTATCGCCCACGCCAATGCCTTCGGGTATAACTATAAATTGCTCCTTTCCTTTCTTCTCGTCTCCGTTTTCACGCTCTATCTGTACACGAGCAATAGGAGCGCTCCGTGCCGGGTCGTGAGTTATCTCCATGACTCGTCCTGATACTGTTTGATTCTTATCCACCCGCACATGTTCGAGATTACCTTTATAACGATGCGAGGGTGCTCTAAAAGTTGATGATCCTTTCCCTCTCCGTTGCGCTATTATTCTTTTCCCCATTTTTCGCTCTATCTATTTATGTAATAATTATAATATGCCAAGCGAGGTCCCGATCTCCTTCGCCTTGCCTTCTTCCTCTAATTCTATTATTGCTTTCTTCTCGCCTTTAAATGTTATCATTGTCCGCACGCTTCGCACTGGTGTCTCAAACACGCGCTCCATCTCTTGCTTTATCTCATCCTTACTCGCTCGTAAATCAACAATAAACTGGAGCTTGTTCTCCGAGTCGATCATCATCGTTGCTTTTTCGCTTGGGACGATATGTTTCACCTTTTCTACCATTTCTTCTTTATCACTCCATTGTACTAAGTTTTGATAGCGAGGATTCCGTCCAGATGGTTAGCCTGCCCGGATGCGTTCCTGGTGCAAGCAACTCTGCATTGAGTTCTTCTGCATAGGAAATATCCACACCTGGCAAATTCTTCGCGGATTTCATTATCTTCTCAGCCACGTCTGGTTCTTCTTCACGGGAAATAACGATTAAAATACTCTTCTTTGTCTTGTATTTCCGTCCTCGCATCTTACCTTTACCAGCTCGTACTTTTCGGGCCTTCGCACGAAGTACGTCGTCCCACAAGCCGATAGTTTGTAAAAACTCCTCCACCTCTGCGGTCTTTGCAAGATTTGCAAACGAATCGTCTACCACTATCGGGAGCTCTAATTCCTCGCTAAACCGGTGCCCCCGGGTTCTTACGAATTCTGGATTGCTAGTGGCTGCGATAGCGGACTTTATTGCTTTTCTACGCTCTTTCTTGTTTATTCTCTTCGTTAGGATCTTCTCAGCTTTTGGCGGATGTGCTCGTCTCCCGCCAACTGCTTGTGGTGCCCGTGCTGCTCTCCGTCCATCGGTAATGCGAGGCACTCTGGCAACACCCCTACCCGGACCCCAACTCTCTGCAGATGTTCTGCGTCCGGCTAAAAGGTCTGTACCTTTTGGCTGCAGTCGGTTAGATTGCATTGCGAGTACTGCGCGCTTGATCAAGTCGGGTCTGTATTCTTCCATAAATATTTGAGGAAGTGATATTTCTTTTAAAACGCTCCCTGATAAGTCTAAAACCTTTGCCGTGCTCTTTACTTCTTTTACCATCGCCCTTCTTCTCTTAGTTTCTTATCCTATTATCTCCCCTGTTGTGATTTCGTGCTTATGTAATCAATTTCAGGTACGCCTAGCTTGGGATGGACGCGTATCGCATGAGAGATTCTTACAAGCCGTTTCTTCGGTCCGGGAACACTACCCTTAAGTAAAACATACTCATTTTTCACGGCACCATAGTTCAAGAACCCGCCATTTGGCGTTATCTCTTCGCCGTTGTCCCCGATCTTCATTATTCGCTTGTTGTATTCAGTTCGCTGTTGATATCCGGTCTGTCCCTGCTGCGGTACACGCCATCGGACTCTTCGAGGTGTCCAGGCGCCGATAGCACCTACATGACGGCCTTTCCCGGACCTCTTTGCCTTTGCATTCTGAATCGTAATTCCCCACCGCTTCACGGGTCCTTGTGTACCTTTACCCGTGGTCACCGCGGTAACATCAACAAAATCACCCGCTTTAACAACGTCATTTACCTTCAACTCTTTTCCAAATACTTCTTTCGCATATTCGAGGTCTTGATCGACCTTGCCGCTCATTTTCATCTCCATGAGGTTATGCTTCTTCTTTGGCACGCCACTTACAACTTCCGGAGCCGTAGAAGCGATTAAATGCAGACTTAACGCATGTTTATCGTCAGACTTCTTAATTAATTCCTCTATTGAACCTAAATCTCCTCCTTCTCCTGCCGCTGCGCCAGCCCATGCTTCTGTTACAGCCCGCTTACCATAGATTGTATCCTTATAAAGACGGAAACCTTCCACCCGCATAGGTGGAGTCTCTATTATCGTTGCAGGCACAGCTATTTCCATCCCCTTCGTCAGGCTATGAGAATAGTCATCAGTCAGAATAAGGTGTGTCATTCCAGCTTTATAGCCTGCAAAGCCCTGTAGGTTCCTGCCTACGGCTAGTTCTTCCCGTTTTATCCTGCACGTCTCACTTCGTGCTCGCTTCCTCGGAGAAAAAGCAAGCGATCCCCTCCTTGGTCTGTGTCTTTTAGCCATCTTACTCTTATCTCTCGGTTACTAACTGTTAGAGATAAGATTATAAAAGTATATTTAACATCAGTCTGCACTCAAAACGCCCGCCTCACGCACTCCTCAGTCTTGCACAACTGCACGTC
>CAYUEX010000142.1:0-3354 GCA_964443855.1 uncultured Halobacteria archaeon | reverse complement strand
TCGTCCAGAATCATCGAGAGATTCTCATAGTAATAGTTCCGGGTGCTTTTACTGCGCCACACCCGCTCTTCTTCACGTTTCAACAAGCCCTCAGCCGCTAACTGCTCGATTACCCGTATCAAAGCCTCCAGCGAGAGATTTCTGAACGGATATGCACGCTGCAGCACTGCGTGGAGCTTATCGATGGTGAGCACACCCGCGTCCAGAAGCAGCCCGCAGATCTGGTTCGCCAGAACGTCTAAGAGCCTTCCTTCAGCCGAATGTTCTCTATTTTACCCTCTTTGGCGCGTTGAGCTATCACTACCGATTCCGCCACATCATCGGGCGTGAGCGCAATGATCTTACCGCTTGACGTCTTCTGAAACGAGTGCGAGGCGCGACCCACACGCTGCACCAGGCGCGTTACTTCGCGCGGCGAGGCATACTGGACAACCATATCAATCGAGCCGATGTCAATCCCGAGTTCCATCGAGCTGGTACAAATAAGCCCTTTTATAACGCCGTTCTTTAGGTTCTCCTCCGCTTCTATCCGCATTTCCTTCGACAGCGAGCCGTGATGCACACCAATCAACCCGGGTTCGTACCTATTCAAAAGCGACCCGAGCATCTCCGCCGCGCGTCTCGTATTAACAAAAATCAACGTTGAATTGTTGCCCTCCTCGTTCACAATCTCACGTATAGCCCGTACATGTGCTAAGACCTCTGGATCAACACCTGAGCCCCGTGCGGCATGCACATCATTCTCCGTTCGCTTCGGGTTTAAAACCTCTATGTCAACCGCTTTCGTAGAGACCGTATTCACCACCTGCATCTGCTTACGGCCTGCAAAGTACTTCGCGACCTCTTCCGGATTACCCACCGTTGCTGACAAACAGATACGCTGAAAATCACCTGTGAGTTCCGTTATTCGCTCTAACGCAACGGTAAGCTGCGCACCGCGTTTCGAGTTCGCTAATTCGTGCACTTCATCGATGATCACGTAATTTACGGATTTCAAATGCTCGCGTAATCGCGTGCCCGGAATCATCGCCTGGATCGTTTCCGGTGTGGTAATCAGCACGTCAGGAGGTGTTAAAGCCTGTCGACGCCGTGCATACCTGCTCGTATCGCCGTGCCGTACCTCTATTGTAATATCGAGTTGTTCACCCCAGCGCTCTAACCGCAACAGCATATCACGGTTCAACGCACGTAACGGCGTTATGTAAAGCGCTAAAAAACCTTTCTTCACCTGTTTCTGCTGCTTCAAATCCAGTATCTTATGCAGAATGGGTAATACCGCGGCTTCGGTCTTGCCCGAACCGGTCGGCGCGATAAGCAGCACGTCATTTCCCGCTAAGATGAGCGGGATGCTCAACTCCTGTGGCTCGGTAGGAACCAGGAAACTAGTACTCAGTATCTCTTGAATCTCCGCGTTGAGCAACGAAAATGCGTTCATGTCCTCTCGTATCCATCGAATACTGTACTTCAAACTATACTTCAGAAACAGAAAAAGTTAGGATTGAAGGAATAATAGGGTATACGATGCTGGGAATGCACATCATATCTTCCTTTTGAATACGGTCTTGGACTCTTACCGGTACTAAGCAAGCAAAAGAAAACAAAAATGAAAAAGTAGAGTGATAACGACGATATAGTTAATTGAAATTTTCTAAATTTTACGTAAAAATAGAGATGAATCGAAAAGGTTTAAGTGACAGCTGATAAAAGATTATTCAGATAGACCGATTGCAAAAGAGATGGTTAGAAGGGAAATTAGAGAGATAGGGAGTTCGTCCAAAGGGGATATATACGAATTAAGTTTCGGATATACCGGCGTTAAACTCAATAATTTTTTGGGCTAAAAAGTAGAGGGGCGAGAAAACTAAAATGGTATCATTCAAGAAAGCTGCGATTGATGTATTAAAAAATGCAGAGGAACCACTTAGCGCAAAAGAAATAACAGATATTGCATTACAAAAAGGATTAATTGAAACAGAAGGTCAAACTCCTGAAGCGACTATGGGTGCTCAGTTATATATGGACATAAATAAATATAAAGATAGCCCTTTTATTAAAGTGGGAAGGGGTAACTTTTCTTTAAGAAAAAAAGAAATATCTCCTTCTTCTCCTTTAGTACTCATTGAAAAACAAAATGAGAACGTAAAAAAAGCATTAAAGGAAAAATTATACTCCATGGATCCTTACCAATTTGAATTCTTTGTTGCTGATCTTCTTCAAAAAATAGGATATGGTATGTGTTTAGGTGAAACGAGAAATAGCCACGGAGACAGCTTTGTTTATGATGGGAAAAATTTCAAAATCAAAACGGAAGCTTCTCGAAGGCGGGATAAACGTATTTAAGAGCAGTTTTTTTACGAGCTAAACACATACAGGATATGAAAATGTTCAAGGAACTAAAAGAAGCGGAGATGGTGGAATAGACATCACAGCAGATTTAACTGTTGGTGGAATTACTGATGTAGAAACAGTTATCCAAGTTAAAAGACATAGAAATAATATTCCGGGTAAGATTATAACTCAGCTGAGAGGAAGCGCAAAAATTGGGCAACGTGGATTAATAATTACCACTTCTGATTTTACTAAAGATGCGGTCCTTGAAGCAAAAGATTCTGGAAAAATGCCTGTTTCTCTTGTCAACGGAGAAAAACTAATCAAATTACTTTTCAAATATGGTGTTGGTGTCAAAGCAGAAGAAAAATTAATTTATTCTATTGATACAGGTTATTTCCAGAACGAAACTTCTACCTTAAAGAAATCAACAAGTACAGAAAAGAATAAATCACTATGGCCTCTCCCGGGAGGTAATATGAATTATGTAGATACTTTGAATAAATTTTTAGAAGCGATTGTGAATGGACAAAATACTAAAAAGAAATTGATTCAATGGTATATGAATAATTTTGAGAATGTACAAAGTGAAAAGACCGCTGATGGATATGTTTTTGTACCAAAAAGCATGGGATTAATTGATATTAAAGAAGGTAAATATTTATTATCAGAGGACGAAGAAAAATATTTTGAGAGTAATGATTTAGATATTCTATACAAGATAACAGGTAAAAATATCTATGCTTTTGAAGATATTGTTGAATATTTAAAAACATCAGAATCCCCACAAAGTGAGGGAGATATTTTAGAATATCTTAAAGAAAGTTTGGATGTTGAATGGAGTACTTTTTCTCAAATTAATTATAGGTTGTTGTGGCTTTTAAATTTAAAGAAAATTTTGAAGACTGATGGAGGATATTGCATAAATAATGGCTGAAGACTTAGTCAATGATTTTAATAAAAATCCAAAAAGTACGTGTTTAGCTCCAACTCCAATTACCTCATCCTCCCCACCATCATACCGCT
>CAYUEX010000141.1:0-3454 GCA_964443855.1 uncultured Halobacteria archaeon | reverse complement strand
AAAGAATACGCAGTTTTCTTGAGCGGATCACGGGACGAGCTTATCGGGGAGCAATAATCGGAGCGCTCAGTTCAGGAATCCTTCAAAGCAGCAGTATGACGATGGTTCTCCTGATCGGACTCATCAACGCTGGTGTGTTGACCCTGGCTCAAGGAATCGGCGTGATGCTTGGTGCAGAGATTGGGACAACGGTTACCGCGCAACTCATTGCCTTCAAGATTGGAAGCTATTACCTTCCCGTAATCGCAATCGGGTTCATCATGTACGAGGCTTTTCGCGGGAAGAACCCAGGAGATATCGGACAGATTATCCTTGGCTTTGGGCTTCTTTTCATGGGAATGAGCGTAGTGTCAACCAGTCTAGGCCAAATTGCCGAGGCTCCTGCCGTTCTCCACTTACTGCGCAACTGTGGTACAAGCCCTTTACTGGGAGTGCTGATTGGCGCAGGAGTAACAGCAATCATTCAAAGCTCTTCAGCAATGACAGCCCTGATAATAGCCATGGGAAGCACGGGTGTCCTAACTTTACCAGCAGCGATCGCTCTGATCTTTGGAGCAAACATTGGAACCACCGTCACAGCACTCATCGCTTCTATTGGCTCGTCACTCTCATCACGACGATTGGCAATTGCTCAACTCGTAGTAAACATACTTGGTGTTGCAGCTTTTCTCTTGTTCATATCGCCTTATTCCAAAATAGTGGAAGCCACTGCCGGAAACCTTCCCCGTCAGATTGCCAACGCACACAGTATCTTTAATGTAACGGTGACGCTGGTATTGTTACCGTGCGTAGGTAGGCTGGTCTGGTTAACAAAGAAGATCGTTCCGGGAAGAGAAGCAAAAGTACACCTGACCCCACGATCTCTCGGGGCCGAATTCCTAAATACACCATCGATCGCCCTAAAACAAGCGCAAAGTGAATTGCTACGCATGGGAACAATGACAGAAGTGATGCTAGACTCGTGTCGGACAGTTTTTCTTGAAGGAAGCATTAAACACGTGGCAACTGTCTTGGAAACTGAAGAAGCGGTAGACAGCTTAGAAAAGGCAATCGACAGCTTTCTTGATCGCATTGATGTAAGCAAGCTTAATACGGTAAACAAGAAAAGATTGCACATGTTTGATCACGTAATAAATGACATCGAGCGGGTCGGGGATCACGCAGTGAACATTGCCGAACGTGGTCAAGTGATGATAAAACGCGGGTTCTCCTTTTCTCAACAGGCACAGGACGAACTAGATAACATGTTCAAGAAAGCCTCTTCGCTGTACAATCTGTCCATACAAGCACTTACAACAGAGGAAGAACAACCAGCCAGAGACGCTTTGGATCTGGAAAAAGAGGTCGATCAATTGGAGATCCGTTACAAGAAACACCATATAGAACGACTAGAAAAGGGAGTTTGTAACCAAACTGCAGGAATCATCTTTGTCGAGGTTCTACGGAACCTGGAGCGAATTGGAGACCACGCAGTCAATATCGCCGGAGATGCACTCGTCATTCATCAGTAACATGCGGATAAGAGGCACTATCAGCAGATGACAACCTAAGCCTTATTGCAGGATGCACATAAGCATGGCGTGCTCGGTTCCAAAGTTTGCGCCAACCATTAAAGCTACATATTATCACTTGGAGAAGAAAAGGAGCGCTGCTGCCAATGCAAGAAAGAGGTGTGACTAGTCTAGAAAGGGAGCTGGAGCTAGCGGAGGCAAACTACCATCTATTGAAAGAGAACAACGTGCGCGCAATCAGCGTAATGGGGGCCGTTGGAAGTGGCAAGACTTCACTAATCGAGAAAATGATCGCTCGATTGAAACCATGTGGTATTGGCATAGGAACGATATGCGCAGACTGTGCTGGTGATGATGACCATCAGCGCTTCCTTGCCTGCGGCGTTCAGTCGGTAAGTGTCAACACCGAGGATAACTGCTGCCTTGATGCGCTCTCAGTCAAGCACGCGCTACAATCACTCTCGCTAGAAACAATGGACCTCCTATTTATTGAGAACGTCGGAAACCTTATATGCCCACCAGATTTTCCGGTTGGAGCCGAGCTTGAAGTGATTGTTATCTCTGTTAGTGAAGGCGAAAGCGTGGTACGAAAACACCCAAAGATCTTCTCTCAAACTGACCTTGTTGTAGTCAATAAGATTGACCTTGCCGATGCGGTCAATGTAACTCCACAAGTAATTGTAGGAGATTATGCACAGCTAAACCCGCATGGGAAGGTAGTCTTGGCTGATGTGTTCCACAATCGTGGAATCAATGCTCTCTTACAAGCACTAAAGATAGAATGCACAACTGGGCAATGGTAAGTATAGCCAGTACTGCCACTCAAACAAGGACTCATTATCAGCTTCAGGCCACTAGTTGGTCACTACGCACCATCACGACCTGATCACAGAAAGCTACTGTGTACAGCGCAATTTGTCCAGAATGGCCTGAAAGAAGGGCTCGACTTCGACATTTCCACCGGTTAAGATAACTCCAACCTTCTTTCCTTCAATGCCCAGATGATGATTGAGGAGCGGAGCAACGGCAACGGCACTCGACGGCTCAATAAGGATCTTCATTCGTTCCCATACGTACCGCATCGCCCCAATTATCTCATCTTCCGAGACACGGACAATATCAAATACACGATTCTTTATCACCTCGAAGTTACGCACACCTAGAGTTGTGCGCAGCCCATCAGCAATCGTATTCGTGCTAACCTCCTCGACACGTTTTCCATCTCTAAACGAACGATACGCATCATCGGCCTCAGCTGGCTCACAACCGATTACCCTAGCTTCAGAAAGAAGATGAGAAGCAGTAATTGCTGTTCCCGCGAGAAGGCCACCCCCACCGACGGGAACAAGTATATAATCAAGATCGCCAACATCCTCTATCAATTCTGCGGCGGCTGTTCCCTGTCCAGCGATTACCTGATTATCATCATGAGAACTTACAAAGATAGCGCCCGTTTCTTTAACTATCTGCACGGTGACCTCGGCTCTTGCAGCAAGACTAGCTTTGCATAAGACAACCTTTGCGCCATAGCCTGCGGTCGCCAGCCGCTTTATCTCTGGAGCATCCTCTGGGATTACGACAGTCGCCTGTGCGTGATGCAATTTTGCTGCCAGTGCTAATGCCTGGGCATGGTTTCCACTGGAATGAGTAACAACCCCGTGGCTTCGCTCCGTTGCGGTCAGAGCCGCAATAGCATTGCACGCCCCACGAAACTTGAATGAGCCACTTTTCTGTAGAAATTCGCACTTGAAAAAGACGCTGTTCGCAGCTGCTCTATCCAGAGAGGCACAGGTCAAAAATGGCGTGCGATGAGCAAATGGAGCAATCCGCTCACGCGCGCGAATAACTTCTTCCCACAAAAGGTCAGCCATTATATTTGTTAAAGACGGTCATCCGATAGTATTTGAGCTCTCCGATTGACTCACGGATATCGGAAAGCGTCC
>CAYUEX010000140.1:0-3456 GCA_964443855.1 uncultured Halobacteria archaeon | reverse complement strand
GCATTACATACTCCCCTTTTTTCCCTAAATAAATCTTTCTATTTTTTGCGGAGATCAAATCGAAAAAGCGGAGATACAGCGCTGTAAATTAATCATGTGCCCTTAAAGCTGCTTTACTATCTGCTTACCGATAATTTCATCAAGCGTAGCTATGAAGTGCTCCTCAGTTCCATTGGGAATGGAAGCTCCGGCTGCGACAGGATGCCCGCCGCCGAAACCACCTACTGCTCCTGAAGCTTCCTCCATTGCTCTAGCGAGGTCTATCCCTCGCGATGCCGACATCAGTTTCTTATTACACCGTGCGGATATCTTCGTTTCCGACTTCTTCCCTTCTTCTGCTTTGTCTTTCTTGTTAAACGCGATTATGGGCTTATCCGTGCGTATGTATTCTGCTACGATACCCGCTAAGGTGCCGGTTACCCCCCCCTCCTGCACGAAAAAGTAGAAGCTGTTTTTAAGCTCTTTTATCGCATCATCTTCACTTTCTATTCTGCTCAATTCAGAAACGAGTTTGCTTTGAATGCTTACGTATAACGAGGTCGCTTCTTCTACCAAGCTTGCCTCACGCAGGCACAGCCCTATGCCAATCCCCGATCTGCCCAATCGACCGCAGGCATCTACCATTCTCATAAAATCTTGTCCATCCCGTATCACTTCAGAATGAAGCGTGTACGTGGGTCCTACCAACGTGTCATCGTTGATATTAGTGTGTGATTCTCGTAAGAGCGATAACAATGCATTGATCAATCGATTTTCATCTGCCTCATTTAAATCACGTAACTTCGTATCGCCCTCTATTTCCACCTTCTCCAAAAATGCATCCACCCACTCCCCCTTTCCCGCAAGCGGGATATAGGGGTCCGTAGCGAAAAGAATCAACTCCTTAATTTTACCATTGCCGAGCTTTAGCCCTTTTTTGATGGAAATAACCCCTTCTTGGACTGCTTCGTCCACAATCAATTTGTTTATTCCGGTATCGAGTTCCAGTTTATCGCCTAACGTTCCTGCGATCGCAAGCCCGGCAAGGTCTATGTTGCCTCTGTCGGTGCCAGACATGCACCGTGCCACGAGATACGAGAGTCCCGCAGCACAAATCGTACTACCGCGTTCATTGGTCATTGTGCGCTTTTCTTCCGCAGTGAGGCAGCAGGGATTGATGAGGACTGATGAGGATGAGGGGAGAGCTATGGGGACGGAGCTTGGGGGAGCATGGTGATCGATAATTACCACATCCTTTTCCTTGAGATACTCTGATAGCACATCAGATTGCGCAGTACCCATATCGCAAATTATAATCAGACCTTCATCTAATCCTTGAATGAACGTGCGGTCCAGTTTGCTTACAATACTCGCATGGAACTGTATGCCTCTTCGAAGTAAGGCATTACAGATAATCCCTGCAGAAGTTATTCCATCGGCATCATAATGTGAGATTACCCGTGCGTATTCATGCCCGTTTATTATCTCTGCTGCCTTTTCCACGCTCTTTTGTAATGTTACCATGGCATAAGAAGTGCTTGCTGGGAAACCTCCCGCACTACGGGCTTCGAGCCATTCGAGAAGAAAAAGATTTTTCTTGAACGACTCTCTCTTTATTCTCTAGAAATAAAAAGTTTTACAGGGCGTGTGGCCTAGCTAGGACATGGCGGCAGCCTCCTAAGCTGCAAATCACGGGTTCGAATCCCGTCACGCCCGTTCACGTATTATCTCACTATCCACGACGATGACGTCCTTGACGGCCTTGACGGCATCGAACGGTATATAGATATATTCGTCCTCTTTCCTGAACTTACTTGTGTCAAGTTCATCATTGGGCTTCACTACCAGTTCCTTCAACATGCCTGTTGCTGCCTCTGCCACTATATTGTGCAACGCACCTATTTCACCACCCTCTGAGTCCACAACTCGTTTATTACTCAAATTCAGTACCGATATCTTTTGCGCTTTCATTCCAACTCTCCTCATACACCTTCACATTCTAGGTATAGGTATATCAACTTTTTCATTTTTCCCCTTCACCCCGTAATTTGTCACGGAGTTTCAAAAAATGAGCGTCCCCTATTTTTACAAAACTAGCAGGTTCACCCCACGTAATGTAAATCCGTTCTCCTTTTCCGATTGCCCGGTAAAACTGTCCATCTATTACCAACTCGGCATCCTTGAGCTCCAAGAGTTCAAAACGTATCTCGCTATTGATATCTACGACGGTAGGTCGTGCAGAAAGCTTAAAGGGGGCAATAGGCACGATTATGGTTGCATTCACCTTTGGGTCTACGATGGGCCCGCCCGCACTCATTGCATACGCCGTGCTGCCGGTGGGCGTTGCGAAAATAACCCCGTCTGCCCGTAACTGCTCTAACTCCTCGCCATCGATAAAAATGGCAAAGTGAAGCATCTTCCCGGGTTTGGATGTTATTACGACTGCTTCATTCATCGCGTAGGGCATCGTCTCCGTTGCACCTTCTACCGTTACCGAAAGCCGCTCTTTCCGCTCGGCCTCAAACCCTTCTAGTAGCCTGGTGAGTGTAGAAACGCTGTTTTCTGGCTGTACCTCCGCTAAGAAACCGATCGCACCCGTATTTATCCCTAAAACGGGTGTGGGGGTCTTCAACGCATGAAGTGCCCTTAGAATGGTGCCATCGCCGCCAATACAGAGCAGAAGATCCACGTCCATCTCCGCTATGCTTGTACCGTGCTTGTGGAGTTTATGAGCCGTTGCTTCGTCGAGAATAACGTCAACTTTGTCCGTTATGGATTCGATCAGACCCGTACACAATGATACGTCCTCAGCCCTGCCCTTACAGGTTAGTCCAACGCGTTTTGGCTGAATAACGGTCATTGTTTAGTTCACTCAGAGAGCCGGAATATCGCCTCAGCTAAATCACCTTTTGTTTCGGTCAATGCAGCTTTCGCCTCGGCCTCGCTGCACCCTGCCTTCTCCATTACTATTGCCACATCCTCTTGAGAGATGTTCACTTCGGGTTCACGTTCAGATTCGATCTTCGGGCGTTTTACCGGTGTGCCAGTTATTTGATACATCTTCGAACCTGGTGCGTCCATAACGGTAACGACGGCATCCTCGAAAACGAGTTCAGCATCCGCAGTTCTTATCACTACTTCCTCAACATCGTTTAGCTCTTCGATGCTTATGCCCATCTGTTTCATCTGCTGGCTCAATACCTTTGGATTCACGCCTACTCCCTTTCTAAATCCACCGCGCATTTTTCCTTGCCTTTTTATTTTTTTATTAAAATAGCACTATCGTATGTATAATATAAAGTCGAAACTAAAGAATAAAGCGGGTTACGTTCGTTTGCAGTTTATCGCGGTGGCAACGAAACCCAAATAGAGCGAGAAGGGCCCGTGGTCTAGTTGGTTATGACGTCGCCTTTACGAGGCGAAGGTCATGCGTTCGAATCGCATCGGGCCCATCTACTACAGCGGATGGATCCATCA
>CAYUEX010000139.1:0-3510 GCA_964443855.1 uncultured Halobacteria archaeon | reverse complement strand
GTATAACTATAACTCATAAAGTATTATTGAATCGGCTTGCACTTGACACTCGCAATCAAAATTTTGATACGCGGCTTTATACGTCCCCAAGCAAGTGTATTTGCCAATCTCCGTCGAGTAAAGTAAAAGTAAAAAGACGTTCCATAAACCCATGGAAAAAATCCCTGCGAACAGACGATACGTACGTACGTCAAAAGAGCTAGAATTTTAGGTTTGAATCCTTAAGTGAATCGAGACAACATTATACTTTGTCCATCAACTCTTTAGCAAAACCCGTTGCTGCTTTCAAATCCTCGTTATTGGGCCGACCTTTGTGTAATCCTCCGATGAGTTGCAACGGTCCCACCGTATCAAATCCTTCACACGAGAATTCACCAATAACATTAAAACCCTTCCCTTTTAATTCCCGCCTTAACCGCCTATTAAACACGCGAACCGCATTTAACCCGCTTGTCGAGAATATAAACGCCCTTTTGTTAGTGAGCGGCGGTAAACTGCGAACGAGATCTAAAAGCATCTTATCATGTTTGAACCAATAAATCCCGGAACCAAAACCGATTAAGTCATAGTCTGCAACGGTGCGTACATCGGCATCATTGACTTTTACCAATTTTGCGTTAAGCTCATTTGCCATCACGTGAGCGATTTTTTCAGTATTTCCGTGATGCCGTGAAACGTAAATGATTAACGTCTTCATTTTATCACTTGTGATGACTCTAAGCAATCGCGACTTGTCCGCTATCTTATTTTGGGTTTTAACGCTCACGCCTTCCCTTACTTAATCCGCCTTCAGAAGCGTTTCCCACCGGTTGATATGCTCGCCTTCGTCCGCCCTGTTCTTTTCGATCACCTTTCGTGTATCGTCGTCCCATTCGATCGTCTTGAGGAACTCATCGTAGTGGTGCGTGGCTTTGTTCTCTACCCAGATACCCGTTTCCAGAATCGCTTTCGTACCTCGCAGTCGTGATAAGAACCCAAAAGTCGCACTGACCAGCCAATTGATCCACCTCATTTTACTCGGCTTCCAGCCGTATTCATACAGTTTTATCTGAAAATCCTGAAGGTGTGTCATCTCGTTAGCCATCGAAGCGATTAACAGGCGGTTAAGCTCATTTGCCTCGTTCGTGATCTGGAACTTATAGACATTGACTGCCATCGTTTCCGCGGTATGTAACGTAAGCAATCCTTTTTTGATACCGTTTAACCGTTCTGGAGACATACCTTTGCCTCGTAACTGGATATCATCAACCCGCTGCTGTGGCCGTATTATTGAGACATCATACTCCGTTTTAGCCGGGGTCTCCTCATTATCTTTGTCCATGTGAAAAGGTATTACCTTAATTCTATAAAAAACTTCCGGTCAAATGCCTTCTTCGTTTGGAAGTGCCTTAGTCTTCCGCGAGGCGCTCTATGACCAAAAGCCTCATTTGCCTACTTGATGGTTTGGTGTTGTACGATTACCAGTGAGCGGTTTTCGAGCAGGAATAGAGAGCATTTGCAACGCTAGCGAAAGCAGGACGAAATTCGAATTATCATGTAGCGTTGAGCTGAAGGCTATCAATCGACTCTTTAGAATGAAGCTTCTTTATGCTGGTGAAATATAAATACGGTCATTACTAATAGTAGCTAAAAGAGGAATGATAGCCTATGGGAGAAGGAAAGACAGTAAAAGTTCTGGATACCACGCTTCGTGATGGTGAGCAGACTCCTGGAGTGTCGTTGACGCCGGAGCAGAAGTTGCAGATTGCGAAACAGCTTGATGTGCTTGGTGTTGACATTGTAGAAGCGGGCACGGCTATCATTTCGGAAGGTGAGCAGCGCGCGATAAAGGCAATAGCGAACGAAGGTTTAAATGCAGATGTCTGCTCCTTTGCTCGGCTTCTGAAGGGTGATATTGACGCGGCAATCAAATGTGATGTCGACGTGGTTAATCTGGTTGCTCCGGTTTCGGATGCGCACATCAAGAAAAAGCTAAAGATGGATCGGGCATCGGTGACATTGAAGACGATTGAGATGGCGGAATACGTGAAAGCGCACGGGTTAACCGTAGAAATCAGTTCTGAGGATGCATCGAGAGCAGATATGGCATTTTTAACAACGTTCTTTTCTGAACTGTCTCCCGTAGTGGACCGGTTATGCTTCTGTGATACCGTTGGCGTCTTGTATCCAGAGCGAGCGAAGGAGCTCTTTCAGGTTCTTTGCACGGTTGACACGCCGGTTTCCGTACATTGCCACAACGATTTCGGGCTGGCCACGGCGAACACTATCGCGGCGGTGGAGGCCGGAGCGGAGTGCGTGCACGTGACGGTGAACGGTATGGGGGAGCGAGCGGGTAACGCGTCCTTAGAGGAGGTAGTGACCGCGTTGGAACTGCTTTACGGCGTGAAGACGAAGATCGTAAAAGAGAAGCTGTATGAAACATCACGTTTGGTGCGCAATTTGACGAAGATGCCAGTTGCGCCAAACAAGCCGCTTATGGGTGATAACGCCTTCACGCACGAGTCCGGGATGCACGTCCACGGCACAATGGCGGATACAACCTTATACGAGCCCATAAAACCCGCAATAGTAGGCAGGACAAGACGATTTGCCCTTGGTAAGCATACCGGTAAGGCGTCAGTGAAACGGGTGCTGGAAGAGATGGGCATCACCGCCGATGATGAGCAGATGAATAAGATGTTAATTAAGGTGAAGGAACTCGGCGATAAAGGCAAATTGGTCACGGATTCAGATTTTCAAGCGATAGTGGATAACGTACTGAGTATAGAACGAGAGGAGAAGATAAAACTCATTGACCTATCCATGGTATCCGGGCGGAACGTGTATCCAACGGCGTCACTACGATTAGAGATAGACGGCGAGGATGTGGTGGAAGCGGGCGTCGGTGTTGGCCCCGTGGATGCAGCGATAAATGCATTGAGGAAGGCACTGGCGGGAATGGAAATGGAAGATTTGAGCCTTGAGGAGTACCACGTTGATGCTATCACCGGTGGCACGGATGCGTTGGTGAATGTCGTGGTGAAGATAAGCCGCGGCGACAAGACGATAACCGCAAGTGGAGTCAGTGAAGACATCGTTATGGCATCGGTGTACGCGCTCATCAACGGCGTGAATCGATTGTATCAGTGAGGGATTATCTTCTTTTGCGCTTACAGGAATCATCAAAATCCTTAACAATCAAGAATCGCTCTTCTGGCTGGTGAGGGCATATCGGGATCATTTTCAACGGGTTTAACTCCTCCGAGTGGAGCATGGGCACTTTCTTTACTACTGGTGCATGCTATCTCAATTTGCGCTCGTACTCATCGGTGTATAATTTTGTGAGTGCTGCAGGTTCACCAAAAAACTCCTCCTCTCCACCCATTTTCTCCTTACTCCTATTTTACGTCTTATCAGATTTATACGTTTAAAGAAATCTGCGAGAAAAACTTCACGGCTAACGTAATCTCAAAACCAGAAAGCCCTGGGCGGGATTCGGACAGGTTGTTCAAAGCCCTTTTCTCAATCATA
>CAYUEX010000138.1:0-3845 GCA_964443855.1 uncultured Halobacteria archaeon | reverse complement strand
GAACATAACATATCCGATTATGAGACAACCCAAGCAGGAGTACGAGCGCGTACTCGAATTCCTCATCAAAAACGGACCTTCCAGCAAGTATGCCATCTCAAAAGGTACGGGGATCCCGTATCCGACCGTGCTGCGAAAGCTGCCGGAGATGGACGAGGCATGGCTCATTCAGAAGATCGGTGAGGGCAAGCGTGGCGCAGAAATTTACGTTGCTACGCCGAAAGGAACGCTGATTGCGTATTTTAGTGGCCGTGTGCGTACAGCCGAACTCTTTATGGCGCTACCAGGCATTATGCGGTACGTTCAGATCCCGCTAGAGGAATTGCCTGCAGTCAAGAATCCCTTTGGGTTCCTCATCGGGGGGCTGCCATTTACGCTCTCTCAGTTGGAAGACCTGAAGGTAGAGGATGCGGTCAGCATCTTAGGCGCAATTCTGGTCTGGCGACATGATGAGTGGTACCACGAGATAGGCAAAGAGGAACTGGCACGGTTGTTGTCCTGGGACGAGAACTACCAACTCTTACGATTCCTCGTTTCAGGCTCCGCCAGCACGCTCGAAAAGATGAGTGAACAGGCGCAGCAATTGAGCGAACTCGCTAACGAATTTCTATCGCAACTGGACGAACTTGCGCGTCTCTAATACCGGCACAACAAACGAGTAGGTCGCCTACCCGTTCAACGTAGGCCGTTCCTTAGTTTGGCATCCAGGGTGTTCTGCAAATAACCGTCCATAGAAAAGATATTATACATAAAGCAATTAGAGTGAAAGTATGGTGATGAAGAGTGGGTAGCATGAAACGAATGTTCAATCCTGAAACAGTCGCATTAATTGGTGCTACTGAACGAGAAGGTTCTGTTGGTAAAGCATTGATGGAAAACCTACTGCTATCCGAAGATCGGAAACTATTCCCCGTAAATCCTAACAGAACGAAAGTATTAGGGAAAACGTGCTATCCCAGCATCACACAGGTTACAGAACGAATCGACCTTGCAATTATAGCCACGCCTGCACAGAACGTGCCGGAAATCGTTGAAGAATGCGGTAAAGCAGGAGTCGAAGGGCTAATAATAGTCTCTGCAGGCTTTAAGGAGATTGGCGAAGAAGGAAGGAAGTTAGAAGAGCAGATAGAGGAGATCAGGAAGAGATACGGATTGAGGATACTCGGACCTAACTGCTTGGGTATCATTCGGCCACCCATGGGGTTAAATGCATCGTTTCTAAAAGCTCATCCGGAACCCGGGAAAATTGCCTTTATCTCTCAAAGTGGGGCATTGGGTAGCGCGATACTTGATTGGGCACTTGAAGCACATGTCGGCTTCAGTATGTTTGCGTCGCTGGGCTCGATGGTTGATATAGATTTTGGAGATCTCATAGATCTCCTCGGAGAGGATCCGAATACGAGAAGTATTATGATTTACATGGAAAGTATCGAAAACGCGAAGAAATTCATGAGTGCCGCACGAGGGTTCGCGCGCAACAAGCCCATCATCGTGGTAAAGTCCGGAAGATTCGCCGAGAGTAAAAATGCAGCAGTATCGCATACGGGCGCAATGGCCGGTGATGATCAAGTTTATGATGCGGCGTTTAAGCGGGTTGGCGTGGTTAGAGTAAAGGAGGTGGAGGACTTATTTAATGCTGCAGAAGTTCTTGATTCGGCAAACTTACCAAAGGGGCCGCGATTAGCGATAATCACCAATGCGGGCGGGCCGGGTGTTATGGCAACCGATGCCTTGATCGAGCTCGGGGGCGAACTCGCCAAACTTTCTGATAAAAGTCTCGAAGAACTTAATGCTGTTTTACCACCCTATTGGAGCAAAAACAATCCAATCGATGTGTTAGGAGATTCTGATATCGAGCGATACGTTAATGCCGTCACTGTTTGTTTACATGATGCTGGTGTTGATGGTATTTTAGTAATGTATACCCCTCAAGGTGCGGCACAACCAACTGAACTGGCACAATCAGTTGTTGATATTAGTACGCACGCACGGCGGCCACTACTCACTGCGTGGATGGGTGGAGAGGAGGTACAAGAGGCACGGGAGATCTTCTTACAACATGATATACCGACCTACGAAACGCCTGAGGATGCGGTGAAAACGTACGAGTATATGTACCGCTATGCGCGCAATCTCGAGCTCTTATACGAAACTCCTGCCGAATTGCCGATAGACCAGGCACCGCCAAAGCACAACCTCAAGGCGCTTATCAGGAAAATAGTTAAAGACGGACGGACGATTCTCACTGAAGAGGAGTCTAAGCGATACCTGATGAATTACGGGATTCCCGTTACCAGACCATACGTGGCTAAAACTGTTGAAAAAGCAGTACAAAGAGCACATGAGATAGGGTATCCGGTAGTCCTGAAAATCGTATCGCCCGAGATCGTGCATAAAAGCGATGTGGGCGGAGTTGCCGTCGGCATAGAATCGGAAAAACGACTACGAGAGGAGTACGAGCAGTTGATCGAGAGCGTAACGGTGAAAGCGCCCGAGGCTCGAATCGAAGGCGTCACAGTGCAGAAAATGATCGGGGACATCGATTATGAACTCATCGTGGGATCGAAGAAAGACGCGGATTTTGGCTCAATCATTCTCTTTGGTATGGGTGGGATCGGTACCGAGCTATTTGGAGATTTTGCAATTGGCATACCGCCGTTGAATCAGACGTTAGCACGACGGTTAATGGGCGAGACCAAAGTTTATGGAATGATGCAGGGGTTCAGGGGAAGACAACCAGCAGATCTGAGACAACTGGAGCAAATAATTGCGAGTTTTTCGAACTTAATCGTGGATTTCCCTGAGATTGCCGAGATGGATATCAATCCACTTGCAGTAGCTCAGGGCAAGGCATACGCGCTGGATGCACGCATTGTTATTGATAAAGATGCGTTAGCGTACACTGTTCAGTATCCTCACCTGGTCATCACACCGTATCCAACCCGGTACGTCACTCCGTGGCGGTTATTGGATGGAACTGAGGTGTTGTTGAGACCGATACGGCCGGAAGACGAGCCGTTGGAACACGCAATGCTCACCACCTTATCGGAAGACGCGTTGCGCGGGCGGTTCTTTCAAGTGATTAAGAAAATACCTCATGAGATGCTGACGAGATTCTGCAATATCGATTATGATCGGGAGATAGCGATTGTTGCAGAGGTGCGTGAAGATACGACGCGGCGAATTGTGGGTATCGGACGATTGATCATTGACACCGATTTTAATAACGGTGAATTTGCGGTTGTGGTGCATGACGACTATCAAGGAAAAGGGTTGGGGTACAAACTCGTTGATACCCTGATCGGGATAGCGCAAGAAAAAGGGCTCAAGAAGATGTACGGCACCGTGCTCACCGATAATTACCGAATGCTGAGAATAGCTGAGGAATTAGGCTTTTCCATAAAGCACCTGCCTGATGAGACCAGTAGCGTGGAATTGGCGCTAACCTAGATAGATACTCTACACTCCCAGCTCATCGCTTATCGCTTGTAACGCTTCCAGCGCGAGCGTGAAGAATTCGTTCCGGTCGATGCCGAGCTCTTCGCATATTAAAATGTTCTCGCGGCTCACCGTTCGTGCGAATGACTTGTCTTTGTATTTCTTCTTCAACGATTTCACGCGTACGTCCGCCAATTTGCCTGAGGGCATCATTAACGCGGTTGGCACGATGAGCCCGGAAACCGCATCTGCAGCGACCAAGGCCTTTGCCATCACGCTCTCCGGCTCGAACCCAGTCATCTTATTATGCGCTTTTATCGCCGCTAAGCAGTCTTCGGGCAGTTTGCCATCGAGCATCTCGACGGTAATGAGCCCATGGTGCTCGAAATCGTCTTTTGTCCGTTCGT
>CAYUEX010000137.1:0-4047 GCA_964443855.1 uncultured Halobacteria archaeon | reverse complement strand
CGATCCCACGCTTCATGTCATCCCACACTTGCTGCATCGCAGCATTGTTGATCCAATCCTTTTTATACAGGCAGGTATTTCATATTGATGTAGAACGGTGAACGCGGAGCGAATAAACGTGGAAGAGGAAAAAGCGATAGACGAGCTTGAAAAAGACGCTATAGCCTTTGGCGAACTCAAAGAGGTAAAGCCGACGTTAGTGGGACGAGGGGAGAAAATCCGGGAAAACCGCGTACGATTAATAAAGCTCTACTGTCAATGGCGAAAACTCGGCCCGAGTGAACTAATAGAGGAATCGACGCGCATAGGTTCGAAGAAAACCGAACAGAAGTTAAAAGAGTTTTATGACTGGCTCAGAACAGACTACGTGATACCCGAAAAAGGAGGGCGAAGAAAAGGAGAAAAAGGACTTGCACCTCGATCTGCGGGGCGGGTCATCGAAGACATGCGGGTATTCTATAAAGAGAACGATATTCCTATCGGTAATTTACACTTACCCACACCGCGTAAACTGAAAGAGAATTTCAGAAAGTTCCTCTCGGCGCAAGATGTAAAGCGGATGATTGATGTGTGTGAGCGATTACGGGACAGAGCAATCGTTTTGTGCGCTTTTCAAGCAGGGCTGGCGATGAAAGAGCTCATCTCGCTGAACTACGGAGATGTGGCTGAGGGTTTAGATAAGGGCGAAATCCCGATTACGTTACATCTCATGAGAGAGAAAGAAGGGATAGAATACTATACCTTCCTCGGTGAAGACGCGATAGATACCTTACGATGTTACCTGAAGCTGCGGAAGAAGGGCTCACGTTATCTGGCTCCCGAAGACCTGAAAAACGATTCGCCACTCTTCATATCAGAATCAAACCGTCGCAGGAAGGAGCGCGTACGTGCGTATGAAAGTGGCATCAATAGAGCTATACAAGCAGCAGCACTCAAGGCGGGGATGATCGCCGACGATGAAAAAAAGAGAACAATCAACACTGCGGGAATACATGCCTTACGAGCCTCGTTCTCCACGATCCTTAGAGATCAAGGGGTGCCACCCGATTATGTAGAAGAGATGCTTGGACATAGGCTCCCGTACGATGGTGCGTACATGAGACCCACCGTGAACCGGCTCAAAGAGAAATATCAAAAAGCATATCCCGCTTTGAGTATTAAACCGGTAGTAACGAAAACACCAGCCAAAGAGGAGATTGATGAACGAATCAAGGAGTATTTAGCACGTAATGGCATAACGAACAATAATGGTAACGTTTACAAATGCCCTTACTGTCGGCGCGATATTGATCAAAACTGGAATGTATGCCCTTATTGTGGATCGGATATAGGCATCACCAAATGCCCGAAATGTAATTCCTCGGCTTCCCTGTCCTGGAAGTTCTGCCCTTACTGTAAAACGAAACTCGACAACCAAAAATACCTCCATGAGTGGAGCCCCTGAAGAGAGAGCTAATTATACCCGCCAAACACGAGGGTAACTTAAATAATTGACCACGGTATTCTCCTTAAGTCCAAAATACCCTTTAGATGCTAAAATAGATTGGGTACCGCCATTTCGCCAGTTGATGCAGTAAATATATTCCCTTTATTTGATTAATACGATAGCCACAATATAAGCAAAAATAGCTTGCATAAATTAAGCCCATAATGGAAGATTCATTAGGAAATGAAATGATATATTCACAGTAAATCCCAAAAAATTAGCCGAAATAGTGAAAATAGCCTTTTTACTTTCATTTTCTTATTGAGTTATCGCATAGTTACACTTTAATAGCTTAAAATAATCAGATAGTAAAAGCAAAAATAACTGACGTTCATGGTGTCCTAATCGTGATACTAATTTAAATTTAAAGTATTATATACTCATTAAATCTAAGAAATAACGACGAAATGGTGGAAGCAATGGACGACGGTGCGTGGCAGGAAGTGCAGGAATCGTTAGGAGATATGGGGAAGCAATGGGGATTGGGAGAATCCGTGTGGCGAGTCTGGAGCTGCATACTGTTCAAGTCGTGTCCCGTCTCGCGGAAGGAAATAGAAAAAGGTACGGGTTACAGCATGGGAATGATCAGGATAACCTTGCAAAAATTGAAAATTGCAAACATGATTAAGGAAACGATCATGGGTGGCGATACGCTTTATTATGTTAATACCTCTCTCACGGACGCTTTTGGTACTTTCTCGAAGCAGTTGTTCGAGGAAAACATAAAACCGATACTCTCTGTGCTGTCTGAAAACATTGATAAAATAGAGAATCCAAAAGTGAAAAAAACCTGCCAAGAACTGGTAAACGAATATCAAAAATTGAATCTTCTGATGCTCATCCAATCGCGGATTATTGAGCATATCAACACAATCGCGATCAACGTTGATCTAGAGGACGTACAAGAAGCAGGATAACTCCGTATAAATAACGTATTGCATCACAGTCTTCTACTTGCTCTACCTACGCATTACGAGCACGTTTAACGCGATCGCTCTTCCAACCGCAGATATTTTAAAAATCGCTCTAAAACCGGTATGGGAAGTGCGACGTAGATTGCTTTTTTCTCAGAGTCTTCATCCGTAAGTACCGGAGGCTCTGCGGACTCCCACTCCACCTTCAGGTCCTTTTTACCGTATTTGCGTGTCAACGCTTTAAACGTCTCGAAGATCTTCTTGCCCATCGGGCACAATTGCAGCGTCGGGACCGGTCGAATAACGACAAACGGGAACATCTTGCATGCCGCTGGTCTGTTCTCGTAAATGGTGCAGACGTCTCCTTTTAAATAGGGGCAGGGCGTTTTCAGAAAGTTGTCCATCTCGTTCGTGTCCATCTTATCAAACAGCGCATCACCCTCCAACCGATAAAGTCGTTCGACGTCCTCGTCGTTCAGATGAATGGGCATCTCGCTGCAGCATTTACAACACCGTTCACACGTGAGATACTGCTGGATCTGCAACGCCAACTCCCAAAATCGCTGCCTATCCTTCTCCAGCGTCTTAACGTTCTGTTCCATGGTAAACCAGAACAGTTCATCGCCAACTAGCTCCCTAAACTGCACGGTCTGTTTCTTGAGATCTTCTTCGTTCATTCCTTATTCAATGTATAGCGGGGCAAAAATTTAAATACCCCCTTTTCCGTTCGTTCTGCTTTGAGCTTCCTCATTCTTCAACAACTACGTGATTGTTAGTACCATCGTCACTATGTTCTCGCTCCTCCCCTTTCGGATTTATACAACAATTATTCTTATAAATCAAGCATAGATTTACGATCAACCAATATCGGTATAGACACCGTGATACGACTTCTCAGTTTCATAATGCGTGAAGTCCTAAACGGCAGATAGCCTTGCCTACTGCATAGATTCCCCATTCATCACCAGTGCAGTGCTTGCAATACTAACAACCCCGATGGGGAGGGGGAATATAAATCTTCACCCTTTGCTTTGAAGCGTGCGATAGGAATCTATCCGCTTTAAACTCCACTCTGCGTCGTCCATCTCGCCTTGCTCTTTCCAATATTCGTAGTTCCTGTGCCATGCATTTACCGGCACTTCATAGTCTGAGATATCCTCACCCGCGAGTGCCATAATTTCTGCCGCGTGTTCATATGCATCGGCAGCCACGAAGAAGTTATCCAGTGCATAAAAGAAGTTGCCGATGGCCTCGTAACGGTCCTTGCAAACGTCATAGTCTCCTGCCTTCTCATGCAGCTGGCATGCCATATTCATAAAGAACGCCCAGAGCGATCGCTCTCCGATTCGCTCAGCGAGCGTTGACGCAGCATCCAAAAAATCTGCCGCTTCCTTCCAGCGTTGGACCTTATCGCAAACCTGAGCAGCGTTAAAGTAGCCATACATACACAAGAAATAGCTTCCTTTACTCTCTTTCAGCTCAGCATAGCTCTTCCACAGGGCGATTGCAGCCTCGTAACCGCCTTTCTTCTCCTCTTCTCGTGCCTCACGCTCATAAGACCGAGCTTCTACGTATGCATCCACTTCGTTTTTCGCCTCTTCCATCTTAAGTTCTGCGAATTGGTCGATGTGTTTGAAGACCTTTTGA
>CAYUEX010000136.1:0-4067 GCA_964443855.1 uncultured Halobacteria archaeon | reverse complement strand
ATCTAAAACGATAAAAAACTCTCCTTGTGTAAGATAAAAGCTTTAACAATAAATTAACTTTCTCATAAAGTGTGACCAAGGGTATAAAAAGTAATAGGAATGGATGTTTCCCTTTTTACGCTGGCTGTCTTCTGGCAAGGAGAAAAAGTGTCAAGAAAGCGTAATCCAAGAAATAATGAGCTTTAGTGCGGTTTTTCTTTTTTGAATAAAGTCGCGAGCTTGCCAATCTCTCGTAATATCTCTTCTCCTCTATCCGTTATGGTGTAGGTATCTGACCCTGACTCCACTAAGCCCTGCTCCATTAGCCATTTTAGTATCCTCGATGCTCGCTCGAAATTTAAATTCGCACCGTATACAATCGCTGTCTTGTTTACGCTCTCCTCCTTTTTCATCAGTTCAAGGATGTCCCTTATTAGTTCTATCCTCGTCCGTCTCTTTTTTGACATTTTTTAATGCTCTTCTCTCTAAAGAGCAGATATATCGAGCCGGATCCTCCTTTCTCCCTTTTCCCCTTATCCGATCCTTACCCGCTTTCCAAACGAGAATTGAATTTAGAATATAAATCGGCTAATAAACATAATAGGATCTGATGCTAAAGTGATTTTCCGCAAAAATTATTAGTTTAGAAGAATGTTTTTTTTTGAAAGCAGTTTTTTAATAGCCACGCCGGGCTACTTCCTTATAACCTCCTACTGTTTTCGAAAAGGATTTTTTCAGCTTTACGCTTCATACAAAGGGCAATATATATAAGCAAAGAACGCTCTCTTAGGGGATGGAAACTATTGAGTTGCGTAGGAGAAAAAAATGGGCGAAGTGGGAAATACTGATTGCTACGTGTTTGATCGGAGGCTATTGCAATGAAAGCGTTAGGAATAGACCCGGGCACGAGTAGCTTTGATTTTTGTGTGCTTGATGATGAGATGAATACAGCGGTATACGAGGCTTCCGTACCGACTTCTGTCGTTGCTAAATCACCGGAGAGCCTTCTCAATGTTGTGCAAGAGGCGGATGCTGATGTGATTGTCGGCCCTTCGGCCATGGGCTTGCCCGTAACCCATATAGCAGATCTGACCGATTTGGAACTTGCTCAAGCGACGCTTGGGAAGAACACCGAGGTTGATATCGCCATCCGACAGTTTATCATGATGCAAAAGGAGCTCAATTTGAACGTCTTCTTCACGCCGAACGTCATTCAGCTCCCTACGGTGCCGTTACATCGCAAGCGAAACAAGGTGGATATGGGGACGGCGGATAAGACCTGTATCGCCGCGCTTGCCATCTGGGACTACAAAAACAGACACGAGAGTGGCTATAAGGATGCAAACGTCGTGGTGCTGGAGTTAGGCTTTGGGTTCAATGCCATCATGGCTATAGCGGCAGGGAAACTCGTCGACGGGATTGGCGGGACAATCTTTCCGGGCCCTGGATATCTCACGATCGGCGCGATGGACCTTGAGATCGCCCATACGTTAGGTAGTTTCAGCGAGGAGCAGCTCGGATTTGGCGGTATCGCATACGCTGCTGGAGAGGTTATTCCACCCGAGGAGTATGTCGAACGATTAGAGGACGAAAATCTTGTCACGGCGTGGGACAGTCTTGTCGAAGGCGTTGTAAAGGCTACAGCGATGGAACTTACCGTCTTTGAGGAGAACCCGACGGAGATTATTCTTTCGGGCCGTCTTACACGGGTTCCAAAATTGTATTCACGCTTGGTCGAGAGCCTGAGAAGATACGACATCCCAATCCGAAAGCTAGAAGGCTATGCGACGAAGAGCAAAGAGGCTGCGCAGGGTGCAGCACTCATCGCCAGCGGCCTCGCAGGTGGAACGTACGCCGAACTGGTTGACGTTCTTGAGTTACGCGGTGCGAAAGGTACCGTTTTAGATTATGTTCGCTGGCCTGGCTTTAACGCTGCGGAGAACATCCAAAAGAAGTTAAAAGCAATGAAGATGGCGCTTTAGCTTTACAGGACTTCGATCCGTGCACCTGCATTGTCAGCCCCGACGATAATCACCTCGGCCTTATCCTGTGCTTCAGCTTTGATCTTACCAGCGATGCTCTGTGCAGACTCGGGACTATCGGTGAAGGCGTAGACGGTCGGCCCCCAGGAACTCTGGCCGATACCCAAGGCGCCGCTTCTGTTAAGAATCGGTATGAGCCACTGGGATGCGGGATTGAATAGTTGCTCCTGTACCGGTTGATAGATGCGGCCGACGGTCATCTGAATCTCAGTAAGCGCCTTACCAAACGCCTGGGCATTCCGTTCAAGAAGCGCGGGTAACATTTTGGCCGCGAGTACGAAATAGCCTTTGTGAATAAGCTCCGCAGGCACTTCTCGGTCTTGCAAGGTGCTAAAAGCTTCTTCCTCCGATTCTTTATCCGGGCTCTTCGGCGCCACCAACGGTCGCGCTAAGATGAACCGCCAGTCCTCCGGGAAGTCTGCATGGAAGATTAATGGTGGAATCAGCGTTTCATCCCGCAGCCATATGCGTTCACCAGGTTTGATGGGGAATCCACCGGCAACGACGAAACCGCCCATTTGGAACGGGTAGATCCCGCCTGTAGAGGTGCGTTCGAGCGCTTTGACCAATTCGAGCAACGACACGTCGAGGCCGTGTGCCTTTGTTACCGCTCGCCCTACGGCGAGGCTGAGTTGTGTCGTTGATCCGAAGCCCTGGTTTCGTGGCGCTGCGGTCTTAACCGTAACCTTCGCACCGTTGAGGTTGAATGCCTCCAAGACTCTCCGGGCGTACAGTTGGGCATCATCCTTTTCAAATCCATCAACTTCTAAGCTGTCAGCATCTTCAGCCTCAATGACAGTTCGGGGCTCATTAAGGGCAAGAACAGGCGCATAACCGAACCGACCAAGCGCGAACGGGTCTAAATCGCCTAAATGGAGCCGTGCAGGAGCAGAAATCATAACTCGCATGGTATTCACCTTTGTACACTGTATTTTATGTACTAGTATAAATGGTTGTGGTAAATTTACGGTCTCTGATAGGGGGGGGGATTTTACCGTGGTTGATAAAATAAAGGAAGTACTAAGAAATGTGTGAAGAAAAGGAGGAAATGATAAAGAATGACCACTGTTGGTGAGATTGGAAGAGTCGTCGTTGCACCCGCGCATCTACACGCAGGCAACATGGACTTAACCGGTGACCTTGGAAGACTGTACGGCACAGCAGGTTTCACAATTGACTACCCTCGAACCGTCATCGAGGTCATCAAATCAGACAAGATTACGGTCACCGGTGAAGATAAAGCGAATGCAGAACGATATGCGCGTACATTCATGAAACGATTCAGTATTAATGGCGGGATCACGGTAAACGTCAAGGAAACGATACCAAAACATCTCGGCATGGGCTCTCAGACCGCGCTTGCATTGTCACTAGGCCACGCGATATCTGACCTTTACAACCGCTCTATTGACGTAGAGGAGATGGCTATCGCTCTCGGAAGATCTGATATCGTCGCTCTCGGTTTTCACTCGTTCCAAACCGGAGGCTTCATCGTTGACGGTGGATACAAGATAGAAGAGAAAGGCAGAAGAATACCGCCCTGCTTATTTAGATATCCGATACCTGAGGACTGGCTCTTTGTCGTTTGCATTCCTCACAAGCCGATACCTGAAATACTGAAGATAAAGGAGAACGAAGAAGAGATACTCGGTAATCTGAAACCGATGCCGGAGCAGATGTCCGATCGACTCTCGAGGATAATGCTCATGCAGGTTATGCCCTCGATCATGGAGCACGACATTGAGACATTCGGTAACTACATAACGGCATTCAACAGCCGACTTGGAGCAGGCTTCTGGGAAACGTTCCAGGAGGGTAATACCTACTGCGATCCTATCGTCAAGTCGGGCATAAACATACTTTTAGAGAATGGCGCGTATGGCGCTTGTCAGACCTGCTGGGGTCCAACATTTTATGGGATCGTTGACAACGGAGACACTGCGAAAAAGCTTGTCAAGAAACTTGAGAATCTTTTAGAAAAGCAGGGCGGAGGAGATGTCTTCTACACTCCTGGTAACAATCAAGGAGCAGTGATAAGAAGATGGT
>CAYUEX010000135.1:0-4171 GCA_964443855.1 uncultured Halobacteria archaeon | reverse complement strand
GACCCGAGCATCTCCGCCGCGCGTCTCGTATTAACAAAAATCAACGTTGAATTGTGTTACATGAAAGTTAAACGCCAGATCGCTAACTTATACTTAATCACTTTTTGTAAAGTTGGCTTGTTATTAATCAAAATTTGCTTCTCAGTTAAATCTCAAAAAAGTCTACACACTTCTTATCAGTTCCTGTTTGTGCCGTGGCCTTAAGGAGAGAAGAGATCAGAAGCGGTAGAATCAGAAACCAGAAACAGTTAAGAGATAACTGTGAGAATGGCTGTTCTGAAATTAAGGCTAAAAATAAAAGAAAAAAGAAGAGGCTGATTATACACTCATATGTCGCCTCAGATAGACATTCTAATAACTCTACGCTTTTGCTTTCAATGTTATTTCCAGCGAAGAGACGTTCATCTTATCTCCCTCTCCCCCCACTAGCTGCTCTGACCCCGTCTTTATGTCCTTCACATCTAATAATCCCCGCATGAACTTATTCCTTACTACCACTGCAGTATCCACGGCCCGTGAGATCGCTCTGCCTCTTGCTCTGATTAATACCTCGTCACTCAAGCCGGTGTTAAACTGCGTCACTACTGCCAGGACATAACTCATCACTGACTTATTTCCGATATAAATCACGTTGTCATCAGACATTTTTGCATTCCCATATTATATATACACTCAGAGCATATAAGCAAATTTGCTTTCTTCATAGGAAACCCGCTGAACCAACAACCCAACGAACCGGCTATGAAAGAGGCTTTGATTACGCTTTTTTTCAAATTTTTGCCGGTAGAAATATTGCGAAGGCTTATCTACTCAGACGTTATAACTATTATTGTGGGGCGTTGTCATAATGTTCGAAACAGATGATCTTTTAGTAAGGGCGTATTTCAGGAAAACGATGGGGGAAGACGGAATGAAGATGATGGAAAATGTCCCAGATAGGGAAATAACCGAACTCGAGATTGCAGAGCTAAACGATATCAAACTCACTTCTGTAAGAAAAGTTCTCTACAAGTTATATGGGAGTAGGATGGCCGAATACAGGACTGAACGTGATGATAATAGCGGCTGGATCACTTATTGGTGGAACTTTAATTGCGATAATGTCAAGAAAATGATGGGTAAAGAATCGGATGATGAGTTAAATATATTGAGAAAGAAACTTGAATACGAAAGAAATGGGGTGTTTTACCAGTGCCACTGTCAATGTGTCTTATTTGAAGTAGCAGCGGAACAGGACTTCTGGTGTGAGGACTGCGAATCAAAATTCGAACATTTTGACAACGGGGGTCTAATAAAAGAGTTAGAGGAGCAGATAGGAGAAAGAGCGGGAGAAAAATAAGAGGGAGGGGTTACGGGTGACGGGAAGAAAACAATCAAATGGTTCTAAGCCGAAGGTTTATCCAAAGCGCAAATAATTTCAGCACAGTAAATAAAATCTTTTGGGCTTCACCGTCTTGTTTTGTTTTGTTCTGATTAGTTCTGCTAAATTCTGTCATTCTCGGATAAAAAATTAAGCGGCTGTTTCACCTGAAAAAGTGAATAGCCCCCGTAAGTATCCGGTCGGCTATCAGAGGTTTACGATTATTTTTCTACTTTTGAATCTGCTGTCAATACCCCGAACCGGCTATGGGAGAACGGGCGGGAGATTTGACCTAGGTAAAAATGATTGCCTGTTTTCAGCTTTTGAGTGATGACTTATTTATATGTAAGGAAAGACTATAGTAGTTAGTAAGTGGTAACGAGAAATAAGCGATTTTTTTCCATAAAGAAAGCGATTTTTTTCTTTTGTATCACGAACTAAATAAAAAACGAAAAAGAGGTTTGGAAAAGTATGGAATATAGTGGAGAAAGAAGGGGATTTGATTCCCCTATAGAGGTTGGTAATACCTACGACGTAAAGATAGAGGAAGTAGGTAGAGAAGGCGATGGAATAGCTCGAATTGAGGGATTTGTTGTTTTTGTACCCAACACGAAAAAAGAGGATAGTGTGAAAATACGGGTAAATAAGGTATCGAGAAGAGTTGGGTTTGCAGATGTAGTTGCGGAGTGAAGGTTCATTACGCTTCTCATATAAAAAACATTTCCAAAGCTATAGCGTTCCTATAGCTTTCTCTTTTATTTTTTCAAAGATTTATTTATGTGAGACTTCATTTGGATTTTATATTGGTTAATCCAGCTCGGAAAAACGCCTAACCCAAACCCCAAATCGGCTATGAAAGAAACGGTGAAGCGATACAAGGTTAACTCAAAAATCCCCAGTCAACTGCTGAATAATTGAATTTTATGTGTTTCCGATCACTAACTCATACTTAATCAATTTTCGTAAAGTTAGCTTGTTATTAATCAAAATTCTTTGAGTATGACGTCCAAAACGGCTCTGGAAGGAGCGATGCAACGAAGTCAACTTAAAAAAATGAGAAGAAAAAAGGAGAACGCTCTATTTTCCTCTTCTTAACACCACGTATGCGACTGCTAACAGTCCCGCGATACAATACCGCAGGCAATAGCAAACACTGTAGTGAAACTAAGCGCCTCAGGTGTTGGTTCTGCTGTTGGGTTTGATGTTGGCGTTGTAGTATCAAACGAGCTTGTATTTCTTCTTGACAAGCTCTTCAAATACCTTCAATATTTCGTTCCCCCTCAAGTAGGCAAATAAGTTATCGAAGTTCTCTTCCCAATCATCATTTGCAAGCCTTTCTATTACATTATTGACTTCCTTATCGTCTTTTCCTTTATTCTCCATGTATATCTCCCCCTATTTAGCTAACAGGTGCTTCAAAGTGCATACATATTCCCCTACACATACTATTGTATAGTTTCTTTTAAATAAAATGCTTTTCGGTTTTTGGGAGGGCGGCGAATGCATATTGAATCCATATGGGTTAAAATTACGCGGAGAAGGAAATTGGAAGGGGGGAAAATACACTTTCATCAAGAAGATTAAATTGAAAGGAGCAGTAGCGGCGGGAACGTCGGTCTTCATCGTCATAATTACCGCACTGATCGTGCCACTATCGCATTTCTATTACCTGTTCATCCATTTCGCTGCAGGACTCCCTACTGCACGTACTGAGCATCATCATCTTTGCTCTTTTTACGCTCATTGGGCTTTTTACTCTAGTAGAACTCGTGCGGTGAAGTACAAACTACATGATGGAACAGATAAACGGCGATCTGCAACAAATGTGCCACAAGTTCACTATTAACACAATCGGACCATTTGCTCTTGTGACCATTTAACCCCTCGTAGCTTCAGGCACGATTTTAAGGATGAAGAAGAGGTAGAACTGTGTTGTCCGTTGTAACGTAAATCCCTGAACAGCTATGGGAGAATCGGTAACGCCTTCCGACACTTATTTATAGGAAAAGCACTTTTCTAAAACGAGGGGATACCAATGGGCATCAGCGGGTTAACGGGATTATTCATTCTTTTACTTGCGGTTTTACTGCTCGTTCTGCTCGTGAAAATCTCGATAAAAATAGTCAAAATTGCTATCGGCTTAGGCCTTATTCTGTTGATACTCTTCGCACTGACACGCTTTTTTGGATGGTAGCCTCGCGGATGCTCGAGTAACTGCCTGCATGCTGGTTTCATAGGTAGAATACCCACAATTCTACCGCTTATTTCGCGTTCTTATCCTCTTCCCAGAGTCCAAAGAGATTATTCTCAGTGTCCAAACACACAGCGAGATAGCCCCAGCCAGGTACCGTCCATTTACCTTCGATCACCTTTCCCCCAAGCTGTTCTACCTTGGCAAGGTACTCGTTCACAGAACTGACGCCAATGAAATTGGTAATGTTTTGGTCAGGTTTTGCTCGCTTTGCCATTCCTCCTCCCACACCTTCCTCACCGTTGAGATCGGTCGTTTCAATCAGATAGTACGGTACTGGTCCGGGTAGCTTTTCTATCTTCCAATCAAACAGTGCTTCGTAAAACTGCTTTGCCCGCTTGGGATCATCTGCCGAAATATCGAAATGAACAATCGTTGGCATACTTCACCACCATCATAGCTATAGGTCTCAGCGAATAAAAATGGCAATTGAAAAATTGATTGATACACGTCATTCAAATTGTGCTTACTTTACACAATCGGCAACGTAAAACAAACCGTGCAGCCGTTACCGTTCTCTGATTCTATCCAGATGCGACCGCCGTGCACCTCGATTATCC
>CAYUEX010000134.1:0-4233 GCA_964443855.1 uncultured Halobacteria archaeon | reverse complement strand
ATGTTGGGCTTAGGCGAAATGTATACGAACGTTAGTACAGAACGAGTTAGTGATCGAATGACGATAATAATGTTCGCGCGAATAACTTTTGCTAATTTTTTAACTGGGGTGCTATCGCCCCGCGGCACAGGTATTCTTACTTCTGCGGTGCTCGTGCGTAATGCGCGCAATCACACCAGCCAATGCATCCGACCAGTCGTCGTGCGCTTCGAATAAGATCAGGGCGAGCTGCTCGATTCGATTTTTAGAACCTTCCTCGCCAACTCCTTACACACGTTTTCCATCTCAGGCTCCAAATACCCCGCTTTACCCAGAAACTCTTTTAATTCCTCGATAATCTTCGCTGTATTCTCTTTTTCACGTTTGGCATGTAACGGCTTCTCACCCTGCAGTTTGATCCCACCTTCTTTCCACCCCTCGGCGAAGTACCAATCCTTAAACCATCGGCAACCACCGATCCACAGCAAGTACCCGATAGGCGTTGCCGCCGGCGGCACGCCTGACAGCAACGCACGTGCGGTTATTTTATGGTCTAAATACGATACCGAGATATGGCCTCCGGGTGGGATGAGTTTGGAGAGCAGCTTAAACAATGATTCACCGGTTGGATCCCGTTCGTCGCCCGTGATCGGCGCATAATCAATCTCCAGCCAGGGTCTGATATACGTACTGCCGGTGTAATACAACCCGCTCACCATTTCGTGACCGTTTACGTGCAAACTGAACGAGAACACACCGGCAAATGCGCCTCTCTTCACTTCCTTTACGTGCACGCGGTAATCGGCGAGCTGCTTGCCGTCCAATTCGTACAACGGATTTGCTTTTGCTTTATCGACCATGGTTAACCTTAAAATCGCTTCGGATCGGTTTTTATATCCACAATCACCGGTTTCTTTACGGGTAGCGCGTGTTCCAATGCAACTTTTAATTCGCCCGGTTCGTACACCGTGAACCCACAGCCGCCGCAGTTAACGGCGTAATCGGCGAAATTCGGATTTTCGAGTTCCGTTGCAAACTTAGGATAGCCTTCCACCCGCTGCTCCATGCTGATCATTGCCAGCTCGTTATTGTTCAAGATGACCACGATAATCTTCAGGTTATGCTCGACCGCTGTTAAGAACTCACCCATTACTTGCGCAAACCCGCCATCGCCGGTAATGCACACCACCTGCTTATCAGGAGCCGCTAACTTCGCGGCAATGGCTGCAGGCAAACCAAAGCCCATCGTCGCCAGATAGCCGGACATCAAGAGCGTCTGCTGCTGTTTCATCACGAAATTCCGGCCGAACCAGAAGCTGTTATCGCCGACGTCCACGGATATGATAGCCGCAGGGTCGATGATCTCCCTTAACACTCTTATGATAAACGGAACGCGTAAGGGTGACGCCTCTGCGTCTGCCTCGTTGTCGAGCCGAGCAAACCACGTTTCCTTCTCATGCGTCACCGCCTTGAGCAACTCAGGATTTGATCGCTCGTGTACCGTATCAAGCAACTTTTCGAGTACCAAGCCGCACTCGCCGAGAATCGGAACGTCGATCGGGAACTCCTTGGCAAGGTTCATGGGCTCGAAATCCACCTGAATTGTCTTCTTCTGTGGGATATTCGTCTTCTCAGAGAACGAAGACCCGAACACCAGGAGTAAATCAGCCGCCTTGACAAATCGGCGTGCCATCGGCGTCCCCACATCGCCGAGGGCGCCAAGCGCCAGCTCATGATCTTCGGGTACCACTCCTTTTGCCCGATACGTCGTTACGATCGGCGCGTTGATTCGTTCTGCGAGCTTTAATAGCTTTTTCCCATAGCCACGAGCGCCCCAGCCCGCGATGATTACTGGTTGCGCTGCGTCGTCAATGAGCCGCACTGCGCGGTCGATGAGCGCGGTATTCACGATACGAAAATCAGGGATTCGACCTTCCAGTGGCTCTATCTCCGCTTCAAGCAGCTCTTTCTGCACGTCGTTGGGAATGGCAAGATGCGCAACGCCTCGCTCCACCAACGCGTGCCTCAATGCTAAGGTGACGAGCTCAATGGTCTGCTCCTTCGAATTGATCGTCTTGTTAAAGACACAGAACGAATTGAAAAGGACGTCTTGATCAATCTCCTGAAAGCCCCCGGGCCCGATGTACTGCAGCTTCACCTGACCGGTAAGTGCTAATACCGGCGCACGATCCATCTTTGCATCGTAAAGGCCGGTAATCAAATTCGTAGCGCCCGGTCCCGCGATCGTTAAACACACTCCCACCTTGCCGGTCAGCTTGGCGTACGCCGAAGCCATCAGCGCGGCAGCTTCTTCGTGCCGCACCTTGATGAACCGTATCCTATCGTGTTTACGTATTGCATCCACCATACCCAGGCATGTCGTGCCGGGCAGCCCGAAAACGTATTCCACGCCCCACGCCACGAGTTGATCCACAAGTACTTCAGAGACGGTTCGCTCTGCCATACTTGGTATCTACACTTCCGGCATATTTAAGACTTTTGCAAACGAGAAAATTACCATACTTCCTTTTATTGCACTATCGGTGATGCATTCTCGTCAAACGGATTCGTTCTCATCGCGAGTGAAAAGAGATAGGGATAATTATCTTTCAAATACTTCATGTAATCCAGCCATTGATGGACTAATAAGACCTATCCTCTTGTTATATCGCCTGCAAGATGGTCATAGTCGGTAGCCGGCAACAGTCTTACGTCTCCTCTCCGTTCTAATTCTTCGGTCAGATGAAAAACCGCTCTGAAAAGTTCTGTAATCGATTTGTGCTCCAGCAAAAGCGGGTTTTCCAATAATCGCACCAAAAAATGTCGCTTTTCTAAAAGAAAGCTACGTAAATCTTCCAAATCGATCTTGTGAATAGCAACATTATACTCGTGATTAGTCAGGCGTTTACGCACAGTCAGAAAATCGTGCTCAGACCAATCGGTGGTCACAATAAGATCCTTTTTGATTGTTTCCAGATCTGGGTCAAAGTCAGAGAAATAGGTTAACAGTTGTGTTCCAACTTCGCTAAAGAAGGTGCCTATGAGCATATTCAACTTTTCCAGTTTCGCTTTTTTCTCGCGTTCACTCAATAGTTGATGTATTATCAGTGTCACGAGCAGAACTTCAATAGGCACAAAGGCAATATCACCCACCAGGAAAATCAGGATATGATGAACATCTCGAAAAATGGTATAATGGAGCAGATAAAGGAAAGCAGAGGTTACAATTAAGAATAAGCCTAAGAGAACCTGCCAGTTACGAAAACGTTTCATGGTCCATCGCTCCTATTCTATCAATCAAAAACATAGGACACCGGTAAAATTAAACGTTTCGCTCATGCTACGCTGCTCCGAATGGTGAAGTAATTGTGACCTTGGACGCTCAAGAGACCTTTTTTTACTCGCCATTCCCGACCACCGTCATGTACAACACACTCTCCTCGACGCCGTCAATGTCAAGCAAAGCGTTTACTTCGTCATCGTAAAGCGCAGCAATCTGACAACTGCCGAGATCTAACGCAACGGCGGCTAACGCCACATTCTGCGCGATATGTCCCGCATCCAGGTAAACGTAGCGATACGCACGCTGTTGGTATTTCCACTTTGAACGTTCGAACAGCGCGGTCCAGATGAAGACCACGTTCGCATGGTACGCCATCTCCTGATCGAGCGCAGCCTGCGCCACGGCCATCCGAAAATCACCAGCACGTAACTGATCGAGCTCATGCCGGTCTACAGCATAGTGATAAATGCCGGATTCGATCTCCGTTACCGAATTAACCACGAGATATGTTTCTACCGGGTACAATGCACCGGCTGATGGCGCGGTTCTAAACCCAGCCCCATGAACGACCTTCGTTATGCCCTGCGCGGCCCACAACAGTTGCGACAGATCCGTTTTGGTCATCGGCTCCGCCTTAAAGTGCCGTACACTGCGCCGACGCTTCAAGACATCCCACAGTGGCGCGCCGTCGTCTGTTTGCGGTGTGTCGAGCTGCACGCTCGGCGCCGCAGGATACCGTTTATAAGTCTCCGGTTTACGCGCCCAATCCAGATGCCATGCAGGCAGACGTCCGCGCTGGTATTTCATCTCCCGCTGAAACCGATCGCCAATTCCCTCTTCCTTACCGCCCTTATCCATACCAAACCACCTCGTCGCTTTCCCATGCTGACCTAACAGCGTCAACCCGGGAAACAAAGCGTACATTTTATTAGCATTCTAAACACTAAATAATCTACTACGCTATGGTAACA
>CAYUEX010000133.1:0-4276 GCA_964443855.1 uncultured Halobacteria archaeon | reverse complement strand
CGAATACGCATCGTCGTTTGACATGCAGGTCGTAATGGCGACGAACGGAACGCTAATAACGCGCGACATTGCGAAGCGATTGAAGAAAGCAGGGCTGGATCGCGCGGCAATGAGCATTGATGCGATTGGTGCAGCGCATGACGAATTCCGCGGTGTGGATGGTGCTTTTGAGGGCATTATGCGTGGGAGACGGCTATGCGAAGAGGAAGGAGTTGCAACGCAGTTCTTCACTACGGTTACGCGGGACAATTACCACGAAATCCCTAAAATAATCGAGCTCGCAGACGATTTGGAGCAATGGCGGATTTATCTTATTTATTTGATTGCTGTGGGTCGCGGCAAGCAGATCTCCGATGCATGCCTCTCTACCGCTGAGAACCTGAAATTCTTTGAGGACATGGTGACGCAACAGAAAGAAGCGAAAACGTGGCTCAAACCGATCTGTAATCCGCAGTATTGGGCTTATCTGAAGGATGAAGGGCTGTTAGATCGTGAAGACGGAATTGAGATTACTGGCTGCACTGCCGGGATCACCAGATTCCACATATTCCCGAACGGCGACGTAACACCCTGTGCATATCTGCCCGTAGCGGGCGGCAACGTGAAAGAGGCTCGCTTTTTGGACATAATCGAGCATTCTGAGATGTTCAAAGCGTTGCGGGCAAGAGCAGTGAAAGGTAACTGCAGTACGTGCAAATACAAGAAAATCTGCGGCGGATGCCGGTCACGTGCGTATGCCATTTATGGGGATTATTTAGCCGAAGATCCGGTGTGCCCGTTGGTTAATGGCTGGCAAGTGTGACGTTGTTAGTAATTCTGTGAAAAGAATTGCAGTATCAAGAATCTGCCAGTGGTAAAGGTAATAAGTAGAAAACGCGAATATGCCCAAAAATGAAATGAACGAAGCGAAGGAACTGAGAGGTTATATATCTTCTCAACGTTTACACCTTAAGAGGTGAGCACGAAGATGTCGAAATACAATATTAACTGGAACGTCACGAGAGAATGTAACCTGCGATGCAAGCACTGTTACTATGACGCAGCCGTACCGTTAGAGGATGAACTGAGCACCGAGCAAGCCTTTGCACTCATTGATGACATTGTCGAGACCTTTGGCGATAACGCACGCGTTACGCTGGGCGGCGGTGAACCGTTGATGCGCAAAGACCTCTTCGAGATCATTGAGTATGGCAAGCGAAGCGGTTTGAGCCTCGTGCTCGCATCAAACGGAATCGCACTCAACGAAGACGTTGCCACGCGGTTAAAGAGCGCAGGTATTGATGAGGTGATTATCGCAATTGACGGCACACAGAAGACGCACGACGCTATAAGGGGTAACGGCGTCTTCGAAAAGACGGTGAATGGCGCACGCGCCTGTAAAGCAGCGGGACTGGATCTGGTAGTTGATCCGTGTATTATGCAGCAGAACGAGCAAGAGACCGCGCAGATCCTTGATATTGCCGAGGAGCTGGGTGCACGGCAGGCTCGAATGTTCCATTATATCGCAATGGGTCGAGGCGAGGCGGAAATACCTGATGCAGAACTCGATTGTCATCAGTACGCGCAGAATGTACTGCAGTTATACGACGAGCAGAACAGGCGAAAAGATTTAGAGATCTGTACGACGCAGGCATGTCAGTACTGGGTGGTATTGAAGCGACAGGCAGAAAAAGGACAGCCCGTTCCCGATTATTATTATAACGAAGTCCCCGGCTGCCGAGCTGGTATTGGTATGCTTTCCATCAAGCCAAACGGCGATGTCGTGCCCTGCCCGCTCCTGGAGGTAAAAGCAGGGAATGTCAGGGAGCAGAGCCTTCGTGAGATATTAGACTCCGAGGTCTTTGTTACGCTAAGAAGTCGCGAGGTGAAAGGTCAGTGCGGTGCCTGCAAGTTCAAAGAGCTCTGTGGTGGTTGCCGTGTGCGAGCATATCGTCAGAATGGCGATTATATGGGTGAAGATCCGCTTTGTAACGAATCTTTCTTCGAAGAGGCTTAGAAGAGAAACAAACAGAGAACTAATCCTTTTTGTCTTCTTCCGAGAGCGGTGTTTGATCGTCTTCGTACAAACATCATTTATCGTTAGCTCTCGTATAAGAAATGCACAAGAAAAGGGGACAAAACAAGGTGGTAAAGAACACTACAGCAAGGTATTTCGCAATTTTGAATTTGATTGTGGTGCTGGTGCTTTACCACGGTGTGCTCATCGGAGTTTGCGCCGACCAGGCGGAACAACAAGCTCAGCAGGTACAGCCTGTCATCGCGTTGACCGACCTTGATTTTAATAACGACGGGTATATCAATGATTTGGATTTAACTATCTTGAAATCGCACTTTAACGAACGGTATCGAGGATACGCGCCATGGGATTTGAACGCGGATTTTCGGTGCGATGCTCAGGATTTCTATTATTTCGCCGATCGTGTCCCATTGGATTATCGGTATCAGGTAGCAGTGAATATCTCGGCGTGGAACATGACCAATTACACTATAGACCGAGGTAAAGAGCCGGTACTTATTCTCGATGATGTTCTGTATCCCAGGAATCTAAACCGAACGGTTGCGTGGATAGAGCATTATACGAGTCTCGAATCGCCTAAGAATGACGAAGCTGTCTGTGTTCATTACACACGCGACCTCTGTAGACTGGCGTACAAAAATTTAGGGCCAAAGACAATAGCCTGGGGCTCTTCCGACGTGCACACGTATGGAATGATCTATACCGGTGGTTACTGGCGGGATCTGTCTAATTGGTATATCCTCGACCCGTACTGGCAATTGTATGACACCCGCATTTTGACAGCAATGGGCTTTCACGAGACGCGTACAATAAAAATACTGCTGGATGAAGGGCGTTATGGCTATTGGGCGATCCATTTATCAGTAGATTATCAGAATAGTACGGTTTATGATCCGTACAAAGCGGAGTACCGGATCGGACAATTTAGAGAGCCCTCTTAAAACGTAAACCTTTCAGGAATAGCGTGCGTTCTTGAAAAAAAGGTTTTTCTTTCTTAAAAAAAGTGAAAGAAAGTTTGTAAAAAAACGGTAAAAGATAAGAGGATAAACGAATCCCCTTATCCGTTTTTGCTTTTTGCTGTGTTGCTTACCTATGTCACAGTTGTTCTCTGCAGTATGTCCCCAGTTGGCTTGTAAAGTACAACAAGCGAATCACCTGAGTCAAGGCCATCAGCAAAGCTGAGTGCTAGCTCGTCACCGGGTGTGAACGCTGCCGTATTGGCTGCGACGCCGAGGTTCCAAGTATCGTTCCCGTTTAATGTTGAGCTGGTTAAGTTCACAGTCGCACCATTCCTTCTTATTTCGATATTATAGAAATCTCCGTAGGCTTCAGCGCCGCCTGTTCCCTTAAAGGCGTCAATAATCGAATCTCCACCGTGGTGAATGATTGTCAAAGCGACTGATCCTGCGTTCGAGCCTTCTAGAACCATAGCAGAGCTCGGCGCCTTCTGCACGCCGCCAATAATGCCGTAGGCGAACGCTGCAACGACCGCTGCTATGATGACCGTTATCGCGATTAACATGATTACACCGATTACCGGCGAGACTGCTTCCTCATTCTTCTTCAAGCTTTTTTTCGTGTTCTCCATTTTTTTCCATGTCACCTCCTAAAACTTTTCTTTCTGCGAAAGAAACCTTTACTAAAGAAAGGTTCTTTTTTCCATCAACAACCTTATTCAAAGGCTGGTTCGAGCCACGATGAGTTCGTGGCAATAACGTGAGTGAGTTGTGACAGCCGCTGTCTTCCGGTACATCCCTTCTGCTTTCCGGTTCCCATGCTTTCTCTATCGCCATTACCAGCATTACATTCCCTCCCGTTCTGAAGGCGACCACCACCAGTTCATCTCCTCGTCCCCTTTCTTCTCTGTTTCTTTCCATCCAGCTCTCTCGCTTTCCGGTCTCTCTATCGGAGGACAGCGAAGATAATAGGTCACAGCAGTTTGGAGTGCGTCTTTTGTCGTGGTCTTGCCAGTCCGTCGTTTAAGTTCTTCGAGTTGCGCTTTGAGCAACGGCACCTGTGCAAAGACCACGGCAGTTTCTCCTATCATCAGTCCCTCACCATGAGGTGATGATGGTGAGGGGGGTCATATATAGTGAACGAAACGCAAAAGTGCTCTATGTTGGCAGTATTGTCGCTCTATACTCGCGTTGTTCGGAGATTGTATGCCTATATTATTTTCATTAGCTTTCAATTTCTAGCATGAGTGTGGGTAAAACACAGAAAAAGGGCGGATAGTGTTACGTAAAGAATGTGGACAGA
>CAYUEX010000132.1:0-4596 GCA_964443855.1 uncultured Halobacteria archaeon | reverse complement strand
GCATAACTTGATGGCATAAGAATATGATGCAAGAAGAAAATAGTTGGATGCTTAACATATTCTTCTCTGCTCTTATCTCTCTCGACAGCAAATCCGACAAGGTCTATAGCATCGTTTATCAGGTCTATAACATCCCCATAAGTTTCCTCTGCATTACTCCGTAAAAATTCTCCATTTTCCTTCATTATTTTCATAACGTAATCAAAATAATTATCTGATGCGGTAGAGTTTTGCTTAGCCTCTTCCGTCATTTTAGTCCTTCTCCATATTTTATGAGGGGGGGCACGTGGACAATACTTGCTTCAATTGGAGTTTCATCTTTTGGTATCTCGAAAACCACACAGCCTATGGTTGATTCTTCAGGTAGCAAGTCTTCATAACCCCCAGAATCCCCAACCAAGTTTTTTACCTCATCATCTGTTGCTTTTCTTGGTTTATATTCTCCTGCATGAGTTCCACCAGGTGGGTTCCATATAGCGTAAATATATCCCTTATTGGTGGCGATTTCACCCGCATTAAGATAAGGGGTGTCCTGCGATCTTATCCAGTTATTCTGAAACCTATAGATCAAAATGATTAATTTCATCCCCGGTTTTGCCGTAAAGGTGTAGTATCCCGTTGAGTACGGTCCATCTACAGCTATATTGCTCTCGTCCCACGAAAGTAAAGTTAGTGAAAGATTGTGTTTATCTTCAACTTCGGGTATTGTATCTCCAATTCGAGCTATTGGTATCTGAATAGTAATGTTCTCCTCTGCCAATATTTTCGCCGAAGAATCAATAACACTGATCATACCTTTAACCCCGTCGATCCCAATCTCTTTTTCCAAAGGAGAGTAAGTAGGTAGAAAAAATTCTTTCTCTTCTCCTGGATTTAATGACCCAAGGAGAGTATCTTCGATTTTACCCTTTCCTAAGGAAAGAATGATTTTATCTATTATGACTGGAGCATTACCTTCGTTTCTTAACAGCACATTAACTTCATCGAGGTTAAGTTTATCTATACCCACGTGGTCTATCTCTATGTTATAACCTTCAATGACAATTTTTGATTCTATTACTTGCTGAGGAGTTTCTTTCGATACTTCTGAAGGGGTTTTTTCTTCAATACATCCCGCAAATATCACCACAGCTAGGATTGCTACCATGGCTATTAAACCAGCCAAGGTTGTCTTTTTCATATTTTTTATCCTTACTTTGTTTTTATTTCTCTACGCGTGAATTGTGCCTCTTTACGCCCCCAAGCATGAGGCATGCAACTCATGTTCCAATATACGTCCGTATAGGATATAAAAACTTTCCGATTTCCCCCCACTGCTTTCACGTCTAAGCGGAAGCGGCGCCGCCAACCAAAATCTTTTTCACACGCACATGAGGTGCATATTCAGAAACAGGTACATCTTGACCGTCTTTTCCGCAGAATCCTATTGTACCCCGCTTTTTATCGTTTCCCACGGCGTCGATGCTCTTTAATACGTCTAAAGTGCTACCAGAGAGCGAAACGTTTTTCAATCGCTTTGAAAGCGTACCGTTCTCTATCAAGAATGCTTCCTCTGCACTGAACTGGAATTCACCCTTTACGGTGTCGACCTGTCCGCCACGCATACCCTTCGCATAAATGCCAAACGGTACATCCTCTCGCATTTCATCAAACTGCCAGTCTCCTTCCTCGATAACCGTGTTGCTCATTCGGACTATCGGAAGCTCCGAATAATCCGCCGCTCGCGCGTTTGCAGTTGGCGCTGTGCCCAATCTGCCAGCAGTCTCTCTGCTGTGCAGGTAAGAAACCAGCATGCCGTCTTTTATTATCTCTGTTCGGCTCGACCTCATGCCCTCGTCATCGTACCGATAATAGCCGTGCGAAGCCTCGATGGTTGGGTCGTCCGCAACGGTGAGTCCTTCGTATGCGATCTCCGCGCCTAATTTGCCTCTTAATATCGATTCGCCATAGAGCACATGGTCAGCTTCAGCAGCATGCCCCAGTGCTTCGTGCATAAAAACTCCCGTGAGTCTGTTGTCCATAATTACCGGTAGCTCGCCTCCGGGTGGCAGTTCAGCGTCAAGGAGACGAACAGCTTTATCCGCAGCTTTTACGGCTAACATTGTCGGATTTTCACCTTTTATGAATTCGAAACCGCCCACAGCCCCGATACTCTCGCGGCCTTCCTGTAAAACAGCGCCCTTTTTCGCTACCACCCCGGCACGCATAAAAACGGCAGGCGTTTCCGTTACAATATAACTTCCATCAGAATTTGCGAATATCTGCTCTTCATACCCGTCGAGGTACAAGACAGAAACGCTTTTTATGAGATTAGAATGCCCCTTAGCTGCGTCGTACGCTTCTTTAACCATGCGCTTCTTCTCTTCAACGCTGACGTCCTCAGGGTTTATCTTCGGCTTGAGCTTAAAATGCTCGGTTCGCGCTGCTACATCGGCTATGGTGACGGTTGCCACCTTCTTATTCGATTCTGACAACGAAAGCGCTCTCCCAATACCCAAGGCATCTTCAAACGATCCCTTAAGCGCCGTTTGTGTGATGTCGTTAGAGGAAGAGAATCCCCACGAGTCCTTGTAGAGCACGCGCACGCCCATGCCTTGATCAATACCGTAACTCATTTCTCTGAAGACATCGTCTCGCAGATCTATCACTGTAGCGTAACCTTTCTCCAAGCGGATATCAGCGTATTTTGCGTGGCTCGCGAGCACAAAATCAATCGCCTTTTTAATTGCTTCTTCCATTATATAGGGATATAAAAGGGCAAATATTTATATCTTGTGAACGGGAAATAGTGTATACGAAATGGGGCCGTAGCTCAGACCGGGAGAGCGCTCGGCTGAAGACCGAGTTGTCCCGAGTTCGAATCTCGGCGGCCCCACTGATTTTCCGCGTGATTTATCTCGGAGATTAATCGTCTCACGTGATTGTAAATGCTTAAAACGCTCGATTACGGAAAAATCCGGTAGGATTTAAATACCTCGTGACATTGTAATTGTTAGAGCGAGAACGAGGCGAGGGTGATGAAGAAAGAGCTGAAAGTTGTGCCAATCGATAACGGAACGGTAATTGACCATATCGCTGCAGGGCAGGCGCTGAATGTGCTGAAGATACTAGGGATACACGCGGGAACTGATGCAGCGTTGAGCGTGGCAATGAACGTACAAAGCAAGCAGATGGGCAAAAAGGACATCGTAAAAGTGGAAAATCGGGAGCTTAAGCCAGAAGAAGTTGATAAAATCGCCCTGATCGCACCGCAGGCGACGATAAACATCATACGCGATTGTGAAGTAATCGCAAAGCATAAGGTCTTCCTTCCTAACTCAATAGAGGGTATTATACGCTGTGCGAACCCGAACTGCATATCCAATGTAGGAAGAGAGCCGGTTATGTCCAAGTTCATCACCGTGAGCGAGAATCCGCTGCGGTTCAGATGCTTTTATTGCGAGCGGATGATCGAGGATGTCTCCGGGTATCTGTAACCCACTCTTAATAAGGAACGCTTTAGCCACAACTTTTTTATTTATCTCAAGTAAAAATTCAGAAAAAAATATCTTTTGGTTTTTTCTTTTAGTGCAGGGTTTCTTTTTGTTAAAAAGAGAAAGTGTGAAGAAGACAGAAGTAAGGGCCGGTAGATCAGTTGGAAGATCACTCGCTTGGCGTGTGAGAGGCCTCGGGTTCGAATCCCGACCGGTCCATCCATCTAAAATGGCAGATAGAGAACGAGGTCCTCATCCAACGCTGAGGGTCAAGGGGACAAAAAGTCATTCGCTCTGGGGCAAGAAGATCGTTTTGGGTGTTACCGGCTCTGTCGCGGCGGTGCGAGCTTTTGAACTCGCACGCGAATTGATACGGCACGGTGCAGATGTTTACAGCGTGATGAGTAGAGCGGCGACGGAGATTATTCATCCGTATACCCTTCATTACGCTACGGGGCACGAAGCGATAACAAAATTAATGGGCGATATCGAGCATGTCGAGTTCCTCGGTATGGAAGGCTCGGCAGACCTGTTTCTCATCGCGCCGTGCACGGCAAATACGCTCAACAAGCTCGCTACGGGCGTATCAGATACACCCGTGACGGTATTTGCAACCACTGCGTTCGGTTCGGGCATCCCCATCGTCATCGTGCCCGCAATGCACGAATCTATGTATGAGAGTCCGGTTCTGATAGAGAACCGTGAGAAGTTACAACGACTTGGCGTCACGGTCCTCGGCCCGAAAATTCAAGAAGGCCTCGCAAAAATCGCTTCCACCGATGAAATAGTGCTCACCACTGAGCATATACTTTCGCCCAAAAATCTCGCGGAGAAGCGCGTTCTCGTCACCGGTGGGCCTACTGCTGAACCGATAGACCCCATACGAATACTCACCAACAGAAGCTCAGGTCGAACGGGGATCGAACTCGCGAAGGAGGCGTATAAACAGGGTGCGGAGGTCACGCTTGTGCACAGTAAAGCGCTGAATATGATGGGAATAAACGAGCTGAGGGTGGAGACGGCAGATGAAATGATCGATACCTGCATGATTGAACTCCAAAAAGGCTATGACGTGCTTATTTCCTCAGCTGCTATTGCCGATTTTTCGGTTGATCCCTCAGAC
>CAYUEX010000131.1:0-4609 GCA_964443855.1 uncultured Halobacteria archaeon | reverse complement strand
CTCAAATACAAACGGGGGATTCCGTACCGGTTGATACATGCGATTTTCCTTTCACGGCCTGAGCATTACCTGTCCATTTATCAATCCGGCTGTAACCTCTCGTGCAAAAAATGCCATTCCTGGCAGTTCACGCAACAGGCGGTGGGGGAATGGATGGCTCCCTTTGACGTGGCTAAGGAAGTTGAGCGCTATTTGAGCGAGTATGAAGTTACGGTTGTGCCTCGCGAGCACGCGACGAGTTGGCACGCGCACGAGCTGTGTAAATCGTGTGGGAGCTGTGTTCTGCAAGGGAAGCTAAGTACGAACTGCCCTGGCGTTCTCAGCGTTGACAAAATCGAGTTGAGCCCGCAGGGCTGGGGTCCAGCCCGTAATATCGTTGCATTCACCGGTGGTGATCTTACCTGCCAGCCGGAGTTCTATGCGAAGTCTGCGGAATTGATAAAAAAGCTTGAAGAAACGGTGTGGGTGCTTATTGAAACAAACGGCTATGGCCTCACTCCTCATACATTGGACCTATTCCAACAAGTGGGTGTCGATTCTTTCTGGCTTGATATCAAGGCTTACGATGACGATGTGCACCGAAGACTTACCGGCGTGTCAAATGCGCACATATTAACGCTTCCCGGAGAGCTGAAGGAACGGGGCTTCGTCTTTGAAGTTCTAGCGCTGTGCATCCCCGGCTGGGTTGAAGCAGACCAAATTGGTACCATTGCGGAGGAATTAGCCTCAGTGGATGCCGCTATTCCCTTCACCATTCTCGCGTTCTTTCCGGAATACAAGATGAGAGACGTGCCCGTTCCGACACTGCAGCAGATGATTGATTCGTATCATGCCGCACAGGATGCAGGATTGCGAAACATCAAGCTCGGAAATGTCCATCTATTCGTGCACACGCACGAGGAATACGAGGCGTTGAGAAAAATCGTTGGACAAGCAGGTCTGTAAAACGCGGTTTATAAAGCGTTCTTTCCATTGAATGTATAGTGACCATGATTGCCACAGCGGGTGAGGAGGACAAAGAAGAACAGCAGAAGCGAGACGACGAGGCGTACCTTACGTGGCTGCTTGCCAACGTAAAGGAAATCGCAGAAATGCTCAAGAAGCTCGACCCCCATAGAATAAAGCAGATCATTCAATCCTACGAACACTATCGCGATCACCCGGCTGCGTTACATGTTCCTCTTGACAACGAAGAGGCAGCAACAATCACGCAACTCGTTGGCAGCGAGCGGCTCGAGCATATCATCTTGTTAAAAAGCAGCGCGTTTATCTTCGCATCATCGATATTAGCGCCTTCTCAGGAATCCGTAGATTTCGGCGCGGCAATGTACCGCCGCTTCCCCTTGCACGGCACGTGGTTCTCCGTCATCGCCGTGAACGAAACGTACCTTAAAACTGCGACTAAAGCCATGCTGCGATACATGCTCGAACATGAACTCGCCCAAGGTGAAATCTACATGGATTTAGCAGCGCAGAACGTCAGAACGATCAGCTCGAAAATGAAAGGCACAATCCACGAAGAAGCGCGGATACAAGCGATGCAATGGTCTTGCATTTCCTCGGAAGAAATGGCAGAAGAACGGCATTTGATTAATGACCTTTCGACACACCATCCGCTGGTTCCCGTGCATTTCGCATCAGCTTCTCTGTTCAGATATTTAGCGGCACACGGGAAAGACCTACAGCGATTCGGCGTTGTTAGCCGGAACGAAACGGAGCAAGCAATGGAAACTCCACCTGAAAAACTCGATGAGTGGGCTAATTTCGCCATCAAGTCATTTGGGATTTTTCTTAAGGAGTTGAAAAAAGAACTAACCATGACCTGGTCTGAATACGGCATCACAATCGTATAGCAACACTTTCCATTTCCTGAAAAAGGTTTGTCTTGTCATTATGGTTTTGGTATTGCGTATTGCTTTGTATTCCGATTTTATGATTTATAACGTCGCAAGATATTATTAGACAATTACAAAGCAAGGATTCATGCTGCGCATAACATTTTTAGGAACCGGTGGCTCGACCCCAACGCCAAACAGGACCCCCTCAGCGATAGCGGTGAATAGAAAAGGTGAATTGATGCTATTGGACTGCGGAGAGGGTGCGCAGCAGCAAATGATGCGGGCAAAGACCGGTATGAAGATGACGGCTATTTTTATCACGCATTTTCATGCCGATCACGTGCTGGGCATTCCTGGTCTGTTACAGACCATGGCGTTACAAGGTAGAGAAGAGCATTTGGAAATCTACGGCCCACGCTATGTGGATAAATTCCTCCATCATCTGCTCGCTCTGGGTTATGCAGGCAGGAGCTTTGAGGTGAAGGCGATTGAGCTGAAACCGGGCGACGTTGTGCGAAGGGGTGGCTATGAGATACGAACGATAAAAACGGAGCATAATGTGTTGAGTATCGGCTATGTGCTGGAAGAGGATAAGCGTCCGGGGCGATTTAACCGGGAACACGCAATAGAACTCGGCATCAAACCCGGGCCGCTATTTGCCAAATTGCAATCAGGGCGTTCGATAACCGTTGACGAGACGGAGATAAAGCCAGAGCAGGTCTTAGGCCCGTCGAGACCTGGCAGGAAAATCGTGTACACCGGCGACACGAGACCGTGTGAGAGCGTGATCGAGGCGAGTAAGAACGCGGATTTGTTGATACATGACAGTACGCTGTCCGAAGAGACGAAGGAATATGCGATTAATTATATGCATTCAACCGCGTTGGAGGCGGCTGAGGTAGCAAAAGAAGCGGGAGTGAGAAAGCTCATCCTCACGCATCTCAGTGCACGATACTCTGATTTAGAGGGTGCACGCAAGCTGAAGGAAGAAGCGCGGCAGGTTTTCGAGAATACCGAGGTGGCAAGCGACCTGATGACGATAGAAGTGGGGTATCGAGATGAGTGAGCTCTTTTTTTCCCCTTTATGAAAGTTTGTTATGGGTGAAAAACCTCACATTTCGATTTCAGTGGTTATCACGAGTTTTCTAGCGTCCAAATTAAACATAGAACTCAAGTAAACCTACAGAGATGTAAAATCCCTGAGCAGGGACATTAATGACCCTAAACGATCTTGAAACGCACCCAAAAATGCGCCTTAACCTCCTAAAAAGTTTCTTTGATCAAACTTTCTTATCTAAATAAAGTTTGAAGGGGAGTGAGGAGAGTAAGCCCCCTTCTGTTTCGGCAGCATTTATCTCAGCGCCTTCCTCAGGCTTGCACCCACGAGGATGGTCGTTCCAGCCGTCACCATACGACTTCATCCTTGCGGAATCATCACATTAGTATGACACGGTGTCGTTTCTATACCAGAGCCAAGACTCTCGCCTTACGCCCTCTCGGCGTTCGTGTTCTTACGGTGGGGGGACTTTCCTCAGCCCTCTTAGTAAAAAGAGGACCGACAGCTGCCCTTCCTCGCTCCCTATACTATTATTTGTACTAGAACGATATAATTCCGTTGGTTATCTACCGTCTAATAATCGGAATAATATCGCTGAGTCCTCCCTCACCAGCCGTGTTCTTGAGACCCGGTTTTCGCTCTTCGTACATCCCGCCGAACGTCCATTTCGGCTCCACACCGGTCATTATTGCCGTTATCTTCGCCTTGCCGTTCATATTATCGTTTATCCGCGCACCCCAAATTACGTTCGCGTCGGAATCTAACTCATAGGTAAGCAACTCAACGATGTCATTTGTCTCCTTCATCGTGAGATCGGAGCCGCCGGTCACGTGGATCAACGCACCAGTTGCACCCCGGTAATCAGCTTCCAACAGCGGGTGGCAGAGCGCATCCTGTACAACTGCTTCAGGCTTGTTTTCCGACTTCGCGGTATCGCCCACGAGCATCACGGCAACTCCTCCAGCCTCCATCACTGCTTTGAGGTCCGCGAAATCTAGATTCACCAATGACGGTTGTGTTATTGTCTCTGTTATTCCCTGTATGGTCTCCGCAATCAACATATCCATCGTTCTAAAGGCGTCATTCACCGGTAAATTGCCCGCGTATTTTATCAGCTTGTCGTTCTCCAATACGATCACGGTATCAGTAGACTCTCGTAATCTCTCTATCCCTTCCGCAGCTCTTTTTCTCCTTATCCGCTCCGCTTCAAACGGATACGAGACCATCGCTACGACGATTGCACCTTCTTCCTTCGCTATATCCGCAACAACCGGTGCAGCTCCCGTGCCCGTGCCACCACCCATGCCGGCGGTGAGGAACACGAAGTTTTTCCCGGTTACAAGCTGCCTCAGTTTCTCCCGGTCCAATTCAGCGGCTTTACGCCCTACATCTGGAGAGCCTCCTGCACCCAATCCCCGGGTAAGCGATTTGCCCACCAAGACTTTATTTTCGCATTTTATCGAATCCAGGTGCAGCTTGTCCGTGTTGACAGCGACCCGTGTCACGCCGGTTAAGCCGCCCAAGTACTCTAGGCGATTCATAGAATTGTTACCAGCTCCACCAACACCAACGATCGCTAACTGCGGCACTCCAAACAAGTCGTCCTCTACTACTGGTTCCTGTACTTCCTCTCGCGAGTTTCCTAACATATTTCCCATCTCATCCACCTTCTTTTCTTTGCTATTTTGCCACATGTTATAATCCTCTTCTAAAG
>CAYUEX010000130.1:0-4675 GCA_964443855.1 uncultured Halobacteria archaeon | reverse complement strand
GGAATTGGCTATACTCCTTACCACATAGATTCGGATAATGACAATTATCCTTTAATGGAGCCCTTTGAGAATTACTTTGAGCATCTCCCACAGCCAGCCAAACCAGTTCTAACTTCTCCGTTGAAAATAACGCCCGAGAAGGACACGTATTACGTAGGAGATACGTTAACTGCTGAATTCACTATTACAAATATCGGAGATTTACCTATCACACTTGACAAATTACTTGTAGGTGGCAGATTCAATGATGGTACATTGCCAAATGGCGAGTTCCCTGATTTTACTTTTCTTCAGTCTGTTACACTTCAACCGGATGTTCCTCAGGAGTATACCGGGACGTTAGAATTAACTCATCCAGGAAATTATCACTTCTTCATCGCTTACTATATAGAGAATCCAACGCCTGAGGAAAAGAAGCTATTAGATGAGAATAATTGGAATACGTGTGTTGATTTAGGAGAAGGGTTGGCTGATGAGGATCGAACTGAGGATATAGTAGTTGAAGTTTCGTCAGGTGACTTTTGGGTTGAGGTAGATAATCCAGATGGAGTAAATATATACAACAGTTACTCTAGCTATGATTTTAAAGACATCCCAATTAATTTTATTTTCCAAAGGACTTTGAAAAAAGAAATGAGCGGTGATTATGTAAAATACTTACAAATCGTGTTAAACAGCGATCCTGACACACAAGTAGCAGAGTCTGGAGATGGCTCTCCTGGGCATGAAACCATTTATTTTGGTCCAAAGACTAAAGCGGCAGTAATCAAATTTCAAGAAAAGTATGCTTCTGAAATTTTAGCTCCTTGGGGAATAACTGAAGGAACTGGTAACGTAGGGGTGACCACTAGAGCGAAATTAAATGCTTTAATTGGGGTTGTCATGCATGTGCCCGACAAGTGGATACTTAGGGTTACACCAGCTGCAGAACTTGGAGATTATTATTATGTGGGGGATGAGTTCATATGGTGGCATGTAGAGGACGGAAAGATTTCAAATTCAGAATGGGAAAAAGAAATTGAAGGATGGATAGCAGTAGCTCCTAAGGATAATGATGAAAGCGAATATAATTTAAAGAGGAAGAGCTATGATGAGGCAAAAGGAAAAGTAGGAGAAGTGATTGAGAGAGATAGAAGAGCAAGTGTGATTCTTGATGCCGTAAATAAGAATAGAGCTACTTATGGACTAAGTGATTTTTCTCTGGAAATTATTTTATCCGTAATTGCCCATGAGGCTCCTAGAAGTTTTGATAATGACTTTGTAAGTTTTGATTGTGGACGTGGAATTATGCAAATTACCACTAACGACTACTTGGGCTTAGGCAGTGGCAAAGTAGAATCCTGCGTACCTTATTTTCATATAAGTACTTCCAATCTTGTTGAGAATTGTTATGGTGGTCTTTGTGCAGGACATCCCGTAAACGAGTTCCAATATTGTAGGAATTGCGAAATGCAAAATGATCGATATTATTGTGGTGGCGAGAAATGTAATGAATGGATTTGCAAGTGTTACCACAATGTCGAGTGTGAATGTAACCCCTATTCCAGTACAATTCAAGGAATAGAGGCGAACATAAAAGACGGGCTATATACTCTTAATGGAAAATATTCCGCAGCATATAAAAATCATAGAAATGATGAAATCTGTTGTCCAAATGGAGATTGTCAAGGAGATACAGAAAGATATAAAGTAAAATATGAAGCGGGAAATGAGATATCGATTACTTGTCAAGATATGCTCTGGATTTCAACGGTGCAAAGATATAACGGACTCCCGAAAGATGGACATCCTACTGAGTATGTATGGAAGACAGGGGATCGCCTTCAAGGATTAACCAAAGATTGTGGAGATGAAAAATGGTTTTCTATGGAAGAGATAAAGAATACATTTTATCCAGACAAGTCATCAGAAGACCTAGCTAATCAATTTAATGAAATGGCTTCTAAATTTAAAGCTGCGTATAGTAACTACGAATTGATAACAATTTTTAGTCCCTGTGAGCTTCAAGTTTACAGTTCTAAAGGTTATATAACCGGTGTATCGAATGGTGAAGTCAAAGAAGAAATTCCAAACTCTATCTATGATGAGGAGAGCGAATCTCTGGCAATCTTTTTCCCGCTTGATGATTATCGCTATGAAGTAACAGGCGCAGACACAGGTAATTATGGATTGGAAATAACTTCAGTTGAAGACGGTAAAGCCACCACTTTTACCGCCACGGCCATTCCAACATCGCTAGATGCAACGCATCAATACACCTTTGATTGGGATGCTCTCTCGCAGGGAGAAGAAGGAGTTACTGTTCAAATAGATTCTGATGGCGATGGCGTTTTTGAGCAGACGATTACTGCTGATGATGAACTTTCCCAGGAGGAGTTCTTATCTGCAACAAACGTACCACAAGTTCCGCTACTAGCACCAATCGGACTTTTGGCACTTCTGTGTTTGCTGACCTTCATAGCCACGAGTACGATTTTGAAAAGGAAGAAGAGGTAAAAAGTCGATTTATCTTCCTCTTTTTTATTTTTTATTTGTTAATGAATACAGCTTCATTTGATTTGAAAAATAGCAAATCTCAACACTTCAAAGTGCCACTTTCCGACTCATAACACTTTCCGTCAATGATTAGCTCGTCAATTATATCCTCTATCCATGACGCTTGTAACCCTTTCGTCTTCAATGCTCCCACCACGTTCTCTCGGTTCATACCGCTCTTTTCTGCTTTCTTTACCTGCTCCATTATCATCTCTTTCGTCGTTGAATGATACTGCTCTAACATGCACGTAACGGCATTAATTGCCGTGTGTGCAAAAGCGTCCAGTTTATCGTCATCAAGAGCATAATGCTTCCTTACCTGCTCTAAAAGAGCCGTTTCTGAGAGCTCAGTTTCTTGTATCTTTGGCAAAGCTTTCTTTTCTACAGAAAGGTTTATGCGAAGTGCTTCTATCCTCTCCATTGTCCGCCATGCGGTGGTGAGTATCCAACCGTTTCGTACACGTTCCTCTACCGTTCCAACGTCGTCAGCCAGTAGAATAATACGTCTGCTTTTTCCCGTACCTGCACGCACGTGCACATTCCCACAAAAAGCGATGAACGTCTTATTCTGCTCGGTATCTGCCGTTATTGCGCGATCCAGTTGTGCAGTTTTGTTCGTGTAAATATTGAGCGTAGCGGTCAAATCATTGAGTTTTATTCGGGCTATGTTCCCTCGTGTCTCTATTTCTGTTACTTCGCCAACGCCAAAAATTCGCGTGCACCGTGCACCTGTGGGCGTAACGAGGTACGTGGTCCCGGATTCCTTTAAAATAAAATCACTCTTCAAAAATTCGTCGAAAAAGACTCTACAGGTTGGAACAAGGGTATGCGCCAAATCTTTTTCGTGCATGATACATCCCACGAGCCAAAGAATGATCAGACGACGATAATGCCGCCGTATCCCACAACGCTGGACCGATCACCAATGATATCCCCACTTGTCGCGTATTTTGTTACTCGTCCCTCAGTAGCGCCGAGTTTTTTCGCTGCGTGCATCATTGCAGCTATCGGCGCGATGCCACATGCAGTCACGTTTCGTTCATAAACCCGCGTGTAGAACTTTGCCACGTCCAGTTCTTTTATCGCTTCAATCACGTATTCGTCTTTCGATCTCGCTATACTGTCAGGCTCGTAATGTGTGAAGTCTGACGATGCGATCACAACCACTTTTTTATCGATTGTAGCGATGGTGTTTGCCAAGTCCTCTCCTACCTCAATTGCCGTATCCACGTCGGTTAAACCCATACTGATAGGAACAATGCGGAACGTTTTTTCGAAGCGGAATTGCAGAAACGGGAGTTGCACTTCAATAGAATGCTCATAGCTATGCGCGGTTTCGTCTACGTCAATAATCCGTTTTGGGAGTGCGTTTACGAAATCCTCGTCGGTTTCTACCGTTCCTAACGGCGTTGACCACGTGTCCTTTGAAACAGCAATAAACGATCCCACACCCTGGTGATTAGTGCCGAGAATGACAAAGGTGTCAGCCTTGGGAAGTTGGGCATACACACTCGCCGCGACGCCACCTGAATATATATAGCCTGCATGCGGCACGACAGCGCCGATAATACCCTCGTTCTCTTCCCGAGGTACACCTGAGAAGCAATCTCGTAGCTGTTCTTCTAGTCTCTCCTTCGTGCCTTCGTAAAAGGCACCAGCTACTACCGCTCTTCTCATAATTCGCCTTTTTATTTTAGCTTATTAGCCTATTTGAGCTTGGGTAGGTTCCCTATATCGCGGCCTCAAAATCTTCTGCGGTATACTCGAATTTAAAATCATCTTCGTTTCCCTTTTTACGATGCTGTTCCCGTAGCATCTCGCGCGCAAGCAACCAGTAAACGGTGGCAAGCGCCTTTCTACCCTTGTTATTCGTGGGAATGATGAAATCGATATTAGAGGTAGAATTGTTCGCGTCACAAAGCGCCACGATGGGGATACCGATACTCACGCCTTCCTTTAATGCCTGCTCATCGGTCATAGGATCAGTCACAATCAGAATAGAAGGCTCAATGAAGTACGCACTTCCTGGATTTGTTAACGTCCCTGGTATAAAACGCTCGACTATCTCCTTTGCGCCGGTAACTTCAGCGAACATGCTCACCGGATGATGCCCATACTCTCGTGCTGATACCACCAGAAT
>CAYUEX010000129.1:0-4733 GCA_964443855.1 uncultured Halobacteria archaeon | reverse complement strand
TTCGTTCACATTACCCCCCTGCCATGCTTTCGGGCCCACGTGACAGCCGCCACCCATATTTGCCTCTACAGCGCCCTGCACGATGTTATCCGTGACCACGGCACGCAGAGTGATCTGCCCCCGAGCTGTCTTAACGTGCGCGAGATCACCATTGTTAATGCCTCGGGCTTCGGCATCGATTGCGTTTATCGTGACCGTCGGCTCCGGGCGCTCTTTCAGCAAACTTTCAATGCCATGATGCTGCGCATGAAAATCAGTCGTCACCCGTGCACCGGAGTTAAATATCAACGGGAACTTTTCCGCACGATCTGGTTGTGAAATAGGGCTCTCCTGCGGCTCGGTATACACCGGCAACGGGTTATAGCCATATTCTTCAAGAATCGTCGAGGCAATCTCAAACTTACCGGAAGGCGTGTCAAAGCCCGGTTTCCCATCCGGTCGCAGCAGTCCTTTCTCCCATTTCTTGTACTGCATCATCACCGTTGGCGATCGAACTGTGCCCCCAGCTTTACGCACCGCTTCACGCGTGAAACCAGAACCTTTGAGCACGTGCCGTAACAATTCCCTCTCATCTTGTGGATATAGATGACCGTATCCCAAGCGTTTTGCAAGTTCAGCCATGATGAAGCAATCATTGCGGGCTTCGCCAAGCGGCTCGATTACTCGCTCCCGAATGCGAAAAATCGGGCCGTACGTCATGTACGACTCATTCTCGTAGAACGTGGTTGCCGGTAGCACAATATCGGCGTACGCCGCGTCTGCGGTAAGGTGACGGTCAATGCAGACAAGGAAGTCCAGATTTTTCAGCGTTTCGCGCCATATCGGCGTCTGCGGCCAAGAGATTAACAAAGAGCCAGCCTGGATGATAAGCGCACGAATCTTGTACGGCTTGCCTTTCAGGACCGAATCGGGAAGTGCGATCGCATGACCCTCTTTACGATACGCGGTGTAAACCGGAAAACGATCTTTGCCAATCGCATTTTTCAAATCGGGATTCGCAATGTACTCAGATCGGTTAATAGGGAAGATGTTCTCTTGCATGGTGAAGCAGCGTCCTCCGGGGACATCCAGTTGCCCCGCGAGCGCCCAGAGCACCATCGTTGCCCGAATTGCCTGTACGCCGCTGTCACTGTATTCAAGCCCGCTGTACATTGCTGGTGCAGCGCCCTTCGCATTCGCGATCCGTCGCGCTAATGAGATGACCGTATCAGCCGGAACACCCGTAATTCGCTCGACAACTTCCGGTCTGAAATGCTGCACGTATTGATCGAACTCATCAAAACCCAGCGTCCAGTCGCGAACAAAATCCTCATCGTAGAGTTCTTCCGCAATGAGCACGTTGCACATACCCAACGCGAGCGCACCGTCTGTTCCGGGCCGTATCGGAACCCATTCGGCATCGGTGAGTTCGACCGTCTTCGTGCGACGCGGATCAATGACGACGACCTCAGCCCCGCGATGATGCGCCCCCGTAAGCTTTTTGAGCGTAAGTGGCGGGAAATCGGTGGCTGGATTGGTGCCCCAGACCACGATGAGGTCGCTATTCTCAAAATCCGAGAACATGGTGATGTACATTCCGCCCATCGTGACATGCGGCGCGATCATGGCAAACGAAACGTAGCACAGTGCGCCCACACCCATGGTGTTTGGGGAGCCAAACGGGAACAGCACGCTTGAGGCTGACGAAACGGCAACATCCTTCGGTTGGTAAACGTCACAGAGAGAAAGTTCGAAACTGCCGGAGCCGGTATAGATAGCCGTTGCCTCGGGTCCAGACTGCGCCTTAATTTCGTTCAGATTTGTTACAATGATGTCGTAGGCTTCATCCCAGGAGATTCGTTCAAAATCATACGTGCCTTTCTCGCCCCGGCGTCGCAAGGGATACAAAACACGATCTTCGGAGTAAACGATCTCAGGAGATTGCTCGCCTAATTTGCAAATAATGCCCAGTTCTGAACGTTCATCAGGCTCCACATTGGCTATTCTGCCTTCGTCGTCATACGTTACAACAACCCCGCAGCCGGCAGAGCATATGCCGCACAACGCGCGGCGATTTCGTGGTGTGGTCACTATTTCCGCATTCTTCTGAACCATTTTTTGACTATGACTATTAATTGCGCTAAAAGTTAAAATCATTTTTTACCCCCACGCCTTGGTTCAACCCATACGTCAATATGGTACTGTACTGCAGCACTCGGTGCGATAAGTCTCCCGCTCACTCTGCGAGTATTTCAACAAGTTTACCCACAATAACAGAGGCAATAACCATGTAAATGAGCAGCAGACCAACAAACACCGACCCGAAGTAATAGACCATCAAGGGCAGATGCGGGAGTTTTATCGCCCGGTTGTAAAGAAAAGCGGCAATTAAGCCGTCGCGCATACCCTGATCTTGGAGTTCTTTCAATAGCGGGTACCAGATATATATGGGTCCATGGCTCAGCATCCCGGTCGTTATCGCTAAGAGCCAGCCTTTGATGCCCGACCCCTGCCCCACGTATTTCGAGACCGTTTTGGGCGTGATAGCATAATTCAGAACGAGCATAAAAACGAAGATGAGCACCAATACGGGGACTATCTGGAATAGTACCTCGCCACTGACGTTGAGCGCTTGCCAGATACGGTCTGCTTTGACCAGAAGCAGAAGGATGTAGAGCAGGATAACCGAGCCCAAGAAGTAGAGTCCAGAGTGGCTTTCCTTTTTGCTTTTTCCTTCTTCTTTTCCTTGTCCTTGTCCTTTTCCCTTTCCTTCCCCTTTCCCGTTCATGTTATCACCATGAGTGTCGTAACCGTAGCGAGTGCAACCAGAATAGAGAGCATAAAGCAGAGGAGATTACGGGCAATGGCAAATCGCTTCCCAAGAATCGCGACTTCTGCGGGAAATTGAATGACGCCAACCGTAACCCAGGCCACGATGAACGCCGCTACCGCAAAGAGACTTACCTGCTCTTTGAGCAGCTCGCCACCTATTATGTAACTGGCAATAGCGTTTCCCGCAGAGATACTGCCAATGAGTGCGCCAAATACGGTATCGCGTAACACATTCCCGGTGAATACGGCATTAATCATCTCATTTGTCACGAATACGCGGAAAAGACCTAACAGTAAGACAACGCCAAGTATCATGGGAAGTACGGTCCCAAAATTTCTGAGCGTTTTTTGAAAAGCGTCGCTCAATTTTCGGTTGCCGTTACGGGCCATTTGTTTGTTGTTCTTCATCCTTTTTTGAGCCCCAGGAAATCTACAGGTATTATTTCTCTTTGAATGAACAAAAGGTTTTGAGTAATGGTAAGGTGGTAGCACATACAATGAGCATGAGAAAGAAAGTTAGTTAGAATGGAGGGAAATATGATTTCGCACCACGAATCGGTTCGTAGATTGTATGACCGACTAAAAAAGGATGGCATGAACACCATTTGGGATCGCTTCGAGGCGCAGGATGAACTATTCAGAAATTACGATAACTATTTATTCATTTGCCCAACTAATAGAATATGAATAAAGTTCAAAACTGACCGGTGGTGTGATCCGATGGATATGGTGCACGTCAAGGGGAAGGATAAAGGGAATGTTGTGCTCTATGCGTTAAGCACCTGTGTGTGGTGCAAGAAGACGAAGAAGCTGCTCACACAGTTAGGTGTGGATTTCCAGTACGTTTATGTTGATTTACTGGATGGCAAGGAAAAAGCCAAAGTCGTAGATGAGGTAGCGCGTTATAATCCCTCACGCTCCTTTCCTACGCTCGTGATTGATGATACAACGAGCATTGTAGGCTATCAGGAAAAACGTATTCGGGAGGTCTTAGGAACATGACTGATGAAAAGGTAACTGATGCTGAGGTGCAAAAGCTCTATGCGCGTTTGAATAGAGAGGCGGAAGCGGGAGGATACCATCTGAATCCCGATGTTGAGCATACCACGGATCTGGTCAGAGGACTGCTCGTCAACGAGAAGCGCTACGGCTACTGGGCATGCCCGTGCCGGTTAGCTTCGGGCGATAAAGCGGACGATCTTGATATTATCTGTCCCTGCGATTATCGAGACCAGGATATCGAGGAATACGACGCCTGTTATTGCGGCCTTTACGTATCTGAGCGTGTCGTTAAAGGCGAAAAGCGTGCGGGGCCAATACCTGAGCGGCGGCCACCGGTTGAAGAAAGGACGAAGCCCGAGCAAGGACCCGTTACCCTGTCGACGCTCCCGCTCCCCGTGTGGCGCTGCCGCGTCTGTGGCTACTTATGTGCACGCGATGGCCCGCCGGGCGTGTGCCCTATCTGCAAGGCGAAAAAGGACCGATTCGAGCACTTCATATAGCTTTGGTTTAAACCATCGACACTATCGTGAAAAGGAGTTTACTGATAAAGGTTACTGGAAGTGCAAAATGGCAGAAGAGCGCAAAAAGAAGGCGGAACTCAAGATTTCAGGAATGACGTGCGCAACCTGCGCTACGACCATTGAAAAATCACTCCTGAGCCAGGCCGGTGTTGCGGATGCGCAGGTGAATCTCGGAACTGAGACTGCCACGGTGGATTATGACACTGCGAAAATACAACTCGCTGGTTTAGAGCAAGCAGTGACCGACGCAGGCTATACCGTAATCAATGAAAAAGCAACGCTGAAGATCGGGGGGATGACATGCGCGATGTGTGTCAAGACAATTGAAAACACGCTCAGAAAGATTGATGGCGTTATAGAGGTTACGGTCAACCTCGGTGCTGAGAAGGCGTACGTTAC
>CAYUEX010000128.1:0-4813 GCA_964443855.1 uncultured Halobacteria archaeon | reverse complement strand
GTCTAATCTCTTGTTTAGTCTGTTGTCGGAAAAAGGAATCTTCGGAGGAATGTAATACGGTCGGGGAAACGCCACAGGAAACCACTGGAGGTGGTAGCCAATCGCCAAATGATGATAATAGGGGAATAAACGGTGCTAATGCACCGAGGAATAATAACGATGAGCAATTAATAGATTTCCTAAAATATGCGATAAACTATCTCGAAAATCGTATTTCTATCGTAGATAACAAAGCGAGTATTTTGATTGCAGGTCTAGGCGTATTCTTTCCTTTGCTTATCTACACAATAAAAAAAGCATTCTTGACCACGAATTCATCAGACATCAACAAGGCGGTCTATATATGGTTAGGTATTACTTTTGTATTTTTTATAATTGATGTGTTATTGTTACTCCAAACCATTCGTCCTTCTAAATGTTTTTTGGGGTTAGAAATACCAATTGTAGACAGATATAGGAATAATGAAAACTACGTTATGTTTTACAGAAAATATTTTCCGTCAGAATTAGACGATTACACTAACAAAATAAATGGATTTAATCTATCAATAATCAAAGAAAATTATGAAAAAACGCATTTTATCACCCTTCAACTCGTCAGAATGAAATACAAGTTTTATGAACCGGCAGTGTTACTTATAAAATTATTGGTGTTATGGGTTGCTATAGGTACTATTGTACTATTATCGTGCCAGTATTTTTTAACTTGTAGCTGATAATAACGGTGCTTCGGCTAAAAGAGCGTATCTGGTTAGGGCTACACCCCCATCCAAATCGCCTTTAACGACTTCGGATACGCTCGGAACGCTTTGAACGCTATAAACCTCCTGATCGACTTCCATCTGTGACAGGAACTTCAGATGGGTGATAAAGATAGAAGCTTTAACCCTTTGGGGGGTCTACCGGGGCTTCTCTCGACTTTAAGCTCCCATTTTACCGTATTGATTGCCATGTCGTTGTTATCGGCCCGTTTCGTGTAAAGTAAATTTAGCCCTGTTGGAAAAGCTATAGGTCAAGTATCTATTGCTCGAAGAAAGAGTACATCAAAGCTTGGCGTGGAAAAGCCGAGCTCCCCTCGGTGCACACGAGCAGGTGCACTAACAGCTATCTTCACCGTTTTCAATATGCCAATCGGAAGGATACGCGGAACTAAACATAATCTGATGCGAGCTGCCTCACACAAATCACAGCTCGAGCTTTTCCGCCTCTTCCACGGTATAGTTCTCGTGCACGATCTTCGAGATCTTCCTGACCAGCAGCGTTGGGTTCTCAGCCTGAAAGACGTTTCGTCCGATAGACGCACCTGCGGCTCCCGTCTGTATCGCATCGTAGATCATCTCAAATAACTCGTGTTCTGTACCCATCTTCGGCCCGCCTGCGATCACCACGGGTATCTGACATCCGTCTACCACTTCCTTGAACGTATCGGGCGTGCCCGTGTAGTTGGTCTTGATGATATCGACACCAAGTTCTGCTCCAACGCGTGCCGCATGCTTGACGTACTCGACATCGTGCTCTGACTTCACCTTTGCACCGCGTGGGTACATCATTGCCAGAAGCGGCATACCCCAGTTATCACACGTTCGCGCTACCCAGCCGAGGTCTGCAAGCATTTCTGCCTCGTCATCTGCTCCGACATTTACGTGTATGCTCACTGCGTCTGCTCCGATCTTGATCGCGTCCTCCACCTCGGTCACCAGAACCTTGTGATTTGGGTCAGGTCCGAGGCTGGTGCTGGCCGATAAGTGGATAATGAGACCAATGTCTCTACCGTAGCCTCGGTGACCGTGGAGTGGTAAGCCCATATGACCAAGAACTGCGTTTGCACCGCCCTCCGCCACCTTGTCCACAGCTTCACGTAGATCGATAAGCCCAGGAATCGGACCAACGGTCATCCCGTGATCCATAGGCACGATGACCGCCCTACGAGTCCTCCGATCGAGGATTCGCTCCATCCTAATTGCCTTCCCTATTCTGTTCATAATTCAAGAGTAGGTCGATGGAGGACTTAAAATCGACGGTTCTTTTACGTGATCAGAGGAGTTCTAGGACTATCAAAACGGGTAGAAGCGGTACTCACGCAGTTACGCACCGCCTTATTCACGGTACCAATCCCGGAAACCACAACCCCGCCGCCTCGTCGAAGTCGAACATTACATTCATATTCTGGATCGCCTGACCGGAACCACCTTTAACGAGGTTGTCAATAGTTGACATCACCACGATCCGATCGCTCTCCCTCTCAATTTCAAATCCAATATCGCAGAAGTTCGTACCTCTCACGGAACTCAAAGATGGCACTCCTCTCCTGTGTCTTATAAATCGTTTACCTTTGTAAAACTGCTGGTATATCTCTTCGATCTCGCCATGAGCCTTTGAAATGCGTTCGTTCAGGAAGACGTGCGCTGTGGTGAGTATGCCCCTTATAGACGGTATGACATGCGGTGTGAAGCTAACAGTCACGCCTAACTCCTGCCGCATCTCCGCGACGTGCCTGTGCGCAGTTACTTGGTACGGAATCATATTCTCTGCGAGGTTAGGGAAATGAGACGTCCCGGACGGCTCTGCGCCGGCACCTGAAATGCCCGATTTCGAATCAAATACAATCTGTTTCACCAGTCCCGCTTTCACCAGCGGTGCAGCCGCAAGTATCGCTCCCGTGGGATAGCAACCGGGATTTGCCACTAACGTCGCCTCTGCGACTTCAGGATGCAATTCCGTCAGTCCGTAGACCGCTTTGCGCTCTTTCTTGTCCTTATGCTCTCGTTTGTACACCCGTTCGTAATCTGCTCGTTTCAGGCGGTAGTCTGCGCTCAGGTCTATTACTCGCGCGCCTCGTTCCATTAACGCCGGCACGTAGTCCATAGCAGTGCCGTGAGGAACCGCAACAAAAACCGCATCGCTCCGATCCGCGATCTCTTTTGGATCCACGTCTTCGTATTCAAGCTCGATGAACGGGAACAGGTGCGGATTAACCTCGCTTACCCGCTCCCCTTTGTGTTTTCTGGAGGTTACAATCGAAATGGTCACCTCGGGATGCTGCACGAGCAATCGAAGTAACTCCAAACCGGTGTAGCCCGCTCCGCCTATTATCCCTGCTTTTATCATCTTAATCTGCTGATGGTAAGTTCACCTTCAGAATAAATAATACTACTACTTTTTCGAATTGCGCACGTAGAGCGTTACGTTTAGTCTAGTCTACACTTATTGCACGCACGGGCAACGTAAAACAGACCGTGCAGCCGTTACCTTCCTCTGATTCTATCCAGATGCGACCTCCGTGCACCTCAACTATCCGTTTCGCGATGGCTAACCCTGCACCGGTGCCCTTAATTCTCTTATCCGCCTGGTAGAACAGCTCGAAGACTTGATTGTGGAGACTCGGATCAATCCCTATCCCGTTATCCTTCACGAAAAATACCGTTTCTTCACCCTCGACACGATAGCCGATCTCTATCTTCGGGTTGGGCTGCTCGCCCATGTACTTTATACTGTTCCCGATAAGATTCACCAGCATTTCCTCTATTCGCTCCCGGTCCACATGAACAGAGGGGAAGTCCTTTGCCAGAGCAACGTCCGCGCCACTCGATTTTAGCTGCATTGCCACCTGCTCCAATGCTTCATCGACAATATTGCCAAACGGAACGTCTTCTGGCGGATTTGCCATTCGACCGACACGAGAGAGTTTCAGTGTGTCATTCAAAAGGCGGTCCATCTTCTCAGATGCGCTTTCTACCTTTTTTAAATTGCTTGCCAAATTCTCCAGTTTGCCCTGCTCTACATCCTCTCTCGCGATAGTGGCAAAGCCCTGGATGGCAAAAAGCGGCGACCTAAGGTCGTGAGATACCGTGTAGGTGAACCGCTCCATCTCGGCGTTCTTCGCTTCCAGCTCCCGCAGGAAACACTCTCGTTCCTCCCCGGCACGCTTACGCCCGGTAATGTCCCTTGCAATACCAATAACTCCTATAACATTTCCATTGTCATCAAACTGTGGAACTTTTATAGCTTGGAACCAAAATTCCTTTCCATCTACACTGTGCATTTGCTTTAGGATTTCTGTAGGTTTACCAGTCCTGAAGGCAACTTGGTCATCTTCTATATTTCTCTTAGCTTCTTCCTTGTTATGCATTATTTCGTAATCATTCTTTCCAATAACTTCCTCACGAGATAACCCAAAAGCCTCTAAAGTTTTGGAGTTGGCAACAACATAACGACTTTCTAAATCTTTAAAAAAGATAACATCACGGGCAGACTCCACCATGGATTGATATCTTTTTAGAACCTCTTCCGCACGCTTGCGCTCGGTGATGTCTACAATAACACCACGTGTTCCAACAATTTTGTTATCGTGCATTCTGGGCGTTCCATATAAAATTACCGGAAATGTCGTGCCATTTTTTCTAAGTGCAGTGTACTCATTAACTGCAGATTGCTGTCCATTCAACACTTTTCGCACGTTGTTAACAGCTCGATCGTGATCTTTGGGGATAAACATTTGATAGCCAGTCAAACCTTTTTCTAAATCTTCCTTTGTGTAACCAAATATTTCTAATCCTGTCTGATTTGCGTATATGAGATTGCCTTTTGTATCCAACTCATAGACGGTTTGTGGTAGTAGCTCGGCCAGGTCCTTGAATCTTTTTTCACTTTCCCGCAGCGCCTCTTCTGCTTGTTTACGCTCGGTGATGTCACGGAAAACCACTTGCATTGAGGGTTGGTCGTGATGAATGATTGGAATTGCCATCACCTCCACATCTATGACGGTTCCATCGAGCCGGATGAACTTTTCCTCAATGAGCAGAGCTTCCCTTCC
>CAYUEX010000127.1:0-4827 GCA_964443855.1 uncultured Halobacteria archaeon | reverse complement strand
GTATAAAGAATAAAAGCCCGGGTAGTGTAGCGGCCTATCATCGAGCCCTGTCGAGGCTTGGACTCGGGTTCAAATCCCGACCTGGGCGTTTAAACACTTCGTTAACGCCCCTTCTTTTCCCTTTTTACACCTTTCCCTCGCTACTTCAAAATTCGGGGAAGATGCAAACGAGGCGATCGATACATTTCCGGTTGAGCTAGGTGAACGAATGAACACGTATCGAATAACGATTTGAAGAGGAAGTGCTATTGAAGCTTTACATCCCGCCCTAATTTATCCTATTGCTCTCCACTGTTGCGTAAGGTTTACTTTGTCTCATGTATGACATATTAGTTAAAGGAGTAGTAAAAATGAAGGTTCCTGACACGGAGGAAAATGTAAAGAAGTGTATCTGCGCAACCTGTCCGAGCTATAATGACTGCATGAAAGAAGGCATGGAGGGGCTCTACTGTGCTCGCGGTGGCAGTGATTGTGCTATAAAGCGACAGGGTTGTACGTGCCCACAATGTCCCGTTGCGAAAGAATATCAGCTCTTCGGCGGCTATTACTGCATTATTGGCGGTTGGGAGGAGGATTTAGGTAAAGCGGTGAAGACACTCGCAGGAGTAACTTTTATCCCTCTCAAGGTAGCTGCTGAGATCGCAGGTGATTTTGTTGAATCGCTTCCAAATACGATCCCGAAACCGTCGAAACTCGCTACGAATATCATCGATATGCGGATCAACACACTGAGAAGCGTAACAAAGGTGATAGAGAAAGAAATAAGCTTGTTGGAGAAGTATAAGGAAGATCTTGAAGGGGAGAAGAAAGAGAAGAAAGAAAAAGTCCCGGTCGAATAGTGTGCAGAAAAAGCGTTTATTGAATGGCTGCAGGTAAGGCTACGGAATAGTGTAACTGTTGACATTCCTCTTATACAGGGCAATAGATTGAAGGGCTAAAAAATATGTTTGAACGTATCAAGCGTGTTTTTAAAATCATCCTGATAGTACTGAAGTATCACCTCATCGGATCACTTCTGAACTTCTACCGCAGTTTCGCGAAAGGTGGCATCGCAGCGGAACCGCTCTGTGCACCGGCAGAAGGTTGGGAAGAAGAAGGTGAGCGCTTGAGACTGGCACTCACAGAACTTGGACCCACGTTCATAAAGCTTGGTCAATTATTGAGCCAACGCCCAGATATCGTGCCCCCGCCGATCATTGCGGAGCTTCAGACGTTACAGGCGGGAGTTGCACCGATGCCCTTCGATGAAGTAAGTGAATCGGTGATCTTCCCGTGTGAGTGCATCTCGGAAGAGACGGGCGAGCGGTTTTCAACCTGCAAACGGTTAGAGGATGTCTTCGATGAGATCGACAAAGAGCCACTAGCAAGTGGCTCGATAGCGCAGATTTATCGTGCGACGCTGAATGGAAACGAGGTGGCGGCGAAGATCTTAAAGCCGGGGATCGAGCGGGTCATAGATGCAGACCTCAAGCTGCTCGCCTTGTTACTTCCTTTTGGCGCAAAGCTCTTACGCGTGAAGGGTTTCGATGCGCAGCTCATCGTTGACGAGCTTACCACCATGCTCAAGAACGAAATTGATATGCGACTCGAAGCGCTACATATAGAGCGCTTTTTACGTATCTTCAAGGATTGGGAGACGGTGGTGATTCCCCGTGTGCACTGGGAATATACGAACAATCAAGTAATCGTGATGGACTTTATCAAAGGTAAAACGGTCTCATCACGTCCCGTACTTGATGACGAGCAAGCGCGGTATTACGCAAACCTCATTACGAAGGCTTTTCTGCAAATGGTGTATGTAGAAGGGTTTTATCATGCGGATCCGCATAGCGGTAATATCGTTCTCCTCGATGACGGGAAGATCGCGCTGCTCGATTTCGGAGCGGTGGGACGGCTCAGGGAAGAGGTAAAGCTCGATGCACTTGAAGTGTTCTACGCGTTTTATCAGGGAGATGTGAGCAAAGCGCTGAAAGGTTTCTTGCGACTTGTTGGTGTGAAAGAGCGGGATCTCGACGTTGACGCCTTTTACGCGGATCTCGATGAGTTAGTTGAGAAGTTTCAAGCAGCACGCTACGCGAAGGGTCAGGGAGACAACCTTGCGCGACTCTCCATCAAGTACGGTCTCCCGGCGCCTCGTGCATTTATCGTGCTTGAGCGTGCGATCTTACTTGTTGAAGGTGTCTGCGACAATCTGTACCGCTATTTTGACCTACGGGAAGCAATGGCGGAACAGTTTAGTGTAGAGTCACTTATCAAAGCGGAACTCAAACGCGGTTATAAGCGGTTCAGCGAAGCATCGGTAAAACTCGTCCGGAACCTTCCGGACATCGTGGATCGATATGTAGAAGGGGACTCGCAATGCGAACCTGAACCGATGGAGCAGCACTTGCGTTCCAATGCACCGTATGTTATTGCCGCCCTCATTGCCCTCATCGGCGTGCTTTTTCCGCTCTGCTCGGTAATCGGCGCGTTAACGATGCCCGTTCGATTCATGCTGTATGTGCCCCTTGTGGGATTAGCTCTCGCGGCCATCATTACCATTGTCACCAGCCTTAAATGAGTCGTAAGAGAAGGATCACAAAGTGATTCTCTTTATTTAGAGAGAAGATCGTAAAGATGAGCGAAAAAGAAAAAATTGGGCGTGGTTGCGACTCCCACGACTTCAATTCCAATCGGGTAGGTAACGCGCAATAAACCGTTTTTCACTCCTCCCAATTGGTTCTTCGTTCCTGTTTGGATAACGTTGTATACCCTAATGGAGTTAGCAGCATTTCTTGTCTGACGGTAGGATCTCAAGAATGACAGATAGCAAATCGCTGCGTACTACCTGCGTACTAACCTGTTGCCCCATTTGCTTTAATGTCGTTTGATTGGTAGTGCCAAGTAATTTCGAATTAGCAGCTGTACGAAAGGAAGCAATATTTTTGATTGAGGTCAATATTTTTTTATCCTTTAAGAAGATTTTTATAGTATATACATCACTAATGGTGTAAAAAGGGTTAAACAATTAAAAAAATGGGGGAATTTTATTTTTAAAATGGGTGACATGGTGAAGGTACTGCATGTCGATGATGAGCCTTATTTTCTTGAGGTGACAAAAGCGTTTTTGGAGAGAGGAAATGAGTGTTTTCGTATCGATTCAGCAACCTCGCCTATAGAAGCATTCGAACTCCTGAACGTCAATAACTACGACGTGGTAATTTCAGACTATCAGATGCCGGGAATGGACGGTCTGGAATTCCTTCAAAACCTTCGAGAGGGTGGTAACGCTATTCCATTCATCATGTTTACGGGGAGAGGGAGAGAAGAAGTAGCGATCGAAGCGCTGAACAGAGGAGCAAACCATTATTTGCAAAAAGGTGGAGATTTAGAGAGCCTTTACGGAACCTTGACCCATGTGATACGTGAGGTGGTAGAGAAAAAGAGAGCGAAAGATAAATTGGCTGCGGTCGAACAAGAACATCAGATGATTTTAAACTCGTTGCCACTGAATATATTTCACATAAATCGTAACGGCAAGTTTGTTCATGTGAACGAGTTTCTTGCAGAGCGCTACGGAAAGAAGCCGGAAGATTTCATCGGTAAATCAACCCAAGAACTCTTTCTGGACAAAGCTGAGGATTACATCAAAAGTGACGAAGAGTTCTATGAGAGTGGAAAACCACAGATAGGTGTAAAGAGAAAAATAACCTCAAAGGATGGAGAAAGATGGGTGCGATTAGACAAGGTGCCACTCAAAGATGCTACGGGTACGGTTACCGGTATGATCGGATTCGAGTTAGATATTACTAAACTTATCCAGATACAGGATGCACTGCACGCATCAGAGGAAAAATATCGGTTATTGATAGAGAACGCCAACGAGGCCATTCTTGTGATTCAAGATGGCTTGTTTAAGTTTTTCAATCCCAAAGCCGCGGAGATTTCAGGTTATTCAATGAAGGAATTACGTAACAAACCATTTGAGGAGCTTATCCATTCGGATGATCGGGAGATGGTGACGGAACGCTATCATGAAAGGTTGAAAGGAGAAAGCCTCCCCTCTGTTTATTCATTCAGGATCATCTCCAAAGAGGGCGCTATCAAGTGGCTGGAGGTCAATGCGGTTGTATTCACTTGGGAAGGTAAACCTGCTACGTTAAATCTCCTCATGGACATCACCGAGCGCAAGAGAGCTGAGGAAGCGCTGCGAGCGAGTGAAGAGAAGTACCGAACACTGTTCGAACATACTGGAACGGCTATCTGTGTTATAGAAGAGGATACCACTATTTCCTTTGTGAATACTGAGTACGAGAGACTTACGGGTTACACAAAAGAGGAAGTTGAAGGCAAAGTAAGTTGGACGGAGCACATTGTAAAAGAAGACCTTGCGACGATGAGGGAACGCCATAAAATAAGGAGAGCCAATGAGAGTAAAGCTCCGTCAGTATATGAGTTCAGATTGATCACCAAAGGAGGAGAGATAAAAGATATCCTTCTTCATGTGAATATCATTCCGGGTACGAAAAAGAGCCTCACTTCGTTGATAGACATCACCGAGCGCAAACGTGCTGAGGAGGCATTGCGGGCGAGTGAGAAACGGTATCGAGTATTGTTGAACAATGCCAACGATGCGGTATTTGTTCATCCACCGTTAATTGACGATGAGCCGGGCACATTCATTGAAGTTAATGATATTGCATGTCAAAAATTAGGTTACACTCGAGAGGAATTGTTGCAGCTATCGCATTTTGACATTATTGCTCCTGAGCAGTTGCGGGATGTTCCTGCGGTGAGAAAAAAGCTTTTTGCGAAGGAAAGAAATCTCTTCGAGATAGATGCCATAAC
>CAYUEX010000126.1:0-4906 GCA_964443855.1 uncultured Halobacteria archaeon | reverse complement strand
AGCGGTATGATGGTGGGGAGGATGAGGTAATTGGAGTTGGAGCTAAACACGTACCATCAATTCTGTGCAAAGCGTGAAAGAAAAGAGAGGCATAGAAGAAATAATAGCAAAAAGAGCCGGAGCAACATCAAGAGCGGGGGGATTCTGAGTTACCACCACGGGGGAGCATTCACTTTTCGCATCATCTGACAGCATGCAAGCAGAACCCACTCTAAACTTTTTTTTAATCAATCCAAAGATTTATATAATACAGAAAGCGAGATCAAAAAGCATAGGTGAAAAGTCATGCATGAAGTAGAAAGCGCACTTAATTCGATGGAGGGCTATACTATTTTGATTAAAGGCGCTCCGGGCACGGGGAAGACGACCTATGCGATGACACTTCTTGAACGATTAGGCCAGACTGATCCTAATGTGAAAGGTGTTTATATCTCAACCCGTATTGACCCGACAGCGTTGTATAAACAGTTTCCAGAGTTGGAAAAGCGCGTCCCACATAAGAATGTTATTGACGCCACGCAATCCGAATTTTCTGAAGCCGGGTCTCAAGTGCTCTATGAAGACCTGCACAGTTTCTTGAGGTCGGTCTACAGCGTTGTTGCAGAAGAAGACATCTCAATTTTGATAGTAGATAGCTGGGATGCAGTTTCCTTTCAAATAGGGAAAGAAAGCGTAGAAAAGCTTGAAACCTCTATGCTGGACATCGCACGAAAAACGAAAACGCATTTGATTCTAATAAGCGAATATACCGACGAGAAAAGATTGGATTACCTCGTTGACTGTATTTTAAGATTAGAAAAGGGACAAATAGACGAGAGAATCGTAAGAAGGGTATTTATCGATAAGATACGGGGTGTTAAGGTTTTCCGCAGTAACTATCCCTTTACCTTGGAAGATGGTAAGTTCAATCATTTTGTAACTACCGCTTCGGACTTAGAGAGTGGCAGACATAATGTAATTAAGAACGAGGGTGGAGATCTTCTACCGGGGAATTATTCCACGGGTATAATGGGTTTAGATAGAATGATTGGTGGCTACCCACGAGGAAGCTTTGTGTTATTAGAACTAGCGGAGGATAGTATCAGTTGGGCTTACAGACCGGTCTTGTTCCACTCAATTGCCAATTTCCTGATGAATGACTGTGGCGTTATTTACATGCCTGAGGAAGGTTCATACTTTTCTTCCGTGAAGAAGCTTCTTCTGGATTACGTTAGTGAAGAAACGCTCGATAGCAACTTGCGGATTCCTCCCATCACCAAAAACGAAAGACTGGTAGATCACTATCTATCCTATACCGATGCAGATGTGGAGTCCTTAAGAAAACGCTTTAATAAACATTTTGAGGTTTATAATGGACTAAAAAAGCCGGTATTGCATGTCCTTGGCTTAACCAGGCTGAATGTGTACTCAGAGGATGAGATAAGGGAAACCCTTTCCGAAGTGGTTTCATGGATGAGGACAACAAATGATGTGTTAGTAGGTGTTTTGAAACCTTCGACGAAGTTAAAAAACGAGATCTGCGAGATGGCTGATGTTCATCTTCGCTTTATTCCCATCAACGGGACGCTCAATATTTATGGTGTTAAGCCTTACACAGTCCTTCATAATATTTCATCTTTGCCGGCTGCAGGAGAAGGAAAAGGAACGGGAAAAGGAAAAGAAGAGGGTGGCTATCATCAACTTAATTTTGCTCCTTTTGTTTGAGCACCCCTTTCTTAAGGACCGGCACGGTGTTGTAAACATTTTCCGCAGATACGTTGCCGCTACATTTCGCATAATTACAACTCTACATAAATCGCCCTCCTTTTCCTGCGTAATCAGCACTTAAAAGGTGTCTTTTATCACGTCAACCTATCATAATTACTATCGCGCACTTTCGTGTAGCATGTACAATAGAGAATTTTGAAAAACCCCTGCTGCTGAGACCGTAAAGTACATAAGCGATCGCTAGCATAGTTCTATTCATGAAATCCCTTACTGATTTCGCGTTTAATGAGGAGTATGAGCGAGTGAAGCGCCTTGGCGATCGGCTCGCGGAGATAGAGTCGTTGATTGACTGGGAAGCGTTTCGCCCGATTGTTGGCACGCTGTACGAGAACAAGAGCGAACGAGGCGGGAGACCGAATATTGATGAGGTGGTGATGGTGAAGTTGCTCGTGCTCCAGCAGTGGCACGGGCTCTCCGATCCGGAACTGGAGAGGCAGGTCGCGGATCGGCTCTCGTTCAGGAAATTTCTCGGATTTCCAGAGACTATTCCAGATTATTCAACGGTCTGGAACTTCAGGGAACGGCTAGCCGGGTCTGGGAAGGATCGAGCGATCTGGACAGAACTCCAAAGGCAACTTGATTCACTCGGGCTGAAAGTCAAGCAAGGAGTTGTTCAGGATGCAACATTTATTACCGCTGATCCGGGGCATACAAAAGCGGATACGCCTCGCGGGGGCGATGCGAAGACGCGGAGGAGCAAGGATGGCTCATGGACAAAGAAAGGCAACAAATCCTATTTCGGCTACAAGCTCCACAGCAAAGTGGATACGGAGTTTTGGCTCATTCGAGAGCTCGAAACGACCACCGCAGCAGTTCACGACAGCCAGGTAGACCTCTCAAAGGAAGGTGAGATCGTGTACCGCGATCGCGGCTATCACGGCTCCGTGCCTAACGGCTACTCCGCGACGATGAAACGCGGTGCACGAGATCATCCACTCAGCATTCCGGATAAATTGCGGAATCGCAGAATCAGCAGAAAGCGGGCGCCTGGTGAACGGCACTACGCGGTCGTCAAACGTGTCTTTAATGCGTCGCACGTTTTGGTTACCGCAGTACCAAGGGTTAACGTCAAGATGATCTTTACCGCGATCGGATTTAACCTCTACCAGCTCTGCACGCTCAAGAAGCGGGGTGCGATCTAGCGAGTCGAGCGTGAGCTATCGACAAAAACGGAATAAGGGAGGGAAAATAAACCGTTTAAAGGCAAAAAAGGAAAAAAAACGCAGCATAATGACACGTTGAGCAGTGCCTCTTAAGCTACTCTCCTATAAATGGATGTTTATCAAAATCCTCAATATATTGCACTCCACGGCACTAACTTACCTGTGAAAAGAATGGACGAGGATAAGGCCCCCATGAAGCACACCGAAGGCTACTATTTTATCCATTATGCGCATCTTGCAATCAACGATAATCAGAAAAAATACCTAACTTAAAGGTTGTCCGTTACTACTTCTACCGAAAGCCAGAGTAAATTTTAAAATCCACTTTTTCTCTCTCTTTTTAGGATTGATTTCTGTAATTCAAAGACCTCTTCATCATCATCACCATGCGAAATGCAGATCTTACTGAGTTCAGTAATGAAGCTCCTTTTTTTCCACGCTACGCTATGCTTGCCTTTGTTGATAGCTAGAAGGGTGTCTGTTCTGTACAAGCCAGTAAGAGCGCAATTCTCGTATCATTTCAGAGAACTCCCCGAAGCCTAAAGGTTTTACAAGATAGCTGTTGGCGTGATTGCTATATGCCTTCGTCATATCTTCGCCGTTTTCCGATGTGGTGAGCACCACTACGGGTATAACTTTCAAATCTTCAGATTGCTTTATTGCAGCGAGTACTTCATGACCATCGCATTTAGGCAGTCGCAAGTCAAGAATAACCAAATCTGGACGTGGGCTGCTGACTTTATCAGCATAATTGCCGGTTCGGAACAAATAGTTCAGCGCTTCCTCTCCATCGGTAACCCAATGGACCTCATTATCCACCCCTTCTTCTTCAAGCGTTCGCATAGTAAGCATCGCATGTGCTTCCTCATCTTCCACAAGTAAAATCACTGTCTTTTCCTCCTCCATTTTTTTCATCTATGTGGCACAAGGTAAGATAGAACAAATCGTGCACCCTTTCTCATCCTCCGATTCGATCCAAATACGACCCCCATGTCTATCGATTATTCGCTTCACGATAGCCAATCCCGCACCTGTGCCTTTACTCTCTCTATCTACCTTGTAAAACAGCCCAAAAACTTTCTCGTGCTGGCTCGGCTCAATACCTATGCCATTATCTTTCACGAAGAACACTGTTTGGCCGTCATCAACGCGATGTCCAATATGTATCGCTGGATACGGTTGCTCACCCATATTATTTGTGCTGTTGGTAATGAGATTTACTAGTGCCTCGACAATCCTTCTGCGATCCACGTAGACGACGGGGAAATCTTCAGCCACGAATACTTCCACGCCCATCGCTTCTATCTTTGCTTTGGTCAGTTCCAATGCGTCTTGGACAAGGTCGCTAAATGAGACACACTCTGGTAGATTTTCCACACTATCGACTTGAGAGAATTTTATGGTATCATGTAAAAGGCCGTCCATTCTTGTAATAGCATCCTCGATATATTGCAAATCGAGTTCCACATGCTCCCGTTTCCCCTCTTCCAGATCCTTTTTGAGCATCCCGGCAACACCCTGGATGGTAACAAGTGGCGTCTTTAAGTCATGTGCCACGGTGTAAACAAAGCTCTCCATTCCGGCTTTACTCTCGGTGAACGTATTTGCCAACTCTTCAATTTCGTCGCCCGTTTTTATATTCAGCTCATAATCGAATTTTCCTTCTGATACGGCTCTCGTTCCTTCTATCAACTGCATTATCGGTTCTGTAAATGCCTTGGCGATAAAAAAAGAAGCTACGCAAACAAAAGGGATGGTCATGGAATATAAATTGAGACCTGTCCTAAACAGTTCATTTGTACCAAAACTAGCGGATTTAAAAGAAATGCCTATTAAAATAACCCCTCCAGAGATGATGGATAGAGATAGCATTACTACGAGGAGTCTCACAAATATGCTTCTTCTACCAGGAACAGTAGTACTCGTCTGCGAAAGTTTCATCTGCTTATACTGATCTTGCTAATAGAAGGTATAAA
>CAYUEX010000125.1:0-4908 GCA_964443855.1 uncultured Halobacteria archaeon | reverse complement strand
AGCCGAAAGCGATGAAGTAATTATGAAGTTAGCCATTGCAGTGACCGCCGGCGGGAAACTGGAAGTGCTGACATTACCTGCGGTTCACACGGATACGTTCATAGAAACGTTGAAACAACAAGAAGAAAATTGAAGGGGCAAATTAAAGAGTACATAAAAGCCCGAGAGAACTCCGTATCTTTTTTTTCTCTCCAGTCTCGAAACTGTTGTAGTCAAAGTAGTTGCTAATACGTTGCCACCACATAAGTGAAAGATTAATTCGTTTCAAATTTTTCCGATTAATTATCTAATTTTACCCTCAACTTTTTAACTCACGTGCTTTATGCACATAACGAATAGTACAATCCACGCAGATAAGATGGGAAACATTACCGGATTCCTTTCGAAAAACCAGTTTCTTTTGTTCGCCACAAATGGCACAAACCAGTTTGTCCTTTGCCCCATTATTCTTTTCTACAATCTCTCTTAGCTCATCTTCTGACAGTTTTTCTATTTTAGCTATCAACGTATCACCATGACGCCACTCGAATGGAAATGTTATAGCGTGAGGTGAGTTTTCTTCCGAAGAGGGGTGCTCAGGTAGATTAATGGCAGTTTCGCTTACTCTCTCAGTCCCAGCGTTCCTAACTAACCTGTTTACAGGCGCTCCTGACACTTCAGCCATTTTTATCACGATTATTAGATGAAGGGAGGGTATATATAAGCTTTTCGGTTAACAGACTCCTAAAAAACTGATGAATGGGTATTTTGTAACTAATTCTTTCAAAAGATGAGGCGTAATCACGAAAAAGTTCTGACACACACTGTTCAATAACGCTTCCACACGTTTGACTGAAAAAAGCGTTGAAGTGGAAATCGGAGTAGAAAATGTTAGCGGTAAAGAAGAATAAATCGACTGGTTCGATTAATGTGCGTGAATTTTCATACACGTTTAATTTCAATCGAGGTTTTAAAAGATTACCATTTATTAAGGGATCATCAATTATACTACAATGAAAATCAATGAGATTACGTCAATAGCGCGTCCGCTTGATCTGAATTACTTGACAAATAAAGCGATTGCACTGTTATCAGTGATTGTTTGTCTTGCCACCACATTTTTTTGGATAATTGCCGGAATAGATTTTTTAGATAGCGCGTGGTGGGGATTCATTGCTAGTCTTGCAGTTTTTCTCTCGTGGGCGATAGCCCGAGAACTTGATCCCGACTACGATCTCTCGGCATTCGTCACGACTGGCTTGTCGCTCATCGGTCTGATTATTTTCGGCCTGCCAAAAACCAGCATGCTTTTTGGGATCCTTCTTGTGGCCCGTATGGTGAATCGTACCACGGGGCTTCCGGCGAAAAGGTTAGACTCGCTGTTTCTCCTTATGCTTGCGGGCTGGCTTACGATCAATGAGAACATTTTAATAGGTCTGATAACGGCACTGGCATTTCTTCTGGATAGTTTCTTGTCCAAACCGCAGAAACATCAAATACTGTTTGCAACTGCTCAATTGCTCATTGTTGGTATTTCGTCTTTCTTTAACGGCGTTATATTCGGTGACGGCACGTTATCTCATTCATTCGCACTTGCCGTCGTGGTGATCTCTTCGCTATTTTTAGTTCTCATCGCGGATTCCAGAAAAATACGGACTGGTGGGGACCAAACCGCAGAATTGCTTGATCCTCGGCGTGTTCAGTCAGCTCAGATACTCGCATTATCGACCGCAATACTCATGGCATTGTGGAACGGGTTGCCAGGCATAAGAGCCATAATGCCTTTGTGGGCGGCGATCGTTGGCACTTCAGTATATCGATTCTTTGTGCTTGCCAAGACTTCTCTTCTGTTTATATCGGACGATAAAAAGAAATAAACTAAACAGATTGTTCATTGAGTAAGTGCTCTCGGTTTTCCTTATCACAAAAGAAGACGTGGCATATACAAAAGCCAAGACTTTTGCTGAGCTATTTCTTTTCATTTTGATAGCCCCAGCAGCAATTATGCGGTGAGTTATATTCAGCGCAAAGCAATCTACACGCAATGAAGTCACGAAATACTCCAGTCATGACATCGCAATTAACATTTGAGAATATCCAAAAAGCAAGAAGATGAGTAATAACTTTATTTTTTCCATATTTACCAATAAAACACTGACTTAAGGTTCTTACCTCAACTCCTTACCCTCTTTTATTATCGCCCGGTACATGTGTAACATGCAAGTGCTTAAAGGATGGAAAAATATGATGAGTGTAACATTGAAAATGATCTGTCATGAGGGAAATGAAATAAAAAGAAGGGAAACAAGCGGCTTGACATTAATCTTAACCATAGGATTACTTGCTGCTCTATTTGCGGTATGTGCACCACATGCTTTCGCACTGTCTACCGCTGATACTGTTGGCGTTGCCAATGTTAGCGGAAATCAGGGCACATATGTAGTGATCCCTGTTACCATAACAAATGTGCAGGATGGCCCGATTATAAGTATGATCTTTGATGTAGTCTACAACAATGATGTTTTTAGTGTGGTCGATGTTCAGAAAGGTGCTCTGACCTCTTTCTGGGATAGTCCGAGTATGAACAACTTTGCATGGGGGACTAGGGTTTCAATAGTGTATGACGGGCAAACTGAACACGGGCTGCAAGACGGTTCAATAGGCTCAATCGTACTGCTTAACGTCAGTGTTAGTGGTGAACCCGGCGAAACAAGCCGGATGAGCCTTACCAATATCCAATTCTCTGATACCGCCTACGAGCTGGGAACAGCACCAACAATGAACGGAACATTCACAATCCGTGCACAATCCGATACTTCGACGCTCAGCGATACCATGGAAGACGTTGAATGGAGTGAAGCGTACTGGGATGAAGAGGGTCTGTGGCATATAACCGAAAGAAGCTCGGAGAGTGCAACGCACAGCTGGTGGTACGGACAGGAAACCACCGGTACTTACGACACAGGAAGCGCAAATGACGGATGCTTGGTCTCTAAGACGATATATCTTACGAATGCAACCGATGCTACACTTAACTTCTGGTCATCATGGACAACCGAACCGTGGGCATACTGCGATCAGAAGCTGGTGGAGGTATCCGTAAATGGTGGTGCATGGACACTGTTAGAGAAGCTACCTGAAGGTTCAGGAGCGGGAACCAGAACAATAGCTCTTCCGGTTGGTAATCCAATTAAGATACGGTTCTGCTTCGCTACAGTCGATGAAGATTACAATAACTACGAAGGCTGGTTCATCGATGACATACGCGTGGAACTTGAAAAATAAAGAAGAATTGATCTCTTCAATTTGTCAGCGGATATCATCCCGAGACAAAGATCGTTAGAGCCGTTGATTTTGGGGTTTATATTTCCCCCACTTTCCTTGAGAAACCGATGAAGCGGAAAAAAAAGTGAATACAAAGTGAACGGCTGAATGTGACACAGTACTGTGACTGATTTGTCATGAAGATAAGAAACAGAATAAATGTTACTGGTCTTCAGATCGTTGAACTGTGAACAGCAACGTGCTAATGGCTTTCGATACGCAGCGATAAGGCCTTTACGTTTTCGTCAAAATGAAATCAATACGGAATAAGCAGCCCAATAACGCAAAAAGGCAATGTTAACGCGTACATCGCCAGCACCGCTTGCTTCTCAGTCATTTTGAAATAATAGGGCAGCACCCATTTCAGTGTCAATGGATTCGGAACCTCAAGCGTCCCATCCTCACGAACGCTCCCGAACTTCTCTATCTTCCATCTCCCCTCCTCTGGATGAAGCTTGTGCATGAGTCGCCAGTATGCGTACATCAGGAAATTAATCGTATGCGGTATAAACATGATGAACCCGGATACCAGAAAGCCAGATACCACAATCGCAGCACCGATAGCCGCTCCTAAGGACAAAGCGCCAATATTAGCCATAAAAATTCTGGCGGGATACCGATTATACCAGAGGAAGCCTGCAACGGCTCCGACAAGACAACTCAGGACAAAAACGCCGGCATATCCTGCCATCATGAATTTTACCAATAAGAATGTTAGTATCATCCCCGATAGTCCCGATGCCAGACCATTTAATCCAGAATGCATGTTCACGAGGTTCGCTGCTACTAATACATAAATAGGAACGATCAGAAAGAGATAATAGGCGCCAAAATAAAAGCTTCCGATTAACGGAACCGTAACCATTGTTGATTCAATAGCAAAGATTAACCGGTACGAGAAGAAGAAAAGCATGAGTATCTTTAAAGGTCTTCCAACATCCACAAAGTCATCAACTAAACCAAAAGCACCAAACAAGCCCGCTACTATCAGTATTGCCCAATCCACATCCGTTACCCGAAGAGGAACGGAAAAAGGAAGCGGAAGGTATTCAAACAGAATGGGTACACTAAAGAGCAGGAAGACCACTGCAAGAATCGCAACTCCGCCCCATGTAGGTATCTTCCTCAAATCACTCTTGTACTGATCGGTAGCTACGGTGCCCTTTTCCGTTAATTTCTCTATGAACCGCGGTAGTGCTGCCATAATAATCGTGAAGGACGCGAGGATCATTACGGCGGTTAGTCCTATCATCTGCATTGCCATCACCGTTTATCCTGTTAGTATTCGTTGGTATTATAATAGTATCGGTAATTGGGATACTAAACGTGTCTGTCAGCCGGAAGAAACGAAAAAAAAGCACCTCGAAATCTGAGCAGAGCGGGGAGCATTCTGCGGTTCCACCTGCATAAAACGTAACGTAACGAGCACGACTGTCCTTCACTGCTGATTGGGAGCCATTCCGTGATTCCCTGAAGTACACCTAAAAGCGTTGACCGCACACGGCCATGTGTTTTTATCTTCCCCCTTAGCTATCTTGATATCACTACAATAGAGAATTTTGAAAAACCTCCTGTTTGAGCCCGCAAAATTCATATGCAATTGAC
>CAYUEX010000124.1:0-4929 GCA_964443855.1 uncultured Halobacteria archaeon | reverse complement strand
GCCATCTCCAATTTTTAACACATTGAAAAACTTAAAAGGTCTAAGTAATTGAGTAAATAAAAGACCTAATGCGATACCTGCGTCTTCGATAATCCTATTTTCTTGTAGTGTCTTCTGGACTTTTGAAGTATCTAATCCCAGAGTATTTATTTTAACTTCGTATTCAAAAGCTTCTTTTTCATTAATTTTCTTATGTTTTAGAGTAACATTATAAAAATCATGTTTTTCAATTAGATATTCAGCATTTTTTCTAAAACTGGATAATATGTCCTCATCAAGCCATTCCGAATAATTGGACAAATCTTTTATATGTAACTCCATTTTAGCCGCCGCTTTATCTTCTTTTTTCGCTTTATGAACCATTACGCAAAATTGATTTAAAAACTTTTCGCAATTTGATATCCTCCTGTTCCGTTTACGCCTCCCCGTTTGGCCTTTGAAAGCCCATAAGATATTCTATTCTGTCAACACCTGCGATCTTGATGATCTCTTCTTCCACATCCTTTAAACTTTGCTGTCGCGTAATTCCCCGGCTACTTTCATGCACGCATGGTTATTACTTTACTGTTATCACCCCTCTGCTAACTGCGTGCAAAAATCACTCACGGGGCATTCCTCGCATCGACTCTTCTTGCAGTATCGTAAGCTGAGTTTAACGAGCGCGGTCTCAAGTCGTGATAACGCTTCACCCTCGAATTCCTGCAGATTTATGTCTAGATTCTCTGCTGCGCGTTGCGCTCTGCTCGATACCTTAGGGCTAATATCCCACACCCCACGCAATTCTCGTAAGAATATCTGTGTCGTTACCGCACCGATACCTTTAAATTCCTGCAGTCGTTTCTCCAGGTCCTTGGTGTCTGAGGATTGATGATACAGGTTCTCTAATGAGCCATAGTGCTCTTCGAGCGTCCCCATTATATCCAGCAGCTTGGTCGCAGTAGAAAAGTCGTAGCGCACATATCCCCCTTCGTCTAGAATTCTGACGAGTTCGTCCCAACCAGCCGCAACGATTTTCTCTGGGGTGTTAACGCCGTCCCGGTCGAACAATCTGAAGGTGTTTGATGCGATTGTCTCGCTTATCCGAGCACCGAACAGAATAGCGGCTAAAAACCACTTGAACCTGCCTGATGGTTCCTTTACGTCGATCTTAAGGTCTTCACTATAAAAGGGGAACGTGTCGATTAGTACGGCGATTTTATCCATACGTATCTGTACTGTTCTAGCCGCTATAAATTATGGCCGAAGGCCGGCTATGTAGCTAGAAGAGAGCTGGAGGTGTATAAAAGAAACAAAAGGGAATATTACCGGTTCCGCTCTGATCGGTTCTACGGCGGTATCGCAATAGCAGACTGCATGGCTGTGCGTTCTGCCTGAGTTACAGAACGCGCCTTCCTCCCGAGCGATTTGGAACGTTTTACACGTCGTAAGAGGTTGCGGAGCGGCTTGTTATCATCGCCCATGAGCACGGGTTCAACGCGGTGCGAATGAGCGGCAACGAACCCACATTGTGTAGATACTTATTTGTTCCTCCGCAGTGTATTACTTTAACTGTTCAATGAGATTAAGACCATGACGAAACTACTCGGTGTCGTGGGCAGTCCACGTCGAAACGGCAATACGCATATTCTCGTTTCCCGAATACTCGACGGTGCCCGAGCAGAGGGCGCTACCGGCGACATCCTGTTCCTTAACGATCTGAGTATCAGGGAGTGCGACGGCTGCCATGCATGCTGGGAGGGCAAACCGTGTAGTAAGAACGATGATATGAATACCCTCTATTCAACGATTATCAAAAGTGACGCGATTATCTTTGGCACACCCGTCTATTGGTACGGCCCAACGGCATTGATGAAAGGATTTATCGACCGTTTTGTCTACTTCAATTGCCCTGAGCACAGGGCAGAGCTAAAGGGCAAATCAGCAGTAATCGCCGTCCCCTTTGAAAAAACAAATCCCGAAACCGCTGCGCTTCTCCTCGCCTTCTTCGAAAAGAGTCTGCAGTACTTACAGATGAATCTCATCGGGAGTATTGTTGTCCCGGGCGTTGGTCGGCAAGGCGAAATTGTGGAAAAACCAGATCGCTTAGCGGAAGCTTACGAACTCGGACGAAACGTGGTTAGCCAAATCTAACCGAACTAAAAATAGACTTGAAACCGAGTGTAGGGATTTATCTTTTTATAGCATCTTTGATATAGCAGTCGAGGAGTTACGTGATGGAAGCAGTAGAAAGAATGAAGTGGATGCAATTGCCCCGGGATGTCTTGATTGGCCATGATGTTTTGCAGGAGATTGGCACCATTTGCAAGCACTTAGAAGTAGGCAAACGAGCGATTATCGTTTCCGACAGCCTTACAAGGAAGATAGCGGGAGATGCCGTGTTTGAGATTTTATCCGATGCGGGATACGACGTCAACCTGATAGAAGTGGGTGGTATGAGCAGAGAGAATATAGGAGTCGTGGAAAAATCGGCAGCCAAGGATAAAGCTGAGTTCGTGCTGAGCGTCGGTGGCGGTAGCATCATAGACACGGGGAAAATAGCCGCTTATGAGCTCTGCATTCCCTTCATTTCTGTACCGACCATTGCATCGCATGACGGCATAGCCTCGCCACGGGCATCTGTAAAAGACAAGAGCAAAAGAAGTACCGGGTCCATCGAGACACATGCGCCACTCGCGATAGTCGCGGACACAAAGATAATAGCCTCCGCTCCGTATCGGTTTACTGCCGCGGGCTGTGGCGATATCATTGCTAATTACACCGCGGTAAAGGATTGGCAGCTTGCACATCGCTTAAGAAACGCGGAATACAGCACTTACGCCGCTGCACTTTCCGAAATGACCGCCAATATGGTTCTGGAGAATGTCAAGGAGATAAAGCAACAGGATGAACAATCCGCCTGGACGGTGGTAAAGGCATTGGTCTCCAGTGGCGTTGCAATAAGCATTGCAGGGTCTTCAGCTCCTGCTTCTGGCTCTGAGCACAAGTTCAGCCACGCACTGGATCTGCTCGCGGAAAGACCCGCGTTACATGGCGATCAGTGTGGTGTTGGCACCATCATGATGACGCACCTGTATGGCGAGAACTGGCAGCGTATTCGAGACGTGCTGAAAGAGATTGGTGCCCCGACGACTGCGAAGGAGCTTGGCATAAAAGACGAAGACATAATCGAAGCGCTGACCTACGCGCACAAAATAAATCCCCAGAGATATACTATATTGGGTGATTCAGGCCTCACACACGAAGCGGCAGAAAAGCTCGCCGTGGTTACCCTGGTAATTGAATAATTAAGATAAAAAAGTGACAGAGGGAAAAGTTCTTAGGCAGGCTCAAAAGGAGAATAAGGAGACGATGGAAGAAAAAAGGCTCGTAACTCTCATTGGTGCTAAATTGGCCGAAGAAGGTGGAGAGTTCATCTTTTTAGGTGCATCTAAAAAATGCGACGAGTGCTGGTTAAAGAATTCGTGCACGAAACTTGAAGTGGATCGACGCTACCGGATCGCGAAAGTGCGCGAAGAGATAAAGCATGATTGCTACATTCACGAGGAAGGTGTCTGCGTGGTAGAAGTAGAGGAAGCGCCTATAACGGTCGCGATCGAAGCGTCGTACACGTTTAAAAACTCTAAAATCGTTTTCGAGCCTCCCAATTGCAACGACTACCTATGTGAACTGTTTGATCGGTGCCAGCCCGCAGGTTTAAAGGCGGGTGACCAATGCACTGTTTTAGAAGTGCTCGGCCCTGCACTCGGTGAATGCAAGAAAGGGCGAGATTTAAAGCAGGTGACCGTACGGAGAGAAAGTAAATAGAAAACCCAAAGGTTACAGTTATTGTTTCGCCTTTCCACCGCGTCGCTTCATGATTGGACGGATAGCACCACAAGCATCGCATTTTAGCACCCACACGCGCTCTAGTTTCTCGAAGTGCGTGTCAGGCTTCTTACATTCCCAGCAGAGCACATATTCATCCATATACCGCTGAATTTGACGTTCGATCTCATCCCGCGAGAATCTACCTTGAAAAATCGCTCTATCGCCTACTATCTTACCTGCCGTACCTAATTCGTTTAGCAGAAATTTCATTACATGCTCCTGCTCTCGACGTATATAGTCACAGATAGCGTCAAAATTGTCAAATATCGTGGTCTTTCCCTCTATAAATACCTTGAGCGCGGGTATCGTGAACCGCGAGTCACTCGTCGTCGTACTCGGCATTTGCTTCAAAGCCCTATCCAGCTGGTTAACATATTCTTCCATTTTAACTCCTGTTATAAGAATCAGATCGTGAGGTTTTGCGCCTGCGTCAAAGAGAACGCCGAGGAAGGGATTTGAACCCTCGTGTCCCGTTGGGGACACCGGCTCTCAAGGCCGGCGCTTTAGTCCGCTAAGCTACCTCGGCCGCTGGCACTTTTTTCCTTTACGGCTTCCTCTCCGTCCATTTAAACTTGCGCATCTTGCTCGATTTACCAAAACCGCATGCCACACAGTAATGCGCATGTATGCTGAAGGCAAGATTGCCACAACGTCTGCAGGTTATATGCGACTTCTTTTGCCTTTTGCCCTGTGAAGGGGTTCCTTTTACCATGACCCTTTCTCACCTCCCTCCTTGCCTTTACTCGTATCGTCGCTTTTTTCTGCCTCTTTCTGCGTGGTCGGCGAGATATACACCACGTTGTCACCCCGCATCAGAATCTCTCCGGAAAAAGCCTTGACCGAATCGTCACTGCTCAACTCTTCTGCATTGCTTAACACTAAGTTCATGTGCAGATCATATCCTTCCAATGTGCCTCTAAACTCCCTGCCTCCGCGGATTCTTACGATAATCGGGGATTTCAACGATTTGTTTAATACGTCCAACGGCTTAGGCTTACTTACCATCTCTATCACATTCTCCTTTTTCTTTACTCTTACTGGGCTACTTGCTATCGGTATCTT
>CAYUEX010000123.1:0-4940 GCA_964443855.1 uncultured Halobacteria archaeon | reverse complement strand
CAAGACCTCGAGAAACTGCTGAACCGGAATACCCTTGACCGTAAATTGGGGCTACGCTGGCCCCTAACAAAGCAACAATCACTATCACACTTACAAGCTTTTTATTTTGTGTCACAATTATACACCTCCATCGAGGGAAGAATTACATAATCATTTCTGCTTACTATGGCAATCTTGCTAATACTCCCACCGTATGGAAGAAAACTTCAAATCTTAAAAGCTTTTCGATTTTTTTCTAAATCATCGGGCGTATTAATGTTGCGAAAGGTTTTCAATTCATAATCTATTTCTCGGATCTTCCCCATCGCAACGAAGTGAACGTTCTCGAGCTGCGATAACACATTAAACATTTTCCCATCGCCCTTTTCTATCGTGTCCCTTACCGCGTTAAGCATCGTCTCTCGTTTATAAACGGCGTGCAACGGCTCTACCATCCCGTTTTCCCATCGTGGTATAACGGCATCGTACTTGCCCTGTTCAGCAACCTCAAAGAGAAATTCTACCACTGGTATGTGAACAAACGGCATATCACAGCCGACGATGAGCGAATACAACGAGGAAGCCCTTTCTAACCCTGCTAAAACGCCTGCAAGCGGTCCAAAGCCCTTAAAAGAGTCAAAAACTAAGATGACTTTATTTGGCATTCTGTTTCTGATCTGTTCACCCTGCTGCGTGTCCCGTACTGCCACGATTATCTCGTCTGCCACGCTTGATACGTTATCGATGGCATGCTGTATGAGTGGCTTATCGTGTAGCGTAATGAAGCATTTATCGCGCGATTGGAATCGTTGACTCTTCCCACCTGCCAGAATGAGTACGGTCTTTTGTGTTTTCATTATTCGTTCAGAAACAAAGATGCTCTACATTTAAATAGAACCGCAAAGTTAGATAATTATGGTTACGAATTTCCAGTACGAATAGAACTGAAGAGGAGGAAAAAAGGGGAAGTATGGAAGCAAGAAATGTGATATTCTCGGTGGTGATGGTCTTCTCTACCTTCGTGCTTACGTATCGATTATGGTGGGTCCGGTATGAAGACGCTGCGATCGTACTTTCTGCAGTGCTAATGGTCGGAATGATAGCGGTCTTGTTCTTAAGCATTGATGAGCGATTGCGAAAAATAGAGAAGGATATAACTGAGAAGGAGCGGTCTCTGCGGGTGAGTATGCAATCCGTAGAGGAAGAAGTGCAAGAGAAAGTGGGTTCTGCAGCGAGGAGATTAGAAGAAGTACGCGAAGATATAATGAGAAGGGGATATCGATAAGAAGAAAAATCAATCTGTCAAACACCACCGAGTAGTACGTAAAACGTAACGAAAACCCTTTCTCAAAAGGAAAGCGGTTAGGGAAACGAAGAACGCGATGTGGCAAGAGGTAATGGGGAAGTTTGAGGGTTCACCATCGCAAAAGAAAGTTATCGAGCTCTTACTGGAGAGGGGCTTTCAAGTGAGTTCTGACGGTAAAGTGGCCTCAGGTGGGATTGATATACCGCATACGCAGATCGCGCACGAGATCGGCGTGGATCGGCGTGCCGTGGATACAACCGTGAAAAAGATTCTACGGGATCCTGCATTGAAGCAAATATTTGAAAATATGCGCTCGATTGCATTTCTTGACGAGGTCGCTCCGCTATTGGGGCTGAGCGTGATTGTCATCCATCCTAAGGATGCGAGAGAGAAGGGAATACTTGGAGAGGTCGCTACGGTGATGGCGCGGCGCGGTTTGAGCATACGACAAGCGGTTAGTGACGACCCCTATTTAGTAGACGATCCTAAACTCACTATAATCACCGATAAAAACATACCGGGAGAGCTAATAGAAGAGATAGGACGGCTGAAGAGTGTAAAAGGTGTGCAGATCCTCCCACCGTCCTAACGGAATCATTTTCACGATTGTAAAGGCTGTTGAGACTTTGGAAGGGGTAACCACGATGTATACTCCTGCTATCTCGGGTTATGAGCGATCAGAGACTCCAGCATCTTCAAACGTCGCCATCTCGTTCAGTATTTTGCACGCGGCATCTACGATGTTGATCCCTAATGCCGCACCCGTTCCTTCACCGAGTCGCATATCCAAGTCAAGCAGCGGTTTTAAGCCGATGTATTCGAGAATCACCGCATGCCCTTGTTCTACGGACCGATGCGATGCGATCATGTAGTCTTTCACCGCAGGCGTAATCTCGTAAGCAAGTAATGCTGCGGCACCTGATACAAAACCGTCAATAACAACGGGGATCCTATGCGAGGCTGCAGCCAGCATAACACCGGCCATGCCGCCTATTTCAAAGCCGCCCACTTTGGCGAGCACATCGATCGGATCTTGCTTGTTCGGCTGATTAACGCGTATTACCTCCTCAATCACCGTTATTTTCCGTTCGAGTGCCGCATCGTCAAGCCCTGTGCCCCTACCAGTTACCGCTTTTACTGATGCTCCGGTTATCACTGCGGTAAGCGCGCTGCTTGGCGTGGTGTTCCCGATACCCATATCGCCAACGCCAACGATATCCATGCCCTTTTTCGCTTCGGACTCAAGAACTTCCATGCCCGCTTCGATAGCTCGTACCGCATCCTCGTACGTCATTGCAGGCCCGTTGCGCATATTAGCGGTTCCGTAACCGATTTTCTTATTGACCAACGATTCGCTTTTGATAGTCGTAGCAACGCCCATATCAACGACGACCACTCGTGCACCCACGTGTCGTCCCAATACATTTATCGCGGCACCGCCGTTAAGGAAATTGTGGATCATCTGCCCGGTAATTTCGTTGGGATACGCACTTACGCCGGCTTCGGTAACGCCGTGGTCACCGGCCATCGTTATGATGACTTTATCCGTTATCTGCGGCCTGGGATTGCCCGTAATCCCTGCAATTTGTATGGATACGTCTTCTAAGGTTCCCAAGCTGCCGGTGGGTTTGGTGAGCGTATCCTGCCGCTTCCTGGCGATTTGCATCGCTCGTTCGTCAAGGACTGTGATGTTCTCTACGGTGCTTTTCATCATTGTTCTTGTTTGCAGTGTATTGATTAGCTGGGTATAAAAAAACTTTTAGAAATGGTATTTTTATCTACCTAATAGGCATGGAACTAGAGCAAACGCAGAAGTACATCGCAGTGCACGGCGATTTCACCGTGCTGAGTTCCGCCGTTCATAACGGGGGGTTCGTGAGGGCGAAAACAATCCTCAATCTAACCGTAAGTAACGGATTCGATGGGAATCCTTTTGAGCGGTTTGAGTCTTTCTTCAAGGAGAGCGGTTTGAGCAGCGACGAAACCGTTGGCATGATGACTGCGGTCGAGATGAAGAACGCGCGGATCATAGAGCGAGATGACGTAACGGCCGTTATCACGGCGGGCATCGGCAAACCGCCGTCAGAATCAAGTTCGACGGTTAACATCCTCCTGGTGGTTAATAAGAACCTGTCACTATCCGCAATGGCAAACCTGATCATCGTGGCTACGGAAGCGAAAGCCGCAGCGTTCTACGATCTTGACGTGCGGTACAAGAACGGCGAGTTGTTCACCGGCGATTACACGGATGCCGTGGTGGTCGCGTGCTACGGGCACGAAGCAGAAGCTGAGGAACAATTCGCAGGTAGAGCGACCGAATTAGGGAAGATCATCTACGAAGTTGTAAGGGACGGCGTAAAAGACGCGCTTTTCAACCACAATTCGTGGCAGACAAACAGACCGATACTTGAACGGCTGGACGAACGCGGAATCACCGTTGAGGATATGGTAGTAACAGCATTGGAGCTCTACGTGCCTGTGGAAAGCGACGAAACGGACGAATCGGTACTCAAAACGCGATTGGAAGAGACGATCAGAAAGGAATGCGCGGACGCAAACGTGTCACTGCTCCTGGCCGCGGCACTGCATGCCGAGGAGGAAGAGATACGGACGGGGCGAGCGGGTGAGGCAGGAAGCGAAGATGCAGCCTGTATCGTTGCTGACGAGCTTATCGGGATCGATATCGCAGAGTATATCGGTGGTAAAAAAGCGCTCTTCAATTTCGTCTATTACGATACGCGGAAACCAGGGATACTGGGACGGTTAGGCGTGTTTATGGATGATGCGATTGGTGGACTCATAGCGGGCTGTATGACGAAGATGCTAGAGTAGTTTACTGCCTGCTGCTTTTGTTTCAAAGTGTTATGAAAAACTAAAAGCATTGAAGTACCTATTTATTAAGCAATAGGAAGATGAAGTACAAAGTTGTGATTAGCGAGGGAGAAGATGGCTGGTATGTCATAGAATGTCCATCCATACCCGGCTGCGTGTCCCAGGGTAAGACCGTTGAAGAAGCACTGGAGAATATAAGAGATGCAATTCAGGGCTGCCTCGAAGTTCTAAACGAGAGGATCGAATTAAAAGGCAAAGAAAGAGTAATGGAAGTCGTTGTCTAATGGCAAAACTGCCTGTAATATCAGGTATAAAAGCGGTTAAAGCTTTTAATAAGGATGGCTGGTTTGTGGCAAGGCAAACGGGCAGTCATATCATAATGGTGAAAGCTGGCTCTGAAGTTACACTCTCCGTTCCCAACCATAGGGAACTCGACAGAGGCACACTGCGGAAGCTCATCAAACTCGCGGGCTTAACTGTGGATGATTTTATCGCACTGATCTAAAGTTCGTGGCTCGTCTTATTAAGCGTGTTCGTGATTCGCACCTCTCGCCACATGTTTTCGGTTCCCCGTTCCTTTATGAGACCATTTCACTTCCTTTTGTACGCAACCAATCCTAAAGCGAATAAAACTGCACCAACTGCAATTCTAGTTGCATCTGATTGGGCTATTCCAGATATCTCTATTGGTCCTACTGCCACAACAGATAGAATCCCTGGAAATGCGGATAAAACTGCAATACCACCGATAAACAGCAAGACTATCCCTAACCACTTCAAAAGTTTATCTTCTTTTGTCATAGCAAACATTAATATATAGATA
>CAYUEX010000122.1:0-4963 GCA_964443855.1 uncultured Halobacteria archaeon | reverse complement strand
CTATGAGGTATAATACAGAATTTGTTCACTTTTAGAAAATCAAAATAGGATAGTATTAGCAGAACAAACTTAAGAGTTCTTGAAACTCCACTAATTCCTTAAAAATCTCTCTTGAGATAAAGATCCAATCAGCTACAGAATAAGCTCCTTCCTCACTATCCCTTGCTCTGTAATTCCATACAGCCCTTTATCCGTTATCTTCAGAGCTGGAATTACCGGCAAGGCAAGAAAACTCAATGCCATAAACGGCGAGGCAAGCTTCCCGCCTAACTGTCGGTACGCCTCTTCAAGCTTTTCCATATCCGTAACGACTTGAGCAGGCTCGTCGAGCGCCATGAGCCCTGCGTACTCAAGGACGAGTTTCTTACATTGCGTTCCAGAGACGACAACCTCACCGCCGCCCATCTCCCTGAGTGCATTTACAGCCGTTGCCATATCGTTGTCATTGGTTCCGACGACAATGATATTATGGCTGTCATGCGCAATGGTTGAGCCCATAGCGCCTTCCTTGAGTCCAAAGCCGTTTACAAAACCAACACTGTAGCCACCCTTGCCGGTATGACGGTCAATTACCGCAATCTTCAAGATATCTTGCCCGGTATCGGCTTCAAGGACGCCAGCTCGTACTTCTAGTTCCATGATCGGAGATTCCGTTATCAAACTGCCTTCTAGGACTTTTATGACGTTCACACGAGCTTTATTGCCCTCGCACGGTATTGCAAACTGTTCAGCGGAGAATGCAGGACAGTTCACCGTGTTGAGCCCAAACGAGTAATCGTACTTTACTTGTGGGGTCCAGGCCATGCCATCACGCGCGACAATCGTGCCGCCTGCAATTACCATTTTAGGAGTGAATCGTTGAAGGTCATCGAAGACCACAAGGTCTGCCCGATAACCAACTTTGACGACTCCGCGATCCTCTAATCCAAAATGTTTGCAGGGATTGATCGTCGCCATCTGGAGCGCCGTGATTGGATCGAGTCCCACGCCTACCGCCGTCCGCAACGTGTAATCAAGATGGCCGTCCTGTATTAGATCGCCAATGTGCCGGTCATCGGTACAGAAAGATACATTTGCCGTGGGGATGCTTTCCTCTATGACGTAACCAAGCAGATTCTGCAGATCCCTTGCCTGGCTGCCAAACCGAATATACACCGCCATACCTAGCTTTAGTTTTTCCGCAAGCTCCCAGCCCTCGGTTACTTCATGGTCTGAGCTGATCCCGGCGTCAACGTATTTTTTGAGCCCATCACCGCTCAGCAACGGACAATGGCCCTCAATGATCTTGCCCAAATTCTTAGCGGTTGCGATTTTGCCCATAACCACCGGATCGTCGTTGATAACGCCCGGGAAGTTCATCAGCTCGCCGAGGGCTATAACACCGTCCTCGGTAAGCAGCTCTTCAACCTCTTTGACGCCCAACGTCGCACCGGAAGTCTCAAATGGTGAATCGGGCACACAGCTCGGCACCGTTGTGTACACACTGATAGGTTGCAGTCGTGCTTCCCTCAAAGTCTCTTCAACTCCTCGGACACCAAGAACGTTAGCAATCTCGTGGGGATCGTTCACGACCGTTGTAGTGCCATGCGCCATGACAAGCCGCACAAATGCGCTCAACGGTAGCTTACTGCTTTCGTAATGCACATGCGGCTCCACGAGACCGGGAGTAACATACTTGCCAGCAACATCTACAATCTCAGTGCCATCCAGACCTGCTCCGATTTCTATTATTCTGCCAGAGGCGATGCCAATATCAGATTCAAAGATTACACCATTTTTTACATCGACAATTTTACCGTTCTTCAGTACCAAATCAAACATCTTTTAGCTCCTTGTTCAGCTAGCTCTCCGGCAAGTTACTCTCTCTAGCTTCAAACTACTTTAACGTTCTCCTTCAGTAAAAATTCTCGTGTGAATTTGGTGCATGCAATCCATTATTTTGTTTTTTCGTTCTCAAAACAATCCGGTTACACCCTTAATAAAGAAGAACACGCCAAGAGAAGTGACAAAGAGCGCTAAGACGAGCATCAATACCTCGTAGCGCTTACCGACGAGGAAGTTCTTCCCACGAGCGAACGAGTAGGAGACGAACGAATACCACGCTAAATCTGACAGAGAATGCCCCAAGGTAACCAGAACGATTCCGGCGAACGCCAACCATTCAAATCCCTGTAAAAGGAGTGGAAATCCTACGAAGAGCCACCAGAACGGGAAAGCAGGATTGAACGCGGTAAAGAGCACACCACCAACGATTGAACTGTTATACGGACGCGTCGCTCCTTGCAATTTTACCTGACGCTCGAACGTTTCTTGGTTTGACGGTGATTGCTCGCCTTTACGTTCTTTAATGATCAATACCGACATGACAATGAGCGCAACACCACCGATGGCATACAACAGGGACTCAAATTGCGTGATATAACTTTTCATCAATTCGAAGCCCACCACAACCAGTGCAGCAATGAGTGAAAATTCCACTAATATATGGCCAAGCACGGTAAGGGGCCCAGATAATGCTCCTTTCTTCAGCGTATCGGACACAACGTACGCGAGCATCGGTCCGGGTATCATTGCTCCGCTCAGACCAGTAAAAAAGCCCATTCCTACCAGCGATGCTCCAATAATAACCGGTGAAGATAGAATATCCATCGATGCTCGAGTTCCTTAAATCTGCAAAACTATTTAGTTATTTAATGTTCTTTTAATATTAAATATCGAGGAGAAATGGAGGCGGGGCTCGTAGCTCAGTGGAAGAGTGCCTCCTTCGCGAGGAGGAAGCCACGGGTTCAAATCCCGTCGAGTCCATCGGTAAGTATTTAAGTAGGTAAAAGAAGGAAAAGAAGGTGAGATGAATGCAGATGATGCCACAAATGGGTTATGATAGAGCAATAACGGTCTTCAGTCCTGATGGAAGGTTATTTCAGGTGGAATACGCACGAGAGGCCGTAAAGAGAGGCACGACCGCTGTAGGAATAAAAGCACGCGATGGCGTTGCCCTCTTGGTTGATAAGAGATTGACTTCCCGGTTATTGGAAGGCGGCTCGGTGGAAAAGATTTTTCAATTGGACGACCATATCGGTGCTGCAACGTCCGGATTGGTCGCGGACGCACGAATGCTGATTGATAGAGGTCGGGTCGAAGCGCAAATAAATAAAATTGTCTACGACGAACCGATCGATGTAGGAACCCTAGCGAAAAAGATATGTGATTTTAAGCAAGCGTATACACAAATTGGCGGGCTTCGACCATTTGGTACTGCGTTATTGATCGGAGGCGTTTATAACGGTAATTCTTATCTCTTTGAGACTGATCCAAGCGGCGCATTACTTGAATATAAAGCTACGGCGATCGGTTCTGGACGGAGCGTGGTAACCGAACTCCTTGAGCAGGAGTATAAAGAGGACCTCTCGCTTGAGGAGGCCATCGTACTTGCCTTAGAAGCCTTATACAAGGTAACGGAAGGGAAGCTTGAAATAACCACCGTGGATGCAGGTCTCGCGGAATCGGAAAAGAAGCAGTTTAGGATATTAAAGGCTGATGAGCTGGAGCCCTACATAACGAAAGTGAAGGAGAAGGCTGAGAGCAAAAAAGAGAGTGAAGAGGAGAGCGAAGGCGAGAGCAAGAGCGAAGGATAGATGCAATGGTCAGTTTGGACAAGGCGGTAATAGCACGGTATAAGCATGGAAAGAAGATTTTTGAAGTTCTTGTCGATCCTGAAGGGGCTGATCTGATCCGAGATGGTGCTAACGCGGAAATAGAAAATGTCTTAGCAGTCGATGAGATATTCGCCGATTCTGCTAAGGGCAAAAAGGCGACAGAAGAGGATTTGACGGGCACTTTCGCTACCGTGGACATTGCGGAAATAGCGGGCAAGATAATAAAAGAAGGTGAGTTACAGCTTACCACAGAGCAGCGGCGAAAGAAAGTTGAGGAGAAGAGGAAAAGGGTAATCGAACGGATTGCTCAGATTTGTATAAACCCGCAGACAAACACGCCCCATCCACCTACGCGAATCGAGATCGCACTGACCGAAACAAAGGTGCACATTGACCCGTTCAAGAGTGTCGACGAGTTGGTGAACGAGGCGATAAAGGCGCTAAGACCGATAATACCGATAAAGATCGAGGAGACCACGATAGCGATAAAAATTCCTGCGATGTACACCGGGCAGGTATATGAGATCAAGCGGAATTTCACGGTGATGAAAGAAGAGTGGCAGAAAGATGGATCTTTTATAGCGATGGTGAAAGTACCGGCTGGGATGAGAGACGAACTGTTCTCCTTTTTGAACCACATAACAAAGGGTGAGGCTCAAACGAAAATAGTGAAGTGATTAAGTATGTACAAAGTAGTAGTACCAGGGGATTTTATTTCTGATGAAGTGAATCGTGCAGGCGAAGGGACGTACGTGGACGAGGGTAAGGTTTACGCAATGAATTATGGCATAGTGAGCGACAAAGGAGCGATAAAAGTAGTCGCGATTTCTGGCAAGTACGTGCCAACGAGGGGAGACGTCGTGATCGGTAAAGTCGTTGAAATCTCATATCCATTTTGGATTGTGGATATCGCATCCCCATACGAGGCTCGGTTGCACACCTCTGATTTTTCACGAGGTGCCGAGAGGCGGATTGATTTTAGCACCATGAGTAATTACTTGGATTTGGGCGATTTGATTATCGCAAAGGTGCTAGATGTGAACCCCTTAATGCGAATAGATTTGGAGCTGAAAGACGAGATTACGATAGGAAACAGGGGTCGATTGATAGAAATCTCGCATACAAAGGTGCCTCGCGTCATCGGACGGAGTGGCTCGATGATAAAGATGCTGAAGGAGAAATGCAAATGTTTCATTTTTATCGCGAAGAACGGCCGTATCTGGATAAAAGGCCAGGAAGAGAATATAAACCTCGCAACACAGGTGATATTGATGATTTCGAACGAGGCACATACGTCAGGATTGACC
>CAYUEX010000121.1:0-5275 GCA_964443855.1 uncultured Halobacteria archaeon | reverse complement strand
TAAAACTTACGGTCTTTTGATGGATCCATCCGCTGTAGTAGATGGGCCCGATGCGGTTCGTTTTTACTTGAGGAGGTAAACAATATATATGGTATAAGCCATATATGTTAGCGTACAAAAGAGGTGATGGTTATGGCACTGACTCCTGAAGAGCTGGAAGAGAAAAAGCAGATGGTGTTGAGCATGTGCATTTGTGCCGGCTGCCCCAGTTGGATAGAATGTGGTGAGGAAGGCGGCTATTGCTTTTTGACCATAGGAAAGAGTACCGGCATTACCCAAGAGCAAGGCTGCATCTGCGGCCAATGCCCCGTTACCGAGAAGATGGGGCTTACACACGGCTATTACTGTACACGCGGGTCTGAACAAGAGCAATCAGGGCGGTAATAATAACATAACGAGCCAGGCGCGACGCTTGGTTTTTTCCCTTTTTTCTGTTTTTGTTCTAAAGTTTTGGCACGTAACGACAACGGCTTGAAATTCCAGAAGGCACACTCTTAAGAACGTGCCAGAGCAACCAGTAACTCGGCTGATAAATAGGGCTCTTGCCGCTCTAAGAGTTTCGAAACCTTCGTATAAGTTTACGCTACGCCTCCGCCATGAGCTTCATTACGTCTTCCATTGCCATCACCGGAACGGACTCACATGTGGCGATATCGGTCCAGCAATTGCTGGCTTCCAGAACAACTGCAGGATCTTCTACCTCATAAAGATAGAAGACACGGTTCCCTGTGAGGTCATACCAGTGGCCGAGTTCCTTCATCCCTTCAGGACATTTCCACTCAGCAGCCCGTTTTGCCATTTCATCTCGTTTTTTCGGTTCCCAGGTCCAAATATCCATAAACAACATTTTTATTACCTCCTTCTTGTATCCTTCCCCCTCCCTCTTTCGTCTTTTCCGGCGAGAGGCGAGAGGGAGGATACTTATGTGCTAACAAACACGATTGTCTCTAGAGCATAAAAAGTTTATGCAAAAATTATTCAGGTATTGAACAATTTCCGATGGTGTATTGACACAAACTCCTGACGTTCAAAACCACTTTACTAACTAATACGATACACCAAACAAACAAATCGGCAATTTTTGCCGTAATAGCACTTACACGATCTATTTGAGTAGCCAGTTCAGCATCATTTCGTTTATAGGTCTTTTACCACTCAGGTCCGGATCGAGTTCTTCTTTTCCAAAGAAATCCCGTGCAGCGGCGACAGAGTTGAAGCTCAACCGACAATGTTTATAGTTTTCAGTTATCCATTCAGGATCGCCACCATCGATTACCTTCCCATCTTCACAGATCCATAAGTGTCCTGATCTGTCGTCATTATAGCCATATTCAATGGTGACATTTCTGCCGAGGCGTTCGTATTGCGGAAAGATTAAAGCTACATAATTACTGCAATCAAACTGCGAATCAAATGGGAAATCGTCATAGGATGGTATTGCTGGTGCTTGTATCGGTGTCGTTGTACAACTAAAGAAGATACTTAACATGAACAGCGCAAGTATACCACTTCTGCTGTGAATAGTAGCACGCTTCTGGGAATGATTCATCTGCTTACACAGATCTTGCTCAAAAACGGTATAAATCGCTTGCTACAGTTAGCAGATTTGCTTCTGACGTTACTTCTTTTTATTGCCAAAAGTGCACGTTACAATTTCGAATATTAGTAGTTCTAATGAGGAACATAGGCAAAATCATTGTAGTTGACATCAGCGCCCCTTTCTGAGTTGGGTCGCAGCTAAAAAGGCGACTGCCAGAATCCGCAGTAACCTTCTCACAGCGTGCTCCAACATAAACATTATCCAACCTATTTGTATTCGTAGCGCCACATGAGTATCAGAATGCACGTGACCGACCGTGCGGTCATCTGTAGTAGAGAAGTTCATAGCACGTTACAGCACCACGCTCTTTACCGTACCATGCTCGACCTCAGCGTAAGAAAGAAACTTGAAGAACTGAGAAGGAAACTAGGAGAGAAAGAGAAATTACTTGTTGCGTTCTCCGGCGGTGTTGATAGCGGGCTCTTACTGCATGTTGCTCATGACGTGCTTGGCCAAAAGCGCGTCCTGGCGGTAACGATGGTCAGTGAACTGTTTCCGCAAAGAGACTTAGAGCAGGTCACGCGTTTCGTCACCAGTGCGGGCATCCCCCATAAAATCCAGGAGTTACCATGGCAGCAAGACGAAGATCTTGTGAATAATCCACGTAACCGATGTTATTATTGCAAACGTGACTATGCAAACCTATTAAAGGCTATTGCAGCTGAAGCGGGCATTACCACCATTGCGGAAGGCGTTACCGTTTCTGATTTCGATGAATACCGGCCAGGCCTTTTCGCTGCTCGAGAGGCAGCGTTATGGCACCCTTTGGCCGAAGTGGGCCTGACGAAACAGGAAGTGCGGCAGATAGCGCAAGAGATCGGACTCCCGTTTTGGGATAAGCCCTCGTCGCCGTGTTTAGCAACACGAATAGAATACGGCGAGCGACTGACGAAGGCGAAACTTGCGATGATCGAAGCGGCTGAGAATTATTTGCAGGATCTGGGATTCAAACAACTCAGGGTTCGACTGCATCGTGGCGGACTCGCGAGGATTGAAGTTGCACAAGACGAGCTGGACGTTTTTGGTGATTTTGATGTGCTTCAGAAGGTGTCAAGGAAACTGAAAGCACTTGGGTTTGCCTATGTCACACTTGATCTCGAAGGGTACCGGAACGGGAGTATGGATACGGCCCGTTAACCCGTGAACTTCGCACGCTCTGACAGTCTACTGGAAAGCGGCAACGGCCTGAACGGTTTGTCCTTCAGACCGGCTTCAATCAGCTTTTTCAATTCCGAAACAACCATTTCTTCGGTCTTCTGCTTCTTTGTGCTTGATTCAGCCCTGATCGTCACATTCAACGTCTGCTTCTCCACTTCCTTGTCGCCCACTACCGCGACGTACGGTATCCATTCACGACCCGCCTCCCGTATCTTCTTCGACACGGTCTCCTCGCGGTCGTCAACATCCACACGAATAATCCCGTTCAGTTCGGGTAGAATCCCTTCGATATATTCCAAATGCCGCTCTGCTACCGGGATTAATCGTAAATGCGTGGGCGAAAGCCATAACGGAAGCATAGGCAGTGTCCCTGCCTCCTTATCGAGATGCGCCTTCTCCAATAACGCATACATGCAGCGCTCAATCGCGCCGCTCGGCGAGCAGTGGAGTATAATTGGGTTCTTTCGCGCGCCATTGGCATCGGTATACGTTATACCGTACCGCTCGGCATTCTCAACATCGATCTGGACGGTGGACAGCGCCGACGCCTTGCTTAACGCATCCACAAAGTTAAACTCGAACTTGAGCACGAAATAGAAGAAGCGCTGGTCCCAGAGCTCTATCAGTACGGGCTTGCCTGTTAAGCTCACCAAACGCTCAATAAGCGCTTTGTTCGCTCCATCCTCGTAGAAATCACGGGTAAACCGTAGCGCAACTTCGTAATCATCCGACGAAAACCCTATCTCTGATAAAATATGCATGCAGAATTCAAATTGCTGCTTGAACTCCGTCACGGCCTCGTCCATGTCCTTGCAGAGCGTGTGCATGTCCGGCATCGTGAACTTTCTCAACCGCCGCAGCCCAACGAGTTCACCGCGCTTCTCCTTTCTGAACGACGGCGCAAGCTCGAAGATCTTCATTGGTAAGTTCTTGTACGAGATGCTCATCTCCTTGCTCATCAGGAACTGACCGAAACACGCGGCAAACCGTAAGAACAAATCAGGCTTTCCTCCTTTGCCCATCATTGAATATTGCCGTGCAGGAAACCGTTCGAGGTAATCCTTCAGCGATGGATGCAGTGCACTGTACATTATCGGCGTCTCTACCTCAACGGCACCGTATGCCGCCACGGAATTCCGAACGTAATCTTCCAGGAGCGATTTTATCAGTTTCCCCTTCGGATAAAACCGCATATTCCCGGGGTCCGAAGAGGGTTCGTAATCGGCGATCTCCAGCCGTTTCATCAGTTCGACATGCGGTGGTATTCTATCCACCTCTCGCCGCTTCTCACTCTCGTACACGAAGAACTTCTTCAAGTTCTCGTCCTTATCTTCAAACTCAAAAACATCAGTTCCAACAAAATTGCCCTGTTCATCAGTAAAGAAAAAGTGCGATACCGCTTTCTCCTCCGCTTCTAACGCCTTTGATTGCTGTTTCATCGCCACAGCTTCATTCGCCTCTGCACCTTCAAGAACGGTTATCTTCCGTGACAATTCTGATAACGGATGACCTTTGCAGCGCAGCGTGAACGATTTGTACCACCCAAACGGCGCTCTCGTTACTTCCACACCGCTCGAACGCAAATTCGCCTCCAAACTACGCAATAGCTCCACACTCGTCTCCGGTGAAGCCAGTTCTGAGCTTAAATGCGCATACGGGTACAAGACAATCCGTTCCGCGTTCACCTGCTTGAGAATAGAAAGAGCTTCTTCCGCAGCTTTCTCCACGACATAACTCGTGTTCTTCTCGTCTCCTCGTTCCACCGCAATAAAAGCAACCAAAACCTCTTCTATACGCTCTTTCCGCCTTTCTGCCTCTAGCTCCTCGGCAACTCTCGTCTTCTCTTTCGCTTCGTATTCTATATAATCAGAATGGATGAACAGCAGTTGCAATTTCCACACCTCTTCCAAGAAATACCGCTTCGGGTTTCCTTACTAACTAAAATTTTAAGGGATAGGATATTAAAGATTGTATAGCTAGCATGGACCGAATAGAAATAGGGACGAAGGAAAGTACCGAGCTTATTGATATCACACGTGAGGTGAAGGGGATTGTCAGCCGCAGCAGCGTCAAATCCGGCCTCTGCGTGGTATTTACGAAGCATACCACAACCGGAATCATCATTAACGAGAACGAAACCGGACTGAGGAGCGATATCTTAAAGCTTCTGAACGAGTTAGTGCCAACAGGGAAGGGATACCTGCACGATCAGATAGACAGCAACGCGCATTCGCATCTCCGGGCTGTGGTGCTCGGATCGAGTGAAACGATTCCGATAGAGAACGGTACGTTGGTGCTTGGAACCTGGCAGAGTGCCCTCTTCGTTGAATTCGACGGTCCGCGTCGGCGAGAAGTGCTCGTTCAGATCGTGGAAACTTAAATAGAAAGCCCCAGTGTGGTAATGGATATCCGTTGGGCTTGCGGAGCCCAACATCCGGGTTCGACTCCCGGCTGGGGCATTGTCGTCACGTTAGACAATGCAAACAGTGAATTACACGTAAAAAGCAGTGTAATCAC
>CAYUEX010000120.1:0-5364 GCA_964443855.1 uncultured Halobacteria archaeon | reverse complement strand
AATCCTCCTCAATTGTCTACGGTAGTTCTTCTACGAGTAATGCTTCCCTCACCTATGTTGACAGAGACATCGCCTCCCGCACCGGCACCGGCGCCAGCACCAGCACCCATATTTCGCCCCATATCACGCGCAAAATTGCTCATATCAATCCTAATCCCACCAAATTCCGTCTGCTCTTTTCTACGTGTCCTATGTTCATCCTCCCCCGTGTTTTTTCTGTGTCGATGATAGCACTCTCGACTACAGAAAGGATTTTCACCGCAATCGCTGCAGTAGTACCAGTCATGATCTGGCGGGAGATAGCTACCACAGACTTTACAGTAATCACCATCTCGATCTCTATATTTCATTACCTTTTTGTCTCCTTATCGAGCTACTCTTCTCGTTCGACCTCTAAGGACCCCCAGCCCATATCAAGGCGAGAGATAGATTTAAAACTTCCGCTTTTGCCCAGGTTGCGTTCCAACGCTAAAGGAATCTGAACATTGCCTAAAACACAGGATATTCTATTTGCAGAAACGATTTTTCACCCCTTCCAATATCTTTTTCGGACTATTCACCTCTTCTCTCATGGGTCTTTGGGCGTCCTCACGCTGCTGCACGCGTCTCGAGCGTTTGAAATCTGTCCGAGCCCGAAATATGCGGTGGCTGTAAAAACACAATGATCTCCTTTCTGCTTTATCTTCAAGGTGCTTTTGTGGTAAAACTTATTTCCCTGCAAAACCATAGAAAGCCCAGGAGGAAAATTAAGTATGCTTGACATCGTGCGAAAGCGACGCAGTATCCGGAAGTATAAAGACAAACCAATTGCGCCTGAGCTGATTGAGATGCTGAAGGATGCTGCCGTTCGCTCACCTACGTCACGCAATTTCCGACCCTGGCGCTTTATCTTCGTCACTGACCGCGCCAAACTAGAAGCGCTCTCACGGGCAAAGCCCAGCGGCTCGAGCTTCTTGGAAGGTGCAGCTTTGGGCGTGGTGATCTGCGCAGACGAGACCGAGTCGGACGTCTGGATCGAGGACTGCTCCATCGCGTCCATAATCCTGCAACTCACCGGCCAGAGCCTTGGGCTGGGCTCATGCTGGATCCAAATACGGAAGCGGATGCACGACGAAACGCAGACCGCGGAGGAGTACGTTAAAGAGGTGCTTGGGTTATCAGAGCACATAAAAGTGGAATCGATCATTGCCTTCGGCTACCCGGACGAAACGAAAACGCCGATTCCCGACGAGCAGCTCGACTATAACAAAATTCTCACTACGGAATAAAAGAAGGAAGAACGAATAAAAGATGGCAAAAAAAGAAGAGAAAGAAGGAAACGAGACTTTCACGATTTTCCCCATTGGTTACGTGTGGAGTGCTAAGAAAAAATACTACTTGGAGATCCTCGAACCGTATCGCCCGGCACTGAAGCATCTTGAGCATTTCAGCCATGTCATTGTGCTCTGGTGGGCACATAAACGTGACAATGAGAAGTATCGCAGCATGCTGCAGACCAAACCACCCTATGCAAAGGAGAAACTGACTGGCGTATTCGCCTGCCGGGCTGAATATCGGCCTAACCCGATCATGATGACGACGAGCCAGATAGTGGCCGTGAACGATGAGAAAGGCGTTGTTCAGGTAGCGTACATGGACGCGCATAACGGGACGCCGATTGTGGATTTGAAGGGGTATTTTTCGATCTGTGATCGCGTGAAAGAACCACACATCCCTGAGTGGCTCGCGGACTGGCCCGAATGGCTGCCCGAGTAAGAGACCAGATCTAAGAGGAGATCAGCCCACCCCTGTAGTGTACAGCATAAGGAGGTGAACGAACATGAAACGGATTTGTGTGCAGGCCGTTGGCGTCTGGTTCGTGTTTGTCATCCTTGCCATGGTGAACGGAGTTGCACGAGGGCTGTGGTACGAACCTATTGTCGGAAACGAACTGCTGGCACACCAAATAAGCAGTGTAACCGGCATTTCCCTGTTCCTCGCAGCGATGTACGTGTTCTTCAAGAAGACGAGTGCCGCGTATACCGAAAAGGATCTTTTACTGATCGGTGCGCTTTGGTTGGTGTGCACCATCGTCTTCGAGTTCGGCTTCCAGCATTACCTAATGGGTTTGTCGTGGTCAACGTTGCTTCACGATTACAACATTCTTGCGGGTCGATTGTGGGGGCTGGTGTTACTGACCATTTTCGTGGGCCCCTTTCTTATTGGGAGGTATCTCCTCGGGAAAGGGCGCTGAGCCTTTGTGACTAACTGAAAAAATGAAGTGAAGCATAGAAAGAAATGAAGTACTCAAATCAAATACTCATGAATTAAGGAGAGAAAATGTAATGTCGTCTGAATTGCCCGAAAAGGAGAGCGATGTGGAAAGCAGAGCGCACAAGGCGTTAACGGATAAAGCGGCGCTCACTGAATTGTTAGCGGGAATACTCTCTAAGAAAGATGAAATACGGTCCCCGAGTTTCAAGGCGCTGCTGCTCATCAGCGAGGAGCATCCTGAACTGCTCTATCCGCACTGGGATTACTTCGCAGCCTTGCTCGAGAGTAACAATACCTTCTTGAAATACCAGGCGATTTACCTCATTGCAAGCCTCACTAAGGCGGATACCGCAAACAAGTTTGAAAGGCTATTCGATACGTATTACAATCTGCTCGACGATAAGAGCATCATTCCTGCCTCGCACGCCGCACTCAACTCCGGGAAGATCGCCAGGGCAAAACCAGAACTGCAAACGCGGATAACGGACCGGTTATTACGTATCGATGAGACGCACCACGAACCGGACCACAAAGATTTGATCAAAAGTTACGTTATCGATGCGTTCGATGAGTACTTTGACGTGGCAGAGGACAAGGAGATGATTCTGGAGTTCGTCAGGAGACAATTAGAGAGCGGCAGTCCAAAGACGAGAAAGAACGCGAAGGAATTCTTGAAGAAGTGGGAAAACTAACTATTTTGCGCTCTAAGAGTAACTGCGAAAGCCGACGCAGGTACGTGCTATTCTATGGAAATCGCTTTTCAGAACATCCGAAAGAAGAGCTGCAGCGATTGAACGAAATCCTAAACGAGCAGATGTTTACAGATACAAAAGCGGCTCTTAACGGTTCACAATGCTGGCATTTAATTCTTTAGAGCGCATTTGGCAAAGCTATTTTAACCTGTGAAACAACTGTTCATATAAAAGAGAGGTGTCTAGATGGAAGAGATAACCGTTGTGGAGGTGAAACCGCAGCGGGTTCTTGGCATGCGTAAGCGCGGAAAGTACGAAATGATCGCGACAATGCTGCCGCACCTGTGTGAATTCGCATTCGCACGAGAGGTTCAAATGATAGGGCCGCCCATCTTCATCTGCCATGAAATGACGGTGGAAGAAGCCATGGAGGCGGACGAAGCCGGGATCGCGGATGTTGAAGTAGCAATCCCCGTCGCGGGAACGGTAGAGGAAACCGAGGAAATCAAGGCCTACGAATTGCCCGGCGGAAAAATGGCTAAGACTGTTCACAAAGGGCCTTATGAAGAGTGCAGCCCTACCTACGAGAATCTCTTCGCTTGGCTCGCCGCGAAGGGGAAAAAGATCGTTGCACCCACCCGCGAAGTGTATCTGAACGATCCGCATGAAGTCCCTCCAGAAGAAATTCTGACCGAAATCTACGCGCCAATAGGATAGAATAGCGTAATTAGTTCAGCAGAACACGCTAAAATAGTAATACAAAAGAACGCAAAGAACCTGCTTTGACCTAGAACCGAGGGGTCTTAGCGGGGGTGACACGAGGAATAAAAAATGGGAACCGAGTCTCAACCCACAAGCAGATGGATGTACGTTTCGATCGCGCTCATAGTAATTATTGTCGCGGAAACCGCTCTGTTTTCGTACGTACTCATAGATCTAAACCGTACCATTGCGGACCTCCAAGAGGGACAAGAGTCGCTCAATTCGGATTTTGCCAACCTGAAGACCTCGCTCGACCAGATACAGGATGACAGCACTCGACCGAGGGTTTCGGATGCGAGTCGGCCTTCAACCGGTTTGACCCCCGTTCAGATTTATGATCTGTCAAAAGATTCTGTCGTGCTGATTACTGTTAAGACGCAGACCTTCTCAGGTTTTATGCCGTTTTCGAGTGGTTCCGGATTCGTTTACGACCGAGAAGGACACATCGTCACGAACAACCATGTGGTTGAGGATGCGGATGCGATCGATGTTACGTTTAGCGACGGAACGATTGTACCGGCTGACGTTGTAGGAACCGATCCGTACAGTGACCTGGCTGTTATACAAATAGACTGGCCGTCTGATCTACTCTATCCTTTACTGTTAGGGCGATCGTCTGAACTCCTCGTTGGCGAACGCGTAATGGCTATTGGGAACCCGTTTGGGTTGAGCAATTCAATCAGTGGTGGTATCGTTAGTCAGCTGGAAAGGGACCTTGACGCTCCGGGAAATTATAAAATCATTGATGTCATTCAGGTTGACGCCGCGATAAATCCTGGGAATTCTGGGGGGCCGCTCATGAATACGCAGGGGGAGGTGGTCGGCGTTAATACTGCTATTATTCAAGGTTCTGTTGGAGTGGGATTCGCTATTCCGTCAGATACCGTAAGCCGTGAAGTTCCGCAGCTCATTCAAACGGGCGAGTACCGACATCCGTGGATTGGAATCTCAGCGGTGAATCTTGATCCTGATGTGGCTGACGAGCTGGATCTGAATATAACAAAAGGTACGTTAGTTGTGACCGTGGTTGCCGATAGCCCGGCTGAGGCTGCAGGTATCAAAGGAAGCACGCAAGGGGATGTTATCGTCGGAATTAATAATGTCGACGTGAGAAAGCTTATCGATGTGCTGGTCTATATTGAAAGAACCAAGGATCCTGGTGACACCGTTACACTTACAATAATCAGGAATGGCGAGATCTTAGATATCGATGTGACGCTCGGCGAAAGACCCCCGCCGTAGTTTCCAAACGTGTGAAATGGTACTTACTTGCTTTTAACCCACTCATGGAATGCCTAGTTCTTTCGCAGCAATCATCTTTTGCCGATTCCTATTTGAATCACCCTCATAACGGACAGTTAACTTGAGATTTTTTAGTTAACTAACGTGGTAGGGCATTACCGAGAAGTGTTGGCTTTTTAGTTTTTTGCTTTATCCAAACCACGCCGAGGTCAGAAAAAAAGAGAGGAAGATAATAGATTTTACCTCCTCTTCCTTCGTATGCTCAGTGCTAAAACGATCGAAAGCACGCCTACTAGCGCTATCAGTCCAAGTGGTGCGAGTACTGGTACTGCAGTTGGTGCTGCTGTTGGTGCTGCTTCGCCAATGGTTACTGTTGCTTCATCGGTATGTCCATCTCCGTCATCAGCCTTCACGG
>CAYUEX010000119.1:0-5600 GCA_964443855.1 uncultured Halobacteria archaeon | reverse complement strand
TGGGGGAACAACATTTAAGATTAACTTTAAAAATGAACGAGGACATAAGGAGCAAGTGTAAAAGATGGCAAAAGCGACGGTATTGATAGTCGAGGATGAAGTCATTGTCGCCAAGGATATTCAGGCTATGGTGAAAACGCGGGGATACGAAGCTCCAGCTATCGCCTATTCGGGAGAAGAAGCGATAAAAAAGGCGGAGGAGATAAAGCCTGATTTAGTATTAATGGACATTGTGTTACGGGGGGAAATGGATGGTATAACGGCTTCAGAGCAGATCCGCAATCGTCTCGACGTTCCTATTGTTTATATTACGGCGTATGCGGAAGATAAAACGATCGAGCGCGCGAAAATAACCGAGCCATTCGGCTATCTACTCAAACCGTTCGAAGAAAGAGAATTGAATACCGCCATTGAGATCGCTCTGTATAAACATAAACTGGAGAAAGCACTACGCGAGAGTGAAGAGCGGTTCCACACCTTTTTCGATGGCTTACCGGTGGGTGTCATCATGAGTGATTCCGGGGGCTCTATAATAGCGGTGAACAAGGCTATTTCCCGTCTCATTGGCTATCCCCAGGAAAAACTTATCGGGCGGCATTTCGCTGAGATCACCCACTCGGAAGATTGTGATAAATGTAAGGATTTGTATAACTCTCTCATCAAAGGCGAAAGAGATCGCTATTTGAATGATAGACGGTTTATGCACAAGGACCGTAAAATCGTCTGGAGTCGCGAACACGCATCGGCAATCAGAGACGAGAAAGGTGACTTTAAGTACGCGACTTTCATTATTGAAGACCTTACCACGCTTAAGCAGATGGAAGAGACGTTATTGCGGAAGAAAACGGAACTGGAGGGTGCACTTACTGAATGCAAGCGGATTGAAGACGCATTGGCACTAACCGAACAAAAATACAAGGAAATTGCCGAATTCTTACCGGACCTGGTTTATAGGATGATAAGTTTCGAAGCGTAAAAAAGAAAGCCTCCAGTACGGTGTTCCGGGGAACGCGGTGTCTCTCTCGAAATGAGATCGTGTTTTGTTAAGCTATGTATTTAACCAGTACTTTTTTGCGCTCTTTCCGATGATTTCTATGCTCGTCGGAATTACAATTTGCGGCCAGTGACGAAACAAGTTCGTTCCCAAGAACGAAAATAGCCTGCTTATGCTCGTCCTTGCTGTAGTGTACTTGAAAAGGAGAAATCTGCAACGCGTTATATTTTCTAAAATCACCGTTTACGCCGTTGTCCTCACAATACTTCTTAAATTGTGCCAATAACATGTGGATCTGTATCAGCTCTTCCTTTTTCATTAGGACAACTTTTGTGCTTACCACTATTTAAATCTATCCCTTACTTCCCGGGAAAGAACAGGATCAAAAAAAGATACAATAAACCACAAAAAAGCGCGAAAACAAAAACTAAAGGGAACTAACCAGAAAGAGATCAAAATGAGGCTTTTGTAAGCTTTATATCTTACTTACGTGCCGTACTCAGCACCGCTACTCAATCAACGGTATACCCTAACTGCTCACACAATGCGCGTCGCTCTTTCTTCTCAGCCTCGGTCTCTATCCGATTCGCTGACGTACCATCGACCACGCCAATGACTGCCCGTCCAAGCGCAGTTTCAGCAACAAGAACGTCTAAGGGATTGGCAGAAGCGACGAAAATCGTTGCAACTGTAGGATGTGCCTTCAAAGCATTCAGTACATTTATGGGGAATGCATTATCCATAATAATAAAAAAAGAATGAGAGGCGGCGATTCGGAGGCAGTTTTCACTTGCTAACTCTTTGAGGTGCTCCTCATTCCCCGTTACTCTCGTCAATCGGGGCACCGCTTCGTTCATCGCCACGGCACATTTTATCCCTGGCACAGTGGTCAAGAGCGTCTTGAAGAGGTCATCGCAGGTAAATATGCTAAAATTACCCTGCCCAATAATTACCTGTTTCTCCTCAGGATTCTTTATTGCTACACGCTCTACCTTTACCACAGCCTCAACGGCACCCACGTCTTCATCCTCTCCCGTACTGTTGTGTTGAGTTTTAGTAAACGAACGGACTCAAAAGGTAGTTTATTCCGTCTCGACCATGCTGATCGCGCCCTGCTCGCAGACGTCGACACAGGTCTCGCAATCAGTGCACTCCTCGGCGTTGACTTTCGCTTTTGCGTTGTCTCCTTCGCCCACTAACGTTATGCACTCTACAGCACATTCTTCTACACAATCACCACATCCAGTACATTTCCCTTCATCTACTACTGCTGGCATTTTTCTTTATCTCCTATTTAGTTGTACTCAAAACCTCTTATTTCAGAGTATATAAAAACAGTTCTTTTTTATTTCCGAGAAACACTATTCCGTTTTTGCACGAGGAAGCGGCTTAATTGCGAGGTAAACCTCTTTTTTACCTATCTTCCACATCTTCTCGTAAAGGTGCTCACGCTCTGCGACCTCCGTGGAATTCGATGGTGCTCCTTCTTCTATACTAACAGCAAGTGTCTCGTCACCGATATAATCTGAGAAGTTGCGTATCGCCTCTTTTACTTCATCGTCGCATGCGTACGTAATCCCTATCTTCTTGGTGTATTCCAGGTCGAGGTCTTTCCGCATCCCCTGTATCCTTCGCACAATGTCTCTCACCAGCCCTTCTTCTATGAGTGTTTTGCTCGGGGAACAGTCCAAGAACAAAACGGTTTCTTCGTCTAGTTTCACGTCTTTATAATGAGCACTCACAAAGATGCCTTCTGTAGCCTCTTGCAAATCTTGAAACCTTACTTCTTTCACGTTCACCTCTTCCTTCAATATCTCTGCCATACGTTCCACTTTCTCGCGCGTGTCCGTGCTGCACACAACGACGACTTCTTGTAATGGCTGTCGTATCTTTATCCCTGCATCTGACCGTACTCGCCTGCCAGCCTCTACCAAATTGGAAAGCAGCTCCATAGAAGTCTCTAATTCAACGTCCGTGAGCGATTCATCAGGCAAAAGGAAGTCGCAAAGGTGCACACTCTCATGCTCATCTTCCGAAACCCATCGCACCATATTCTGGTACATGTGCTCGGTGACGAACGGTACGAACGGAGCGAGCAATTTGCAAAGAGAAACTAGCACCTCGTACAGCGTTAAATACGCGCAATCTTTATCCCCGTTCTCTTCGACGATCCAGAACCGTCTCCGTGAACGCCGGATGTACCAGTTACTCAGGTCGTTAACGACGAACTCCTCTATCTTCCGCGAGGCTACGTGAATTTCAAATCGTTCGAGAGCAGCAATGACGTCCGTTATGAGTGTATTCAATCGCGAAACAATCCAGCGATCCATTACATTCCGCTGCTCCACCGGGATGCTTTTATCCTTCGGATTGAACTCATCTATGGTGGCGTAAGTGACGAAGAAGAAATAGGAGTTCCAGAGCGTATTCAAGAACTTTTTCTGCTTCTCCCGGATCGCCTGCGCGGAGAACCGAATGTCATCGGTTAAGGGGCCAACGGTGAAGAGGTACCATCGCAACGCATCGGCTGCTTCAGTCTCAAAGAGCTTGTTGATATCCACCACGTTGCCCTTGCTCTTACTCATCTTCACGCCTTTATCGTCCAGAATGTGGCCGAGCGAGAGCACGTTGAGATACGGTGGCGCATCAAAAACCGCGGTTGAAACACCAAGGAGGGTATAGAACCAACCTCTCGTCTGGTCTATCGCTTCGGTAATAAAATCAGCGGGAAAGTTCTGCTTGAACTGTTCCGTCTCGAAGGGGTAATGCCACTGTGCAAACGGTGCTGAACCCGAATCGTACCAGCAATCTATTACGTCCTTTACCCGCCGCATATCGCCACCGCATGCAGCGCATTTCAGGATCACCTCGTCAATATACGGTCGGTGCAGATCAATGTCGCTGGCAACGGGATTTTTTGCTTTCTCCCGTAAATCCTCCACACTACCCACGCAATACTGCTCACCGCACTCGGTACAGACCCAAATAGGTAAGGGCGTGCCCCAGAAACGCTCACGGCTGAGCGCCCAATCAGCAATATTATCCAAGAACTTACCGAATCGTCCGTATTTCAAATGGTCTGGATACCAGCTTATCTGCTCATTATTTGCGAGCAAATTATCACGGAGCTGGCTCATGTTAATGAACCACGATTCACGCGCGTAATACAAAAGAGGCGAACTACAACGCCAACAGAACGGATACGAGTGCAAATACGGTTCCTCTTTATACAAGATGCCGCGTTCGTTCAGCATATCGATGATGAGCCTGTCGGCGTCCTTCACGAACATGCCTTCCAGCGGTGGGACTTCGTCAGTAAAACGACCTTCGCTATCGACGGGCTGCGCGAATCCCAGCTCCCTTACTTTGCATGCCTCATAATCGACCTCACCAAACGCCGGCGCGATATGAACAATGCCCGTACCCTCATCAAGAGTGACGAAATCCGCAGTGATTACTTTATGCGCTTCCCCACCTTCGATCTTTGCATAGTCGAAAAGTGGTTCGTATTTCAAATCTTCCAGATCGTTACCGGCGAATCGCTCTAATATTTCATATTCGCCTTCTAAAATATTCAAGCGTGATTCAGCAAGGATTAAAACCTCTTTTTTCGTGCCTTCATCAGCATTCGGGGGAATGCGTACCTTGACATACGTATGTGCTGGATGAACTGCAAGTGCGATATTGCCTAACAGTGTCCAGGGCGTCGTTGTCCAGGCTAAGAGGTAAAGCGGTTCCGGCTCGTCTTGGTGCTTTGCCTTGAACTTCACATAGGCCGACGGTTCTTCAACGTCTTTGTAGCCCTGCGCGACCTCGTGACTGCTCAGTGTGGTCTCACACCGAGGGCAGAACGGAACGACCTTGTGGCCTTTATAAAGCAAGCCCTTGTTCCAAATCTCCTTTAACGACCACCAAACGGATTCTATGTACTCTTTCTCAAATGTAATATAAGGGTTGTCCATATCGATCCAGAAGCCCACCCGCTTCGTGGCATTCACCCATTCGCGCTCGTATTTGAAAACGGACGCCTTACATTTCTGATTGAATTTCTCTATGCCGTATTGCTCGATCTCGGGTTTGGTGTTAATACCCAGCTCCTTCTCCACTTCTATCTCCACCGGCAGACCGTGCGTGTCCCAACCTGCTTTTCGTTTCACGTAGAAGCCTTGCATCGTCTTGTATCGTAGTATAAGGTCTTTTACAACCCGTGTAAGAATATGTCCGGGGTGCGGGAGCCCGTTTGCAGTTGGCGGCCCCTCAACAAAGACGAACTTGTCGCAGCCCTCACGCTGATCTACGCTGCGCTCAAAAGTATTTTCACTATCCCATAGCTGCAATATCTCCTCTTCCAGCTGCAGAAAGTCTGCTTTTTGCGTCTCTTTTTTGAAATACGGCATTCAGATCACATCTCCATCTATTTCGCTATCGATTGGACAGTACAAGATATGTTACGTGGTATGAAGATATAAATTAAATTTCTTATAACTAGCTATAACAAATTTCCACATCGTCACGATTTTTCCGACGTAGAAGAAAGGGGACAACCTTATTATAAAACCATACGTTTCAGATGAAGTTGCCTTATTTTAAGCATACTGTTACATGA
>CAYUEX010000118.1:0-5667 GCA_964443855.1 uncultured Halobacteria archaeon | reverse complement strand
CGTTTTAATGGGGTAAATATGGAACAGGAGGATTACATCCCGAGATACGAGTATGAGCGGTTAGAGAGCGAATATCGGAGATTACGGCGGAAATACGAGGAAACAGAGGCGTATAAAGACGATTTAGAGCGGCTTGTTTCCAAATCGAGGTCACCACCGCTCGACTGCGGTTTTATTGTAGAGAAATTTCACGACAGCGCTCTGGTGAATTTAAACGGAGCATTAAAGGCGTTACCGTATGGGACGCTTACTGACAAAGAGATAGATGAGTTAGAAGAAGGCAAATATGTTTTTATCGGTAGGATCCCCGATAAGCACAATCCGAGTGGCTTTACCATTGGAATCACGACGGTGTATAATCGAATGGTTGATTTGGAGGTTGGCGAGGTAGAAGAACTGAGAAAGGAAGATGATGGAGATGGGTGGGTCGCTGAAATCTCTACGGGAAAAGGTCGTGGTAGGCTTTATAAACGGCTCAGAGCTGAAGAGAAGGAGACCGTAAGAGAGGGAATGAAAGTAGGACTCCTCCCCGGTACGCTAGATATAAAGAAATGCTACAAAGCGCAGGAGTATTCACGCTACGAGGTCACCAAGAGCCCCGGCGTAAGTTTCAATGAGATTGGCGGCTTGAAAGAGGTAAAGCAAGAGTTAGTTAAGAGTATTATTCTTCCGATGGTCAATCCTGAGGATTACTCGAAATATGGCGAAAGTTCTCGACGACTCTTGATGTACGGTCCGCCGGGCTGCGGGAAAACGATGTGTGCAAAAGCGTTGGCATCGGCGTTGCCCAACTGTGAATTTGTAAAAGTGGGTGCTGGAGAGCTATTTACCATGTGGCTTGGTGAGTCCGAGAAGAACGTGCGGATGGTGTTCAAGGCGGCGAACGATAAGCTAGAAGAAGGAGAAAACGACTATGCGGTCATCTTCTTCGATGAGATTGATGCCTTAGCGCAAGAGAGAGGCATGTTCGCAGGGTCGTCCGGTGCACCGGAACGAGTTACAGGACAACTCCTGGACATTTTAGACGGGTTTTACACTCTGCATCCACACCTTACGGTTATTGGCGCAACGAATCGGCTGCATCTCATTGATTCCGCTTTCCGGTCACGATTTGACAAGATAGTCGAGGTTTCGAAGCCTGATAAAGAAGCGGCATCTTCTATTACCCCCATCTATGCGAGCAAAATTCCTATTGACCGCTACCTGATAAAGGAGAAGGGGGGCGAAGAGGAGGCACGGGCGTACCTGGTGAACGAGCTTATCAACTACATGTATAGTGACACGTATGTCGAGACGGAGATAGGGCAGATAAAGCGCGAAGATACAATAACCGGGCGGTTCATCGCGCAGATCTTTGGGTATGCGCGTGATAAAGCGTTAGAGGAGCGGACAATGCTGATGATGAAGAAAGGTACAATCAGTAACGAGGAACTGAGGGAGATGTGGGATAAGGAAGGGTTTTCAGATATCTTAAATGCAGGAAGCAAGGCAGATGAGTTGCTGAAGCGCTATAAACGCACCGAGGAGATCGGTGTGACCCTGCGGCACTTAAAAGAAGGATTTGATAAGTTCGTGCAGCGGAGAGCAGAGGAGATATTATCGTCAGGCTATGGCGAGGTTCGAGAGGAAGAAACCGGAATGCATTATTAATCGCTTCTGATCTACTCTGATATGAAAAATGGACCGGGAGGATTTGAGCAGATGGCAAGGGCTAGAGCATGAATTTCGAATAGGCTTAAGTTCGGAATCTCCCGGATTGTACCGCTATGCACGATTTTATCATGTGGACGAAATCATCCACGCTCTCGAGCAGTATACGTTCTTTGACGATTCGACTGCGATCTGTTCGAAGCTGCGTAGGCGGAACGACGGCTTTTTGAGGAATGGATCGCGAATTTATATCTGCACTGGAGGGCATCTTGAGATTGCGACGCCGGAATGTAGAGACGCATTCGATGTGCTCAAATATGACAAGGCAGCAGAGTTGTACATGCAGATAGGCGTGGAGAAAGCAAATGAGAAATACCGTGAGAGGCTGAAGAAACGAAGGAGGCCTTTTGCATATATCCAATGCTGGAAAGCGAACGTAGAGATTGACAAGCGGTATAGTCGGGGCACGCATGAGTCATATATTGTGGAGCGCAAGAAGTTCGTGGGTCGAGAGCATTTATTCATCCCGTTTTTGGTGCTTCGTAAGATATTCTTTGGTGCGGGCGGTTACGTTGCGGACAAGGCAGGGGTGAAATATGTAGTATCGCCGAAAGCGATGGTTGCCCGGCGTGTTTTCACGGAATCGCCGTCGCAGTGGCCGATCTTATCCACGAGAGACGATCCCTTAAGCACCAAGGATACCTATCGTGTGCATGTTACATCGGGCGAAGGCGTTCGTTCGGAAGTTACGCGGCTGCTCTGCAACGCGATTACGTCGTATGTGATTGATGCAATAGAGTCCGGGAAGGTTACGCATGTGGATGAGATCTGCAATCCGCTGCTGACTTTTAAAGATATTTCTGAGAATACGGACGGGGAATGGCGCATAAAGCTAACGAATGGCCGGACGGAATTAGCCATTGATTATATCACGAGCCATTACCTTGGAGCAATTGAAGAGCTTTTTGAGGAACGAGAAGCGTCTTACTGGGACAAATATGCCTTGGATACGTTTAAACGGCTTTGTAACAAGCTTAAGCAGGGGTTACTAGAGGATCCTTACGTCTACCGCCGCGTCGAATGGGTAATGAAGCTATGGGCGATAAAAAGCGAGCTAAACGATTTTGAATACTGCCATATCCCCAAAGGGAAATTTGATTACCGGAACATGTATCTGATGGATGAGCGGATGGAACGTGAGATAGCAGCCTCGTTTGCGTTTACCAATCTCTGCGATTACGACTTATACGAGTGTGTTGCGGATAAAATAGGGGTGGAGCGGGTACTCACCGAAGAGGACATGGGCGATGCATTACTTTTCCCGCCCGAGGATTCAAGAGCCGAGTTACGGGTACGACTTGCGTCCGAATTCAAAAATGCGACATTGAGCTGGAACAAGATCACCATAAACCGGGAGCCAAATGTGAAGATAGACGTGAGCAGACCGAACAGTGAGGAATATGCACGGCTGTTTGAGCGGTATCCCGAACTCGCGAGGATGCCCAGTGCGGTCGTCGTGTTTTGCCGAGAGCAGAACAGAGAAGAAGGAGCACGGCAGGTTCTCGTACGGTTACTCGCGGAGGAGGAGGACATACCGGGCTGGGAGGATGACATAAGCAGAGAAATAAGAAACAGAATCGTTAGAAACCCCCAGTTAGATTATCTGCTATACGCTAATAACCGAACGTTCCGGTTTGACGAATTGGATGGCTGGAATGAGGAAACAATACAGAAGAAAATAGAAGAGATACGGCGCAAAGAGCAGATCGAGCCGGAGGAGTAGCATTACTAACTATCGAGAGTAGTGTGATCTGAGCAAATGTTAGATAAAAGATACCAGAGGAGAGGGATACGTGCCGCGACTAGGGACAGAGAATAAGATACGGGGGATCGAGCAGGAATATCCTGTAAGTGCGAAAGCGAGTTTCAATCCCTCTTTGCTTGTTAATACTGCGATTTACGGGTTAAAGCAGCGTCGATTTTCACGCACTGTGACATGGGACACCTTAATGGAAGTTTCGCAAGAACTGCACGAGTCAAGGATAACGTCTTCATACGGTGATAACGGCTGCCGCATTTATAACGATATGGGGCATCTGGAAATCTCGACACCCTCGTACAACAATCCGTTTGATGCAGTGGCGTACGATAAAGCATCAGAGATATACGCATTTGTGGGCTCGCGGGAGGCCAGTTTAGCGTTAAAGGCGAACGTCGTCGTCCATAAGAATAACGTCGCCAATTTCTTCACGGGGGCCTCGCTGGACAGCGGTGTCTGGGCGAGGAAAGGGCGCAAGATAAAGACGAATACGTACGCAACGCATGGGAATATTATCACGAAACGGGCTGCTTGCAAAGATTGGACTCGTGTGGAAAAGGCGCTCATACCTTGGGTTGTTACACGGATATTGTTCACGGGATCGGGCGATGTTGTTTCCGGTGATATCGTGGGGAAAGCGGGTTTAAAGTTCGTTATTTCGCCACGGGCGATGTTTGTGATGCAAAAATCGTCGCTTTCGACGACTGCTATGCGCGGCATTCTGAACACACGAGACCAGCCCCACGCGGCGCAGCAGTATTGGCGGCTGCACGATATACATTACGAAGCGCTTCGTTCTGAATACGCGCTTTTCCTGCGCGATATTGTGCAAGCGCTCGTAATGCGCGCTTTTGAGTCAGGATTTTTAGATGATGCACCTGTGATTGAAGACCCCGTGAGTGCGTTCAAGAAACTCTCAAAGGATACCCAAGACTGCGAATGGCCGGTGAAATTGCATAACGGGGAGCGAACGGATGCGGTAGCCATTTTGCAGTTTTATCTCGACGCATTTGAGAAGATGCGGGAGTCAGAAGGTGAAGCGCTGAGTAAATGGGATGAACTAGGGTTGAAAGGTTTTGCGGATCTACTGAAGGATTTAGAAGCGCGGCGTTTAGAAGACTATGTGGATGGGATTGACTGGGTAACGAAACTGGCGTTGCTGGCGAATTACGAGCCGAAAACAGCGACGGAAGGCATGAGCATTTGTAACCAATATGCCTTACTGGATAAGGGTGTGCGGTATTACCTTGGTGAAGAAAAGGGAAGTACCGAAAGCGATTGCTTTTACAATCCGAAGGATTCGTTAGCATTCGCACGGCGTAAATTGCCACGAGTAGATTGGGCCTCGCTTCCAGAACGCGTGGGATATGCGATGGGTAATGCACCTGAGCAGACGAGAGATTTTTTCAAGACTGAGATGTTGAAACGCTATGGCTCGCATGTACGAAATGTGAGCTGGTCAACGATCGTGCTTGACGAAGCGAAAATATTGCTGGATGAACCGTTTATGCTGAATAAAGATGAGTTTGGTCATGAGCTGCACGATGGCGTGGAATTAGCGGATATTTTAGCAGCTACGAAAGGGTTATATCCCAAGAAGGTGACTTTCTGAACGCAGCTGTTTGTGTTTTCATGCCACATGGAAAGTGATAAATACAACCAGAGTTAATTTGTTGATAATGATGCTTGCGAGGTAACGGGCGGGCTGCTGTTACCACGAGTGTGGGGGTTTTTAAAGGGCGAATGGAGGAAGAAACGGAGATCGAAGAGGAAGCGGAATCGATCGAAGCGGATGAAATAGAATATGGCGGTGAAGATAAAGCCGAAGAGATGGCAAGCATTATGGAGCGGCTTAAGACGAGGGAAAAGAAGGAGAAAGCCGCCGACCTGGTAAGTAAGTTAAAAGGTAAGAAGAAGGCGAAGAAGAAGATCATGCCTTATGAGATTTATGCGACGTCGGGTGAGTGAGATTAGGGGCGGTTGAAGATTCAACCAAAGGAGGTATATCCGCATTGCGTCTATACTGCCAAATTGGGGGTATATACAAGATGTGGAAATAAATGAGTTCTTCAAAATATTCTGCCCTTATACCAGGAGATAATTCATTTTTCGAGATATCCGTGTCTTGGAAAGAGCTTAAGTTAAAAATATGAATTGGAAAGAAACGTTTATCGTGATTATCGGTATACTTTTCATCT
>CAYUEX010000117.1:0-5718 GCA_964443855.1 uncultured Halobacteria archaeon | reverse complement strand
ATTGCTGGGACCTCGAACCGAGAAGGCCACCCCATTATTCTCAAGGTGAAGGGCCCGATAAGCCTGGGAACGAAGTTCGCAACGGTTACTGATGGTAAATTCAGCGCTACGTTTAGCACGTCCGAAGCGTTAACCGGCGGATACACTGTAGAGGCTGATGACGGTGAGGGGCATACGGATACAAAAACGGTCAACATCATCACGCCGGTTCGAACTGAGACAACGCCAACACCAGCGCCAACAAATACTCCCATGACCACAACGTCGCCGCCAGTGCCAGAATCAACACCAACTGCACAACCACAGACTACGGAAGCTGCTGAGAACTCCTCAACATCTGATGCAAATTCATTAGAGCTTCCCGTGCCTGGGTTTGAGGCTGTTACGGTGATAGCAGCACTGTTAATCGTATGTTCAGTTGTATTCGTGACCAGAAAGAGAAGAGTTTAGTGCTTCAATCTCCTCTTTTTCCTCCCTTTTTTTCTACAGTACCTCACTCAAACCCTGCATCACTCAACAAGTGAACAAAACGAAGTTTTTTCTGTGCATAGCTCATTTTTAACGTGTGAGGATTTTTAACAAGTAACAATGGACGAGTTGAGGGCGCAGATACGGAAATATGCGTTGCAGAATGCCGTGAAGTATGGCAAATCGCCGAAGAAGGACGTCGTGCTGAAGCGGCTGCTTACAGAGCGACCTGAATTGCGCAAAGAGGCTAAAACCGTCTCGATATTAGTGAAAGAGGAGATAACGCGTATAGGATCACTGAGCGCGAATGAACGCGAAGCCGAATTGGCTGCGATCGCGCCTGATTTAGTAGACGAGCTAACTGCTGCGAAAACAGCGCCGAAACATGCTGAAACCGGCTTGCCCGAACTGCCGCACGCAAAAGGCGAACCTGTGGTGATGCGGTTCGCGCCCAATCCTAACGGTGCTGCAACGCTTGGCAGTGCTCGTGGCATTATTATCAACTCGGAATACGCAAAGCGGTACAAGGGAAAATTCATTTTGAGGTTTGACGATACCGATCCGGCACTGAAACGACCGCTCTTAGACGCTTATGACTGGTATCTCGACGATTGCGCCTGGCTGGCTGCCGAGCCGGATGAAGTGATCGTGGCATCGGATCGTATTGAGTTGTATTACACGTATGCGGAGGAGCTGATAAAGAAAGGCGCAGCGTACGTCTGCTTCTGCCCTGCGGAGACGTTCAAGCAGTATAAAGACGCCAAACGGCCATGTCCGCATCGGAATGCAAGCGTTGAAGAAACGCTGGAAGATTGGATGAAGATGCTGAACGGCGTTTACGACGAGAAAGAGGCTGTACTGCGGATAAAAACAGACATCGCCAGTCCAGATCCTGCGTTACGCGATTGGGTTGCCTTCAGAGTGTTAAAACGGGATCATCCGCGAATTGGCGAGAAGTACGTGGTGTGGCCGATGCTGGATTTCGAATCGGCAATAGAGGATCACCTGCTTGGCTTGACGCATATCATACGTGGCAAAGACCTCATGAAATCGGAGAAGCGACAGCGGTTCTTGTACGACCATCTCGGCTGGGACTATCCCCGGACGCTGCTCTGGGGCAAGATAAAGATGCACGAATTCGGTAAATTCAGCACGTCCGAGCTCGGAAAAGCGATAGCCCGTGGCGAATACGAAGGCTGGGACGACCCCCAACTACCAACGCTCAGAGCACTGCGTAGACGAGGTTTTCAGCCGGAAGCGATTCGTAAGTTCTTCATCTCCATGGGCATCACGCGAAACGACATCGCGGTGAGCATGAAGAACCTGTACGCAGAGAACCGGAAGATGGTGGATGACGTATCGAATAGATACTTCTTTGTGCGTAATCCCGTAGAACTGCGATTGGAAGGTGTTGAGTCTTTGATGGCAAAGGCATTGAAGCATCCTGCACGTGAGGAGTCCCGGGAGATACAAACCGGTAGTACCGTGTACATCAGTGATGCGGACTTCGCGAGGTTGGAGGTGGGACTGAAATTACGGCTGAAATATCTCTGTACTGTGGAGATTACGAGCATTGAACCGTTAGTGGCAACAGTTGTTGATAGAGCTACGCACCCAGCACCACCGGGCATGCCGGTTATCCACTGGACGCCCACAAATGGCATAAACGTCACGGTAAAAAGACCTGATGGAATAGAGAAAGGCATCGGTGAGCCGCTCATTGCTACCGAACTCAGGAATGTGGTTCAGTTCGAACGGTACGGGTTCGTCAGGATTGATTCCGTAAAGGAAACAGATAAGGGAACGGAAGTAGTGGCATATTTCACGCATTAACCGTTTCAGAATAGTTTGCTTTTTAGTTAGATTTTACACGCGCATAAAGAGCAGATTTTTTGGTTAGTATTTTTGCCGCAATTGAAATACGAGGATTCATAACTGTCTTCGTTTTCATCGCATATTTCGTATTCAAATTAAAGAGAATAATGATATAAGTTTCCTGTTTACGGCAACAAATAATACGGAAAAAGAAAATCAAAAGGCATATATGTTACCTTTCTGTAAATCTTAATGTATTGCACCAACAAGATCGCCATAAAGCGCGCCTTTTTCTCTGTTAGTGTATGAAGCCGTGATTGATAATTCCGATATGCAAAAATAAAGCACACTGGAAGGGATAACAGGAGAAGAAGGTAGCACTTGAGAAATAGAGGAGTGTAAAAGGAGGAAACTTTGATTCTTTAATCACGGTTTCTTCCGCATTAAGGAAATAAAAGAAAAGTTTAGGAGGTGAAAAGGAAAAAAATGAGAAGTAAAAATAAGAAAACAATAGGAATAGTGATCTTGCTCGCAGTAATAATAGCAGTTTCTGTGTTTACAGCCGCAATACCAGGTATAGCGTCTGAACTATCAAATACGCCAGCATCGGATACAACAGTAACCCTAGACATATCCGCTACTTCCAAAGCAAAAAGTATCGTGCAAATCGAAAATGTTAAATCAAACCTCACGGATGCACAAAAGAAACTCAGCACCGATCTTCTTCAAGTAGTCAACAATAGTTTTCTCCCATCATGGCAAACCAGAGAAAATATCGAATCGCAGATGGTAAATTTAGGGCAGTTTCGCCCAGCAAGTTCCGTTTCTCTCGGAAGTGACGGCAGAGTGGTAGGTGATTTGGTTTATGTCTACGTCTACCTCAAGCCACCCGCAGGAACGCAAACCATAGAGCCTTATGTGTGGGAAGTCACGGACAGAGACGAGGAAAATCACCTTGCTGTTGCGTGGGTGGAAGTGAAAGATTTGGAAACGTTAGCTTCTCTGGAGGCGGTGCGTACCATCCGAACAGTTATGCCGCCGTTGGTGAGGACAGGCTCGGTTACCACCGAAGGAGATGCAATTCATCGCACTTATGACGTGCGCACAACCTACTCGCAAAACGGCTCAGGGATTAAGGTCGGAATTATCTCAGATGGTGTGGATAATCGGGCAACTGCTCAGGCGACCAACGATCTTCCTCCAGATGGGTCGGGTCTTACCGTTTTGAATAACACGGTAGGCGGTGATGAGGGAACGGCAATGCTCGAAATCGTTCACGACATGGTACCAGAGGCAGACCTCTATTTTCATGATTGCGGAGCTAACACGGTAGCCTTTAACGCTGCTATTGATGCGCTCGTCGCCGCAGGCTGTGATGTCGTCTGCGACGATATTGGCTGGATTACCGAACCCTTTTTTGAAGACGGTGAAATTGCTTCACATCTAACCACTGTGCTTGCCAGCAACGACATTATCTATGCTTCAGCCGCTGGCAATGCTGGTAATAAACATTACCAGGGCGATTATTATAATATACCCGCATCTACTCAACACGATTTTAGCCATGGTGGGTCGGCGAATTATTATCTATACTTGCAGATGCAGGAGGGTAGCAATGTGATGATTGTTCTTCAGTGGAACGATTCGTTTGGTTCTTCCGGGAATGACTACGACCTTTATTTGTACAACATGGGCACCAGTACTACTGTGGCATGGAGTGAGGCTACGCAAGATGGCAATGATAACCCTTTGGAATGGTTTAGTTATACCGTACCGGGCGGCACACCCACAGCCGATTATGCCATCATTGTGGACAAATATAGTGGTATCGGAAAAACACTTGAAGTATTCATTTATCCGAGTAACGACGTATGGGTTTACACCAATAATATCAACGCCACAGACTCGATCTTTGGTCATCCTGCGGTGCCCAACGCCATTGCAGTGGGAGCGATTGCTGCCAACGACCCGGGCAACGATGATATTGAGGCTTTTTCCTCGCAAGGCCCGGTAACAATTAGTTATCCTTCGCCGGTAAGCCGGCCCAAACCTGACCTCAGCGGAATCGATGGAGTGACTGTAACAGGTGCCGGCGGTTTTTCCAGTCCTTTTTATGGAACCAGCGCGGCAGCACCACACGTTGCTGCCATTGCAGCCCAGCTTTGGGGTGCGTATCCCGACAAAACTGGCGATGAAATCCGTACCACGTTGTACGCTTCGGCACTGGATTTGGGCAGTGCCGGATACGACAACGTTTTTGGCTACGGCAGGGCTGACGCACTCGATGCTTTTGAGGCACTCGTTCCGCCGGAATACTCGAATATATCTCGAAACAACACAGTTACGGGACTGCCAACGCTCTTCTCCGCGTACTGGACTGACAATGTGGCATTGAGCGGCTATATATTCGCAACGAACAATACCAATGGAACATGGGTAAATGACTCTTTCATGGGCATGACCGGAGCTGCGAACTGGTCAAATGTGACAACGACACTAAACAATACAGAAGGCTTAACCATTGGATGGAGAATATACGCAAACGACACGTCAAACAACTGGAACGACACAGGTGTTCAGACATTGACTACGAGAGCATATGGAGTTAACCTGACCGTAGAAGGCAACAAGACTGCGGAGCAAATTGTGGCTCCCGATGTGAATGCAACCTACACGCTGACGGTGAAAAACACTGGAAACGTGAATGATAGCTACAATCTGAATGTGACGAATCCAGGAAATGCATCCACTTGTGGGCTCGGAACAGCCTTAAAAATGAACCTTACGACGGATGTCTTGGCTCCCGAAGGAACAATGAATATAACGCTCTACGTTGCAAACTCAACAGAAGGCGTGTTCCCAGTGAATGTTACAGCTACTTCTGTTAATGACTCAACCAAAGTTGATTACATTAATACAACGACAACAGTTGATGGGACATCACCAACGATCGTTAGCGTGGAACTCGATAAATATGAAGTAAACCAAAGAGAGTCCATAAACGTCACTGTAAACGCATCTGATGACACCGGCGTCGTCAACGTCACTGCCAATGGAATACCGTTTAGCCTAACCTCAGGTACTGCGACATCCGGGACATGGAATGGAACACTAACTGCATCATCAATCGTTGGAACTTATAACGTTAGCGTAGAAGCAAAAGATACTGTTGACAACACCACAACTAATGACACCGTTCAGTATAATGTATCAGACGTAACAGCACCAGAAATATCAAATGTAGCCGGTTCAGCCATAACAACAAGTTCGGCAACAATAACCTGGACAACTAATGAAGATTCTGATGGCAGGGTCAAGTATGGTACATCATCCGGGGTTTACGCAGAGTCAAAAGATGATCTATCATCTGCCAAATCGCACAGTATCAGCCTTACAGGGTTATCAGCAGGCACGACTTACTACTATGTTGTAAAC
>CAYUEX010000116.1:0-5721 GCA_964443855.1 uncultured Halobacteria archaeon | reverse complement strand
CTTCTGTATAATCATATTCTTCTGCCATCTTTTATCACCCCCTTATTTATGCCCCCATCTTATTCGCCATTTCTTGTAACGACTTACACTCCACGCACAGTTCTTCTTCTATCTCCGTTACTGAAGTTCGCACTTTCGTTTTTCCGCTACCTATAATGGCGAGTGCAGCAGCAGCGGCAGCTTTGCCCTGCGCCACACTGTCAGGAATGTCCTTGGGAGCCTGCACGCAACCGGTAACAAAAACACCATCCACTTCGGTATCAACCGGCCTGAGCTTTTGATGCGCCTCTTTTGCGAAATGATCGACCGTTTCCTCGACACCTAACAGTTTTAATAACTCGTCAGTGCCGGCACTTGGTTTCAAGCCCACGCCGAGAACAACAAGGTCTGCTTCGAGCTCAAAAGGCTCAGCAAGCATCGTATCTTCTCCCCGTACCACTACCCTGTCACTACCCGGTTTTTTGTAGACCTCGGCTGCAAGACCCCGTTTGTAATTCGCGCCTTCTTCTTTTATGTGGTCATAAAATTCCTCAAAGCCTTTACCAAACGCCCTCACATCCTGGTAGAGCACGGTGATGTTACAATCTGGAACCTTCTCCTTGAGCAAATGGGCATGCTTCGCAAGATACATGCAGCATACACGAGAGCAGTATTCAAACCCCGTCTGCTTATTCCTCGACCCCACACAGGATATGAATACGGCGTCCTTCGGCTCTGGCATGTCAGCTACCATTATCTTACCAAATGTGGGACCGCTTGCAGATGAGTAACGTTCAAACTCCAATCCGTGAATCACATTGGGGTACACCCCGTATTTGTATTCGGGCATCAATTCAGGCTCTATAACGTCATACCCGGTTGCCACGATGATTGCTCCAACATTCAACTCTACTGTCTCATCTTTCATATCATGATGTATACAGTTTGGACCACACATCAGAACACAGGGGGGTACTTCATTCTTGGTTACTTCTTCTCCCTTCTCTCTCTTCTTTACTCCTTCTAGTGTGCTTTCAAGCGTTGCTTTTCCGCACTTCCCCTTCTTTAACATCAAACAACTCGCTGGATCTATGCTATAAGCAGCAGGAATTGCAAACGGGAAAGGTCTATATATCGGCCCTCTCTTCATCAGTCCTAAATCAAATTCGTTTGGGAACCTTCCCTTCAGCCTACACGCATCTTCACACGCCATGCATCCGGTGCACACTTTCTCATCCACGTATCTTGCCCTCTTCAACACCTTCACCGTGAAATTGCCAACCGAGCCCTCCACGCCTGTTACCTCTGCACAACTCATCAGGTTTATGTTCGGATTAATACCTACATCTACCAATCGTGGCGTCAAAATACAAGCAGAACAATCCAGCGTTGGGAAGGTCTTATCGAGCTGTGCCATGTGCCCGCCAATAGAAGGTGTCTTCTCCACCAGATGCACCTTGAACCCGGCATCCGCGATATCCAGTGCGGCGTACATCCCCGCTATTCCTCCGCCAATCACTAACACTTCTGGAACGACAGTCACTTCCTTCTCCTCAACGTTCTCTAAACAAGAATCTTCAACTTTGCTCTTAATGGATTGCATTAGATTCCGCGTTTTTTCTTCTATATCGCTTTTCGGTTTCTCTTTTTCTACTTCTACCTCAGTTTCGGCTTCAGTTGCCATACCTTTTCCACCCCACTTGTTTCTTCGTCACTATACATATAAATCTTTTGCTTTTTTCCCGCGTCACGGTACTAACCTTCTTCGATCACGTGGGAACAGCACTGCCTCCCGTACGTTATTCAGCTCCAGCATGCTCATAAGTACTCGCTCAACGCCGAGTCCCCAGCCCGCATGTGGTGGCATGCCGTACTGAAACGCATTGAGATAAAACTCGAAACTATCTGCACTAAGACCTTTTGATTCGATATTCTGCTTCAGCAGCTCGTACGAATGGACACGTTGCGAGCCCGAAGAGAGCTCTAATCGCGGATGCATCAGGTCAAACGCATCACACGTATCCGTGCCTTCGATCGGTTGTGCGTAAAACGGCTTTATCGCACGTGGCCAATCGGTGATGAAATAAAGTTCGCTGATCGTTTTGCCAAGGATATGCTCCGCGGACGTACTGAGATCCTCGCCCCATTCTATCAGCTCACCAGCCTCTAAAAGCATGTCAATTGCTTCTTCATATCGTATGCGTCTAAAAGGAGTCTTGGGAACTTCAAAATCAAGTTCGAAACTACCCAAGCCGGGATATGCCGCGACCTTCGAGTAGACCGAGGCAATGAGCTCCTCTAAGAGTTCCATTACCGCTTCGTTCGATGCAAAGGCGACTTCGACATCCACAGACGTCGCTTCGTTGAGATGCTTCGTGGTGTCATGCTCCTCAGCCCGGAATATCGGTGCGATCTCATAGACTGCGTCAAGACCCGAAGCAATGAGCATCTGCTTGTACAGTTGCGGGCTCTGGTTCAAGAACGCTTCTCGTTCGAAGTACGTAATCGGAAAGAGTGCGGTACCGCCTTCCGTTGCAGCACTCACGATCTTCGGCGTGTTGATTTCGATAAAGCCCCGATCGCTGAGGAAATCCCTGATCGTTTTGAGGACCTGGCTGCGAATAATAAAGATGTGCTTGGTCCGCTCGGTTCGCACGTCCATGAATCGTGCATCCAACCGTGTGTCCAACTCGGCACCCACTTTACCCGTGGTGTCCAGCGGCAAGACATGCGAAGCCTCGCTGAGAACCTCCATCCCTTCAGGTATGAGTTCATAGCCATTCGGTGCTTTTTGCTCGCCCTTTACCACCCCTTCGATCACCACGACTGACTCCCGAGGGACTTTCTTCGCTCGTTCAAACAGCTCCTTATCCATTGTGCGCTTGAGCAGTGTTACCTGAGCATAACCTTCGCGATCTCGCACAATAAGGAAAAATACACCGCCAAGATCACGTTTCTCGTGCACCCAGCCCGCTATACGCACGCGTTTGCCGTCATCATCAATGGTTATTTCGTTTGAGTATTTCCGGTTCTCGATTGGCAGTTTCATACTCTCTACTTTAGCTCTGCCTTTAATATAAAGCAGTTTCTAAAACGTGTTTAGGAGATGATGATAGACAACGTTATCCGCAACTGCTACTGAAATGAGATGAAAAGATGTCTGCACTAAATTTTATGACTGATGGTGGGGCGGCGTCAATTGGAGGAAATCTCCAGGAACCCCAACAACAAAGGATGCAAAAACTAGCAAAGGCGTTTGGGCAACAGGTGCGCCAGTTGGCTATTGCTAATGGTATTCCAGCATCAGCCCTTTCAGTATGGCGGGCGAGTTTCTTCTTTGGAGGAATCGATGCTCAAAGCGTTTATTTCATCTTTGCAGATGCCGCTGGAGATACACAATTGCGATTTCATGATTTGTCTCAACATGGGAGGGTTGGATTAGATCGTCTTGCTGCTGATGTGAGGAGTAAGTTTGGTGACCCCGTTTTTGGTATTGAGTTACCGATTAGTATTCTCGAACAGCCAGAGACCAAAGATGATGAGTCAACCAATGATGCAGCTCGTCAATATATTAAGAGTCTTTTAAGTAAATTTACCAAGGAAGCTGAAGAACATGGCGAAATTGATGAAAGCCTTTGCTTCGTTATAATGTCCTTCTCAGGAAATCCTATTCTTCAGGACTTCTATGATAAATCCATAAAGCCAACTGTCGAGAGTCTTGGTTATCGTTGTGAAAGAATTGACGAGCAAGAGTTCAATGGAAGTATTCGAGACCGAATCTTACAAAACATTCGGCAGGCTCGATTTATAATCGCTGATGTTACGGAAGCTCGCCCTAATTGTTACTATGAGTTGGGTGCCGCACATTCACTTGGCAAAGAAGTTATTCATCTGACAAATTCAACCAAAGATATTCATTTCGATATAAAAGACTTCAATTTTATTGTTTATTCGAGACAAGATGATCTTTCGAGAAAATTGAAAAAGCGGATTGAATCTACTATAGATAGCAGCAGCGGATAACACGGTGTATGCGGTTCGCTACGCTCACCCAAATTTTGCGTCGCAAAACTTCACAAACATCGGAAACGTTATTCGCAATCACGGAGGGAAAAATCATAAGGATAAGGAAAGCAATTTGATGTTTAGATAAGAGCAGGCAAGGAACTTGCTAACTTATTAGGAGGTATCCGCAGATGTCTGACAGAGCGAAAAAAGCACGGCATTATTTTTTCTTAAATCCTTATGAGGATATGGCGTTCACTCGTTGTCCGAACTGTGACAAAAAAAAGAATATCAGAAAATATTGCCTATTCCTTATTCAAACAGCAGCCGAGCAAGCATGCTGCTTTTCCTCTCGTCTGTCTCATCGGTTTCATCAGCGTCTCCAGCGTCCCATTCTCCTGTCTTGGATACCGCCGCTTTTCGCCCTGGTCCCTTCGTTTCCGCAGCTCTGCCGCCGTGTTCACTCTTTCGCACTCGGACATCGACCATAATAGGCATTTCTATGCTCGGACTCGATAGTAACGCAACGCCCTGTGGTATTCTCTTGATCTCCTCTTCCATCTCACTGCTCATGAACTCCAGACCTCTGCTCAACGCTTTAATGTCGTTGGGGTTCGTCACTTTCAGGATGATCTGCGTATTGCACTGCGAGATGACATTCTTATCAACCCGCGCAGGTCGTTGCGAGATGACGAGCAGCCCGAGCCCAAATTTCCTGCCCTCCGACGCAATGGTTCTCAGGATATTGGAGCTTACCGCCTGTCCAAATCCTCGTTCCGGACAGAAGTTGTGCGCCTCCTCGATAACGAGCAGGAAAGGCGGGATCTTTCCCATCTTCCTGCCTTCAAATACTTCTTTGCAGAGCCGGTAAACGATCAACTGCTGTAATTTTGGATCTGCACCTTTCATATCGATAATAGACGCTTTACCCTCTTTGACGAGCTCTTCTATTCGTGTTGGGCTGTCGGATAGGATACCCGTATCCCGTATTCGTTCGAGGAAATGAATGATCTTCCATTTGGTGGTGCTTTTGCTCTCTGCTACCTCACTAATGATATCGTCAATTGTATAAAACTCCTTTCGTGATTTTATTTCGTTGATGCACTGGTATAAAACGCCTAATTGCGCATCAGAAAGCGTGAAGAAGTCGTATAGCTCGTTTACGCTCAGATTTATCCCGTCTATGCGGAATAGCTTGTCCGCAGCGGGATTGATAGAGAAATTGGCGGGTGTGTACACGACAACTTGGGGGGCATATCCTTTCGGGGCGATCGCGAATTTATCCATCTGCCTTCGCTCTTCGGCGCTCTTGTTCTCGTATTTCAGTGAGAGATACTCGCCGTGCGGGTCAATAATGAGTAACGGGACGTTCTTTTCGAGTAGCTCTTCAATGAGCACGCCTGCAGTGTACGACTTCCCGCTGCCGGTCTTCGCTAAGATGCTGCAGTGTTTCTGGATAAGTTCGTCTTGCTTCACGTAGACCGGAATATTGCGCCCGTCCAGCATACCCAGGTGGATGCCTTTGTTTTTGAGCCCCAGCGTGTCCATGACAAACCCCTGATCTGCTTTGAAGACTTTTGCATCGCGTGAGAGCGTGCTCTTCGGCTGCATGAGAAAACCGCGTTCGTCTTTGTATCCGATGATCTCCACAGTGGCCGTCTTCCCCTCAACGCTAACCATAGAAACAACTCTGCCAAGGATCCAGCCGTCTAATTCAGTCCATACCTTGACATACTC
>CAYUEX010000115.1:0-5882 GCA_964443855.1 uncultured Halobacteria archaeon | reverse complement strand
GTATAATATAGATAGTTATTTTTTCTGCACTTTTATTCGTTGGCCGGACAAACACCCACGACCTTGAATGCCCCCTATCGGATTCCCCACGGATCCAAATTGGTGCATACACCGGCCGAGCACCGCGGCACCGCGCGCCAGCGCATCGTCAGCAAAAACAACCTCCTTATCCATATTTCTCTCAAATAATTTGCTTAACCGCTCTAACATGAGTTCGGGCTTCTTTCCGGTGATCCCTGCGCGGCCGGTTACGCCGATCTTTGTATTATTCAGGAGTAACCCTTCTTCTTTTGCTATCCCCACCAGATCTTCCACAATACGCGCGGACAACTCGTCTATGACCGGGATGACGTACTGCTCTCCTTCTCCTTTAACGAGTTCTGCACCGATCTCAGCTATTTTAGGCAAATTAGAGAGGTTATCCCCTGCGTCGATGCCGATTAACACCACGTCATTTCTCACGGCTGCGTCGACATTTACCGGGACGCCACCCACTCTACTGCTGCCTTGCTTTACTTTGCCCACCCATACCTGCGACAAGATCTCCTCTACGTATCCCTTTACTATCTCGGGTCTTACTTTCTTCCTCTGTATATTCTTTTTTGCAAAATCGAGCACCGAGGGAAAATCAACGTTCACCACCTTAGATACTACAGCATCGGGTATGGCGCCGGCTAAGCCACAAAAGTTTCCTATAACATGTGCGTACGGTAACCCATCATCGGTTATCCTGCCCGCGAGCGTGGTACCGAAGTCTAACGATAGAACAGGGCTTCGATAATCCACCTCTAACCATTTAGCCGCTTCTTTGAGCCCTGCAGTGACCAGCTCACCTTCCATTTCGTTCCCGACGATCGATTCGCCTCCGGGCGGGAGGTCACCAGTTACCGCGCCGTCAAAATACGTCTTCTCCATCCGCGAAAACGCCCGTAAATCAGGTGGAATGTTCTCTAACGCCATCGGTGAGATCATCTTCCGAGGCGGCACCCCCGCGAGCAAACATCCCTGTGCTAAGGCCTTGATGACTCCTGCAACCTCCTCAATCGTAGAGAAACACGCAGTTACACCAGTGGAGCGCACGACAAAATGCAAATCGGGTAACGTTATTCCGGCACCCTTTGCACATTCCTGCAACGTCTTTTTCACCAGTTCTGCAATGGACGCCTCGGAGAGGTTCACCAAACTTATGGTGTGGCAGAACGATTCGTGGGGAGAAAAAGCTTCCCTGGTCATTTTTACCGCTTTATTAAGGATGTGTGTCTGTCCACTTGTCAGGTTGGTCGCCGTCAAGATCGCTTTCGTCGTGCTGTTCCCAAGTTCGACACTGGCCACGACGAACATGGGCTTGAGTGAGAGATCACCGCGAGACAGCCGCAATTGGTAATACAATTCGGAGTAACTGACTCGTTTTGTTTCTAAAAATTTCGGCTGGTGCTTCCTCGAAAATAAACCCATTTTCGGCTGTTCTCCCGTGCTCTCACACCGTATGTGCTTAAAGTATAAAAGAGTCAGTGTAATAAATATTTTGTTTTTTCTCTTCCATGCCGAGGAAGATTTATCGTGCAGGAAGATCAGTACGTTATAACGCCCCCTCGAGGCAGCCAAGAGTAATTAGAGTGCTCTTGACTGGTACCGCACGCGTTTCTTACCCTTATAGGTTACAGTTACAATCCAAACCGAAAAATACATCTCTCTAACGTTCCTTAGTCTCTTAATTTACCGGGCGAAAAATAGAAAGCTTTATATGATGTCCGCGTCTACATCACGTTCATGCTACAAGTAGTATTGCTTTTTGCATGGATGTTAGTGATAGCGTTCTTAGCGTTCATAGCATGTACGTTCGAGGACATAGAGTCAGATATAGGATCTCAGAGCAATCCGAATTCACAAGTGCAACTAGCGGCGCAAGTAGGACAGGTAAACCGGTTCTTTAACAAAGCAATTTCTGGTGAGCCATTATCCAATGCGATGTATAATGTGGTCGCAGGAACGGTAGCGTGGATGCTGTTGATCAGGCTGGAACCTCTCGTTCCTGGCGAAGCATGGAAAGCAGCAGTAGTAGCGATACCAATAGGAGTTGGAGTGGCTGCGTTGATTCATATAATCTTTTCGGTGACTGCACATTGCGGCAGGACAGCAGCACAGAAACGATTCGAACAGCCCATCTATCTCGATGTGTTATACGGGCATCTACTACCGATTGCAACGCACGGTTTTATGACGACGTTCTGTATTACCACCATAGCATACATTCAGAGCAACATTGGGACTCTGGCAGGGGACCCAGCATTGAACCATCCGTTTGCTCTCCCATTACTCGGATTCATTTGGGGGATTACCGTGGGTTCAATTGGATCCTCAACCGGTGATGTGCATTATGGAACGGAGCGAGAATTTCAGGACAGACCATTCGGAGAAGGAAAGCGGGTAGTTTACCACGGAAAAATCACCAGATACGCAGAATGCGGTATACGGACACAGAAGGACATTGCAGGGTTCTGTGCGAAATTCGGCGGACCTGTTACAGGAATGACGTTCGGACTCATCATTCTGTTCGAGAACTGGAGAACTCTGGTTGGGATGCTGATTGGCGGATTTTTGCCAGACTTGCCAGCCTTTACCGCGAGTGGAGACATGGCAGCGATAGGGGGCATCGTTCTGGGGCTCCTTATAGTAGCAGCGTTCGTAGTGGGAAACTTTGTGTTCGTGAAATGGGTGAGAAAGAAATGTGGACCGTTTGTAGGAGACTGATAAAATGGAACCAGTAATGTTTTTGATCGTAGGATATGTAGTGATAGGCGGGTTACTTGCGAGTTTAGGCGCGCACCTTTTACCAGTGGGCGGTGCACCGGCGGCAATGGGCACTGCAACAGGAATCGCAACAGGGACCGTTCAGATTATGCTCGGTGCGGTACTGACCGGATTATTCACAGCGGCAAACGTGGCTACGTTTACCGACAACATTCTTCTCGTATCGCTGTCGGGTGCAGTTGGCGCGACGATCATGCTCGTTGTGGTCATGTTCATGGCGAATATCCTGTACACCTTTGGCTGTGGCGTAGTCCCTATTTCAGGGAGGGTCGATGTGGATCCGATAACCAAGGAGCCACAGGCACCGTACAAAACACCGCAGACTGATGGGCATGGTGTGCCCAATGTGGTTTTTGTCTCAGGGACGCTAGGTGGATTTGTCGGAGGTTTAGGCGGTGCACTCATGTACTATGCGTTACTGAACTACGCACACTTCACCGCAGGCACGGCAGCAGTTGCATCATTCTCCATCTTCGTAGCCAACGCGATTCTCGCAGCGTACAACATACGCGGTACCATCGAGGGATTCCATGACCCGAAGTTCAAGCGACTACCAAAATCGATGATTGCATCGTTTGCTATCTCTCTGCTTGCCGGAATAGTGGTCGTGCTCGCAGCACTAGGATTAGGAGCGATATAAAATGACAGTAACACCAGTAATAGAAGAAGAAGAAGAGGCAGTAGCGACGAAAAAGGGCTTGTCGTTTAAATTCCCTTTTGATGAGACGGAGATGGCACTTATCGCAGGCATACCTGCAGCGATCATAACCATATTCACGGGATTGCCAGCAGTGATAAAAGGAGTGGGGTTGATCTTAGCCTTACTCTGGGGGATGGATTCAGTCCGGAAGACGTCTAAGTACGGATTAGGAACGGGTGTTCCCTCTATCGGTGTGTTGGGTACCGGCTATGGTGTCATCGGAGCGTTGATGGGGCTAGCGGTCATCGAATACGGTGCTATACCGGCATTCGGCATTTATCCAGCGGCCTTGGTTGGCGCCCTCTTTATGGCTATTCTTGGCCTTGTCTCAGGCTACTTTTCGAACAATGAGAAGTACATAGCGATGAAAATTCCACGGCTCGAGCGGGCGATGATGGAATTAGGATTGGCAGGAACACTTGCGATGTTACTCCAATTTTCGATTATTACCGGGACGCTGCAGTTTCAAGCAGTGGTAGACCTGGTAATGGAAACGGGAGTCATAGCCTTTATATTCATCTTCACTGCCATGGCGATGTTCCATCCATACAACGCATGTCTCGGGCCCGATGAGCGAAGAGAGCGCACTCGAATGGTTTCGGTAGAGATTTCGGGCTTGATCTGCATCATACTGGGAGCGGCAATGCTCGTACTCGGCACTTCTCCTTGGGGCGTCTGGGACGGGCTATCGCTGATAGTCTTTGGCGCGATCGTATGGTTCGTGTTCTTCAGGAAATTCATCAAGGCATGCATGGACGAGTGTTGGGAGACAGTGGGAACAGGATTGATCAGGACAATAGGATAGGTGGATAAAAAAGATGATAACAATCAATGAGAAGTATGGCGTAGTGTTAGATCCTGACACGCTTAAGGTAGGCGAGGCACGACCTGGCTTTTATAAAGTGGGACTCTCGCAAATCGAGGAGCAAATAGAGGTTCTTGAGTCTGCAGTGGATGACCTGGTCAACACTCTAGATCCAACGACCAGTTTCAAGATGGCACAACCGAACAGAGAGGGAATGCTGAGTAAAGCCGGGTTTACGACGTTCTTCATGGTCGGCGTGACCATGGCTCTCCTCGCAGTAGCGGTGATATTCTTGGCGTTAGGAGGTGCGTAAGAATGGCAGAGAAGAAAGAGGTTCCGGAAGGCTGGCCGTTAATCGTCGGCGACTATGAGGTTGGCGATCCGAATAGCTGCGTGGCAATAACCTCGAATGGGTCGTATTTCCACATCGAACACTTAAAAGGTGTCGCCATACAGGGTCCGGATAAAACAGAGAACATCGGAGCAGAGAAGATCATAGCAAACATTGTCTCTAACCCAAACATCCGCTTCATGATAGTGGCCGGTGCGGAGGTTCCCGGGCATTTAAGTGCTGAGACGATAATGGCGCTGCACAAGAGTGGAATCGATCCGGAGACGCACAAGGTAATAGGAACCAAAGGAGCAATACCCTTCATCGAGAATATACCCAATGCTGCGGTTGCGCGATGGCGCGACCAGATCGTGGAAGTGGTAGACATGGTGGGTGTTGAGGACTACGGCCAGATCAATGCAAAAGTCAAAGAGCTAACAGCAAAAGATCCGGGCGCATATCCCGAAGACGCGATGGTCGTGAAGCTGGGCGGCGAGGAAGAAGCAGCAGGGGGTGTGGTAGAAATGCCATTAGGCCGACCTGCAATGCCGTCTATGCCCGTAATAACCCGCGCTGCTGGTCAACTAACCTACAAGACACAGTTAATTGCGAGAGATCAGAAGTTAACCTCAGGACTATCGAAGAACGCCTTTTTTGGACTCATCGCAGGACTGGTAACTACGTTTATCTTCCTACTACCACTCATTTTGGGGGTGATATAAATGGCAGAGAAAGTTGTTCAAAACACACCGGAATCAGCATTGTTAACTGCACGAATAGAAGATCTCAGACACTTCGTCACGATGATCGGTCGTGATAACCGGTTCGCAGCGGGACTCTGGGTAGGATTTGTGAAAGGGATGGCAATCGGGCTTTTCCTCAGTTTCCTTTCCCTCGGGCTAAAACTGTTAGTATAGGAGAAAAAGGAGAAACAAAAAATGGGAGAAGAGTTAGAACACGAGAAAGAGCTGGAAGAGGAGATAGAGAAGGAAGTGGAGGCAGAGGTTCTGGAGAAGCTCGAGGTGGAACTGAAGGGGTTAGCGGTTCCAGTTGCCGCCTCTTCACCAGAGGAGTATGCGAAACTGATCGACCGGGTTAATGACATGGATGATCGAGTGGAATTTGTCGCAGGAGAACTCTGGCAGCGGCAAGGAGAGAAGATGGGCTTTTTAATAGGCCTTTTATACGGCGCAATCTTCGGAATAGTGGCATATGTGCTCTTCATGATATAGCAT
>CAYUEX010000114.1:0-5936 GCA_964443855.1 uncultured Halobacteria archaeon | reverse complement strand
GACTTATATAATGACCGATTAGAGGCCTTGATTGATTTTTACAGCAAGAAAGTCTTTAACCTAAATAGTAAACTCGTAGTAAAAATTGGAAGCAAAATAAGACAGCCATCTCTTAACGGAATAAAATTTGATTTTACAAGTGGTGGAGAAAAAAGCAAGGCTTTGTTTATTTTCTCTTTGGCGCATAGAGATTATCTGAGCAAACAAAGGGGATTTAATAATGATTATATTTTTTGTGATGAAGTTTTTGACGGAATGGATGATATCAGCCGACAGCAATCCATTCAGTTTCTTACGCAAGGACTTGTTATGGAAAATGTTCTTGTAATTAGCCACCTGGAAGACACAACCCTTCCACATTATAAGAAAATTACAGTAACAAAAAATGAAAGCGGAACAAAAATAAAACAGTTCTTTAACTAATCAGTAGTTCACCAATTTTTACTTAGTTAATTTGTACACTGGCCAAACATTTTAGTTTGACGGTCTTTTCCCACGACTCTCGGAAAACCTTCAGTTTCCTCGCCTCGGGCTTCGCCCTCGGTCACATAACACGCGGGTATGCGGTTCGTTTCACTTGCCCAAATCGGCTCCGAAACCTCGCTTATGCCGAAAACGTTAGGCAAGCTTCCTTCCAAGTGATTCGGTAATCGGTGCTCGCAGCAACCTACAGCATTATTATGGAATTGATAGGATGGGGTATTTTTACCCTACCCGGACTTTAAGCGAATTGAATTTTTAGAAATTGTCGAATGAGCGCGCGAAACGTTTAGTTAAAAGAAATCCATCTCCTCTAACCGCTCTAACAGTTCCCTCTTGCCGATGACCACGACGGTATCGCCTTCTAATATCTCATCTTCCGGGCCGACGCTCGCAATAACACCGCCATTGCGAATAATTGCAACGATAGACATTCCCATCTTCTCTTTGAACCGCAATGTTTTCACTTTCCGGTTCGCGATTTTCGCGCCTTTCTCTACCGTGAAGCTTTCTAACGACGCATCCCCTTTTTTCGTCGCGGAATCGATGAAAGCAACAATTTCCGGCTTGGTCAAGCTCCGCGCCAACCGCCGCCCACCAATCTCCTCGATCATCACCACCTTCTTCACGCCCGTCGTGTACAGCATCTTCGCAGCCTTCTCAGAACTCGCCCGCGTCACGATATCCAGATCTGCATTCATGCCCTTCGCCGTGATGCTCAGGAACAAATTATCAGCATCGATCGGGATCGTCGAGACCAATCCGGAAGCTCGTTCCACACCTGCTTCTTTCAACGTCTCTTCAGTCGTCGCATCGCCTTCTACAACGGGTATGCCCTTCTTCCTCAGCGCTTTTACCTGCTCGGCATTTTTTTCAATAATAACAAAGTCCACGCCTTCAGCGCTAAATTCGTCTGCTACTACGCTGCCGGTACGACCGCCGCCGCAGATAATCTTATGATTCTTCATCTTCGCCACGTTCCGCTTCACCTTTGTTATGCCAAAGGCTTCGTGCAACCGTCCTTCCAATACTGATTCTATTATCCCCGTGAGCACATATAAGGCTACCCCGACGCCCGCCAAGATCAATCCGATTGTGAAAATTCTGCCCTGGAACGTCTGAGGCGTTATATCGCCATAGCCCACGGTGGTAATCGTGGTAATTGTCATATAGAATGCTTCTAAGAGCGTGAGCCCTTCAAGGTACCAGAAGCCCAGAGCTCCGATCACCACCACCACGAGTAACAGAAAAAGGCCAATTAGTGCGCGTTTTAGTGCTTCCATAGTTCCAAGTTTTACGATATAAATTTAGTAATGCCGCTTATTATTGCTTTGCTAATTCTATCACCGTGTCTGGCGAAGAAAGAACCAATGATTGAAAGAATTATTACGTAAGCAATGATAAGCGAAATTAATAGCTCAGAAATGCTCATTCCCGTTCCGATTGCCACAGCCAGCAGCACAATTGAAAACTCGCCCCGTGGCGTCGTGTATGCCCCGACCCGCAAACCCGTTTCAAATGAGCCATGCACCCTCTTCCCGATAAGTGCACCACTGATGAACTTTCCCGCGATGGATAGCGTTATGAGTGCAAGAAGTGCGAGGACGAAGTCTGCAGAGGGCAAGGCAAATCTGATTGGTAACGTCATACCGAAAGAGAAGAAAAAGATGGTGAGGAATAAGCTCTTAAATGAGATGGTAGCGCCAAAGAGCCGCTTGAAGGACTTGACGCCAGAGAGTGCGGAGCCAAGGAAAAATGCAACAATCTCCACAGAAACACCCAAGCGATGTGCAACTGCCGAAAATCCGAATATGAGTGCGAAAATAAGCAGTATAGGGATTTCATCATCACGCTCAAACAGAGGCGAGAGAAAGTTGCTTAGCCGTCCAATAAAAGCCACGAGGAGTATAATGAGTAGCAAAGCCGAAGCTAAGGAGACGGGAATCATGAGCGGGTTGCCAACCATAATGGAAGTCAAGACTACGAGCAGAATCACCAGTACGATGTCCTCGAAAACCATGAGCCACACAGCGGTCTCCGCTTCCGGATAGATTAGCCTCTTGTTCTCTATCAGAGAGGTTATGACTATTGCAGAACTGCTGATGTAAACCGCGGATGCAAGTATAAAAGCCTCTAATATGGTTAAACCAATGACAAGCCCGAGCGAAAACCCTGCAAAGAAATTCACTATGAAGTCTAGGTAACCTGCAAATAACCGGCCACGCTCTTTTAAGCCCCTGTAATGGAACTCATGTCCTATGTAGAACAATAGGAGGATTACACCGATCTTACCCAGCCACTGGACAAAGTCGTATGAGGTTATTACGTCGAAACCACTCTCACCCAGGATTATTCCTGCGATGATGTAAGCAGGGATCGAAGCTTGCCTCAGATATTTCGATGCCAGTCCAAGGGCTAAGCAAGAGACCGTTACGATAGCTAAATCCAGCAGAAAGGTCATCTATCTAAACCTGTCCCAGAATCTCCCGTTCACATGCTTTTATTTGCTCACGCTCACCTATCGCCACTATCAGATCTCCCTCTTCGAAAACCGTTTCTGGTGGTGGGCTGATGATGCTTTCTCCCTTTCTCGATAGTGCTATTATCGTGACGCCCGACCTCTTCCTGATTGCCAAATCATTGATACTCTTTCCGACCATACCCTCTAGTACCGGAAATACATGGATGTTTATTCTGAGGTCCGATATTTCAGAAAACGAGACCTCAACGTCCTCGTGCTCTATGGTGAGCAGCGCTCCGGTCAGAACGCTTCCGAGACGTCGGGCTTCCCCCGAGGTCAGCCTTGTAACTGAAGGTTTCTCAGCACCGGCTTCTAAGACATATAGTTCTATTTCACCGGTCGTCAAAAATATAACCGCCACTTTATCCCCGTTGGGGCTTTCTATCTCATACTTCGTGCCTATCTCGGGAAGTTCAGAGATTCTCATGATGTTACCTCCATCAGTTATAATTTTCTTGTTTGCAATATATCCTTACTATACCAAACGCTCCTCGTAAATCTCTCTTCCATTACTGATTCTATTATCCTCGTGAGCACATATAAGGCTATACCAACGCCAGATACGAGTAACCCCGCAGCATCAGCCCATGGAATGTATGCGGCGTTATATCGCCATACCCTACAGTGGTAATCGTGGTAATCGTCATATAGAACGCTTCTAAGGGTGTGAGCCCTTCAAAGTACCAGAAGCCCAGGGCTCCGATCGCCACCACCACGAGTAACAGAAAAAGGCCAATTAGTGTGCGTCTTAGTGCTTCCATAGCTCAACTACACCCTCTAACTGATGATCACGTGATTACCCCTTCAGCAAAGCGTATTTTATTCATACATAATAAGGTGGGACTTTATAAGAGCATAGCCCTGCGCTCCTTTGCGTTACCCCTCATATAACCGTGAAGAACCCAGAACCGTAAAATCACAGTGGGTGGACGCCAAAGCACCGAAAATTAGTAATCCCCTTACCCTAACGATTACACGTCGCCCATGACAACTTCGCCGCCGGCGAACTGCCGAATGTAATTTGCTGCTACGACCATCCCTTCTTCGAGTTCGTCATGAGACAGTCCCAGGATGCCGTAAGCGACTAAGAGCACGTCCGTCGTAGCATCTGTTACCTTCGTCTCATCCACATCGCCGTGCACGTAGACGCACAGCACCTTCGCCGAATCCGTCAGGACGAGTTCCTTGCCCGTCAATTTCTTCTTCCTGTTACCGATTAGAACTACCGCTTCGCCCTCGCGCGAGAACCGTACTGACAGCGGGGGGTTTATCTTCGCCCGGTCAAAAGCGCTGAAAGTGAGCAGCGTCTTCACCGATGCGATATTGTACGCATCCACAATAGGCGACACCCGTGGCAATCCTTTATTCAACAATATCCTTCGCAGCAAAGCCTCTGACGCTGGTCTGACTTTCGTCGGATCAACACCCATGCGCCAGAAGAAGTCCCTTTGCATTCTGATTGTTCTTACGTCCTTGACTTCGTCGATGCTATAGCTACTTTTGAGTTCCGCCTCGACTTTAGCTACCTCATCGCTTATTGCACTACTCGTTTCTTCTTTTTGCCGCACGCCTTGTATAGCCGCAATACCAACGCTCAGCTCAAATTTTCGCCGCACGGCATCATCGATACCAACATGCATCATTCAGCTATGATAATCGTATGCGTCAAGAGGTTTATCTCGGTTATTCGCCCTTGCGCCTCTCGCGTCTCGCCTATTATCCCTGTGAGTTTTATATCAGTGCCAGCAACTGCTACGTGCACCACGTCTTCCATTAGCAGCTCTCTTTCCCCTCCTCTTTCTAAAAAAACGGTTGATTCGCACATTTTTGCGTTTTTCCCTATATAGAGTATCCTTTACGGTGAGTTAAGTATATCACCTCATGCTCACACTACAAAGGGCGTAACTGAATAAGAGACCGCAGAACCCCCTTTTTACGTAACCTCTGTAGGCGCATCATGCCCAATATCCGCTAATACCTGTTGCACTGAGAGTATTACAACTTTTTGGTTATGTGAGCACATCTTTTGAGAAAGAGAGGCATAAAACATTAGAGCAGTGGTTTTTATGAGGTTCCAATGGTCAGATGACCGAAAAGCTTTTATATACCTCCCTATTACCTAATCATAGTGATAAAAATGGCTGAACTACCATTAGCACCTATAACCAGGTTAGTAAGAAACGCAGGAGCAGAGAGAGTAAGCGAAGATGCGAGTCAGGCACTGGCTGAGCTGTTAGAGGAATACGGCGAGAAAATAGCGAAGAAAGCCGTTAGCCTCGCGAAGCATGCTGGAAGGAAAACAGTAAAAGCGGAAGACATCCAAGAAGCGATAGCATAACTTAAAAGGGTTAAATAGGGGGAAAGAGTAAATCAACAAGATTTACCCCTTTCATTTTTTTGTTATAGTCCACATGATGCAAGCACCATCAAAAGGTCCCACGTATGCGCGTGAGAGGTACGATAGGCATTTTAGTATGTGATACGTGAATCCCAAGACATCAAAAATACAACTATCCGCCCTCTTCTTTCAGGGTGCTTACATGGAGAGGATCCGGTGACTTTTAGGGAGTGGACAGGAGAATATTCGTACTGATGAGTGGATTACATCTTTTTAAGCCCTAAAAGGACTTCCCCCACTTTATTGGTAACGGAGTATTTCTTTAGCGCTTTTCCTTTGGACTTCGGCTGTTCAGATATTTCGTACTCACTGGTCACGAATCCATATTCTTCCAGGATGTCTAAATGGTAAGAGACGAGTTTTTTCTTCTTCCCTTCCAGCGCTTTACTTACCGAATTTATGTGCATCGGCTTCTCAACGAGCAACTCCACTATCCTGAACCGTATCGGATGCAAGAGTACGTGCGCTTCCTTCACCAACTTATCTTCTATTTTCATCTCATATCTGCAGTAAGAATGAATATAAAATGTTTTTGTG
>CAYUEX010000113.1:0-6073 GCA_964443855.1 uncultured Halobacteria archaeon | reverse complement strand
CGCTTCTCCTGCATTATCACCAAGATACAGAATCTCGTTCGTTTGCTCTAAACGATCTTTGAATGCATCGTAATCGCAGATCGCAAACTCTTTTGTGAGCACCTCAGCCATCTCTTTCTCGATGTCAAACTCCCGGTGCGGACCGAAGTCGATCGTGTTGCCTGCAATCGCAATTCGTATCGCGGTAAGCAGCGCATCATCGGCGTTTTCAACGTTCTGCTTCAAGGCAGGATATAACGCGAGGGCTTTTTCCGTGCTTTCCTCTTTCAGTTCCTTATAAGGGTCAAATTCGCCGGTGATTTCACGCACCTTCTCGTAGATGAGCTTTCCCGTTTCTGGTGGCGTGTTCTCAAGCGGAATGTCGCTGAACATCGCTCCTACCTCATCTAAAAGTCGCTTTAATTTCGTTTCGTCTTCGGTTGCGATTCGCCCTGCACGGAGTGCTTGATCAACAAAACAGGGAAGACAGTCAAGATAGGTTCTCATTTCCGATTAGTCGTGCTATTAATTCGCGGCCTTCTGCAGAACCGAATAGCGGCGGGTCCCAGAGCTGGACGATCTTGTAACGGGTAACAGTAACGTCCTTTGCCGTTTTTGGGTTGTACCCTTCCTTTTCGTACCGTTCTTTAGCAACCATCATGCCCCGCCTCTGCCATGCCGGCGTTTCACTCAGGTTAATCCCTTGACGAAAAAGTAGTTCATGCACCTGTGCTGCCTTCATACCCCTCAGTCGCTGCTCCGCTTCCTTTTCGGTCAGCCCAGACGCTTGCAGACCGTAATAGCCATACGCATTAAGGTGGTTCCGCCATGCTTCTGCCTGTCGCTGCAGAAGATACTCCAAAACGTCATCTCCACCGCACATGGGTATTATCCGGGCATCGAAGGTAATGGGCTCTTTAAAGTTCAACATGATGGTTAGCGCACTTGCGAAAAAGCCTGCAATGACAGAATCAAGCTTCTCTATCCGGCATTTAAACGGAACATGCGTGAAATAAAGGTTTATCTCGTCAGAGAAGAGGTAAGCAAGTTTGGGATCGAATCCGCTCTGTTCGAAAAAGATCACCGCCGAGTCCACCAGCCCTTTCGCGAATCGCTCGTCATACGGCTTCTCAAAACCGTCACGCAAGAGATGTCTGAAGTTTCTGCCGTCAACACGCACGATCAGAGGCGGAATAGCCTTTATAGCTGCGTATATCTCTCTATCCCCGCGCTCTTTAATGGCTGGTCTCGCTTGGTTCCGCTTAGTCATCCCCCTACTTTTTGGCTTCTTCTTTCGTACCTACGCTTTTTATAGTTCCTCTTCCCCTTCGCTCTCTCGCTCCACGCCTCTTTTTCGCACGTGTTTTATGAGCACGATATCACCAATTGCAGTTACCCATCGATAAGGAATAATCACGCCCTTCTTCCGGCCAACCGTGAAAGCGTTTGGACTCACGCCCTTCACCGCCAATCCCGATACTCGCTTCTCCTTTATATCTACACTTACATCCTCGATCTTGCCAACGTAGATCCCGCGATCCGTATACAAATCCTGCCCATATAACGACGACAATTGTATCTCCATAATGCTATTTATGAACTAACAGCAATATATATAGTTAACGGATCAGCTCACAAAGAAACGATGCGAACGTCTATACAAGTTGGTAGAGCACTTGGTATACCGGTACGACTCCATTTTTCATTTTTATTTCTGTTCCCGCTCATTATACTGACATTCGCGAGTGGCCCCGGACCGATAGGCTTGGGAGATATAGCGGGATTAGCTCTGCCGTTACGCTATTCCTTAGCGGCTGTTGCGGCATTTCTTTTCTTCCTCTCATTATTACTCCACGAGATGTCCCATTCGTACGTTGCAATGCAATACGGGACAAAAATACGGAGCATTACGCTTTTTATCTTCGGCGGCTTGGCCATGATGGAAGATTTACCAAAGGACCCCGATAAGGAGTGGCGGATAGCAATTGCAGGCCCCGTGATGAGTTTTGCCATTGGGGGAACTTTTCTTCTCGCCTATGTCGGGATAACGACGGTAAATGCGGTGGGTTACGAACCGCTTACGGTTTTGCTGCTCAGCATTGGACTTCTTAATACGGTTTTAGGCACGTTCAATTTAATACCGGCGTTTCCAATGGATGGCGGGCGTGTTTTACGCGCTTTCTTTGCGAAACGAATGCAATTCCTCAAAGCGACAAAGCGAGCGGTGTTCGTGGGGAAAACATTTGCCGTTATCATGGCGGTCGTTGGTTTTATGCCGGACCCGTTTATCCTGTATTCGACCGGGACGGTGCGACTACCGTTTAATCCGTGGTTAACGCTCGTTGCTATTTTTTTATACATGGCGGCAACAGAAGAAGAGCGCGCGACGATCACCTTTGCCACCTTAGAGGGAATACGGGTAAAGAATGTGATGCGAACCGGGAACGCGAGCGTTTTGGAAGATCTGCCACTTACCGCGCTGGTGGAGAAGATGCTTGCGGAGAAAAACGCTGAATACACTGTGGTGAATGAAAATGGCGATGTACGAGGGCTGGTAACGTTCAGCGAAATTAGACAGCTATCCCCCGAACAACGCTACCCGTTACGCGTGTCCGACGTGCTTCGTCCGTTTGATAGGCTGCGGGATGTTATAGCACAAGAGGCGGAAGCAATAGAAGCGCTCAAACGAATGATAAGTACGAAAACAGGTGCTTTAGCGGTCGAAGGTGAGGAACGAGGGAAGATCATCGGGATTGTCACGAAGCGGGATCTTGCACTGTTCATAGAGATGTTGAGGGTGCGTGGTTAATTAGAGTAATCCAACGAGGAATACACGATTGCCAAAGTTCCACCTATCAGCGACGGGGGTGCTTTACTCCCTTTATTGTCCCTGAGGTTTTAATTACTCGTATGCCCACCCGTGCGTCATTTACCGTATGAATACACGCTAACGAGGCCCGTACTGCATCGACTCTGTCATGAGCGCATCTGAGGATGCCGACACTGCGATTTCGGTTGGTGCCATCCCTTACATGATAATCGATGAGCCATAGCTTACTTTCACTTGCCCCCACATCGCCGTACAACGAATACATCGAGTCCCATATCTCTTTCAGCAATTCCCGCTTATCCAGTTCGCGCTCACTAATCACTTCGAAGAGCAGATATCGTTTTCGTTCACGAAGCGACGGCGGCAGGTAGAGCATTAAACTCAGGATGGTCCTCATATTCATGGTTCTATTCGAGCACCTCCACATCCCGTTCCTTTTTCCATCGCTTCTCTAATACGCCCGCAGGATTATCGGATAACGCACGCGTAGCCTCTTCTTTTGTCATCCCGAACAGAGTTGCAAGTGCAATCATCTCTCGTGGCGCACGTAAATCGTACACGGAGCACGCGTGACTCGTTAAGATTGCCGGAGCGTTATATTTTCGCACCAGTTTCAGATTCTCGCGCATTTTGCTAATGATTCGTGCGCGATCGCCCCTTTGACTGTGGATGACTGCACCCATATTAAAATCGATAGCAACGCCGTTCTCAGCCGCGAATCGTACTAATACGTGGTTCAATCCGCCTTCTCCTCGTTCTCCATTCGGATGTGCCAATATATCCACCTTGGAATTCTCTACTGCCGCTCGGTTTATCTTTTCGTTACCGCCGTGAACCGTAAGCAAGGCCACGTTACTCCAATACAGCTTTATTTTCCGCTTCAGTTCAACAACCGATTGTGCTCGTATCTCAACACCCGTGAAGATTGCGTTTGAGTCTGATTGCTCGTGCACCGTGTCACCGTGGTTTGTTATTGCGAGGCCCGCATAGCCGTATCGTTTGGCAACACGGACCAGTTCTTCAATTGTCGCGTCGGTTTCTGGATAGGCATGGACATTGAGATCGAAATACTTGGGCATGACACTAAAAGAAAAGGTTAGAACTAAAAAAGTGTTCTAGAGATCTTTTGCGGCGGTTTGGGAGAAGAAACTTTAAAAATGCTGTTTTCTATTACTACCTAGTTGCGTACGATGACCACCAGAAAAATAGAAGCAATCTTATTTGACCTCGATGGTGTGCTTATAGACTCGTTCGAGAGTTGGTATCAAGCTTTTGCGAACATGTTGAAGGCGTATGGCAAGCCTGAAATGAGCCGGGAGACGTTTAGAGAGCGATGCTGGGGTCCTGACCTGAGGCATAACCTCGCTGCGTTACAGCTCAATGAAGACGCTGCATGGTATTGCATCAACGAGCAACAGAAATTAATCGGGCTTATCAAGCTGCTTCCGGATGCAGAAGCGGTACTGCGCCGCACGAGGGAGGATTACAAGCTCAAGGTAGGCTTGGTTACAAATACGCCACGTGCAAACGTTGATACGATCTTCGAGCATTTCAAGCTCTCGAATCATTTTGATGCGATTCTTACCGGCGACGATGTGAAACGGGGGAAGCCCAATGCGGAAATCGTAATAACGGCATGTGAGCGACTCAACGTGCAGCCGGAGCATGCAGTACTCGTGGGCGATACCAAAACCGATTATCAGGCAGGTAAAGCCGCGGGGTGCTTTGTCGTAGGCGTGGGCGCGATTTCAGCCGGGGATGTGCACATAGAACAGCTTGATGAACTGTTTACAGTTTTAAATTGAACCTTTCTACGTTTGACAAATAAAGGAAAGGGTTTTTCAGAAAAGAAACTAAGGTGTGTTGAGAAATGAAAAAAGTACGAGCTTCGGTTCCTGCGAAGGTGATACTCTTCGGTGAGCATTTCGTGGTGTACGGTAAGCGCGCGTTAGCGGCTGCTATTGATCGTCGACTTACGGTCGAGGTCTCGAGCAGAACGAAGCAAGGGTATCACGTAAAAATAGAGAACATCCCTACATTTGGCTTAGAGCTTGATTTGGAATCGGGTACTAGCCCAAATAAAAAAGTGCAGCCGTATAAGGATTACAGCACCGCGTCAAAAGCACTCGCGTACGTCAGAGGCTCAATCGAGTACCTTGAAGAGCGGTATGGCATTGGAACCGAAGGCGTGGAGCTAGCAATAACGTCGGAGATACCACTCTCTGCGGGATTGGGCTCTTCAGCAGCGACGTGTGTGGCGACGATCGCAGCACTTAAGGAATATTTCGGCGTAGAGGGCGATTTAGAGGGGATACAAAGCGATGCACACGGTGTTGAGAAACGGGTTCAAGGTGCGGCGAGCCCGGTTGACACCTCCATTGCGACCTACGGTGGCTACGTGTTAGTCGAACGCGGCGCGGTGAAACGGTTGCCGTTACCCGAATTGGACTTGCTGGTTGGGTGCATGGGAAGCATACCACTGAGTATGGACAGCACGAAAGCGTCTGATCTGGGCCTGAAGACCAAAACGCTTGTCGCAGGGGTAAAAGATCGAAGAGAGCATTTTACAAGCATATTTGGCTCCATTTTCGAGGCTGCTGACGGGCTGACGGCACAGGCCATACGAGCGTTAGAAGATGGTGATCTGGTGAAGTTGGGCGCGCTGATGAATATCAATCATGGGTTACTGGATGCGATTGGCGTGGTGCCACGGCGGTTAAGCGAACTCGTCAAGGTCTCACAGGCGTTGGGTGCGCTGGGTGCGAAAGTAACCGGCGCTGGCGGTTCGGATGAGATGGGCGGTGTTGGCTCGGTCCTGGTGCTGCCTGGCGATGCTACTGATCGAATTGAAGCAGCAATGGAAACTGCGGGTGCGCTTGCCATGCCGGTGAAGACAGGTGGCGAAGGGTTGAAGATAGATTAGAAAAGCAGGATTTTGATTTTTTGTCTTTCCATCTATGAAGACGGCGTCCTGAAGCCACTATTGTCTGGCAGATATCCAAAGTTTGTGTGTGAAATGAATCCTAGGAGTCCTAAAAGTTACTATTGAGGATTTTGAAAACCCTCCAAAACATCGAAAAAAAACACCCAAAAATATAGAGAGGATGGAACAGAGATAGGGGTAAATCAAAATTTCCTGCAGTTTTCACCTGTTACGAGTGAAAAAAAGAAGAGGCGGATTATACTCTCTCTCATATATCGCCTCAGACAGACATTCTAATACCTTTACGCTTTTGCTTTCAATGTTATTTCCATCGAAGAGAC
>CAYUEX010000112.1:0-6109 GCA_964443855.1 uncultured Halobacteria archaeon | reverse complement strand
ATCTATAATTATACATATTGCACTATTTGTAATAGTGAACATAGGAGAAATTATAAGGCAACCATAAGCTCATCACTCTACATTCTATGTGTTACTATATCTGACTTCTTCTCCGTTTATGACCACCATTTAAAAAAGCACCTTCACTGTGCTCACAAACTATTTGAGATTTTTTCAGAAAAAGTATGAAAAGACAGATGGCGCGATAGAGGGCAAATCAACAAAATCCAAGCCTCTTTTCACCATGCCACCACTCACCTTTTTCCCGAAATAACGGCGTTTCACCACTGGAAGGCGAACATAGGAACGACAATATAATGCTGAGCAAAGAAATGAAGCAACCGGGAAGGGTAACTATCTCACTGGATGAAGAAGCCGCTGAGCTTTTTAAAAAGGTACGGAAGGAGTTAAAGGTATCGCAGAGCGAGTTAATGCGAGAGGCATTGAAATTCTATGACAAATATCGAGTGCTCTACGAGTCACTAAATGCCGAAAAGGTGCAAACCTATATCGAGATGCTCGCTCATGGCGAACATGTCATCATGGATATCGACCATTGGTTGCTCTTCTTGAAATTTATCGAATTGCATCCAGAGAAAGAGCAGTTCTGGGAATTGAATAAGGCGATCTCCGAGGCACATGCAGAGCAGTTCAAACACCAATATCATCACGTAGAACCGGTTCTCCGGCGACTCGAAGCGTGTAATTTCTTCAAATTAAGCGAAGATGCGAAAAATGCCTTCACGTTGGTTTTAGGTTCTGATATAACCCGGAGATTTATCAAAACGGAGCTCGAGGACATATTTGGAAGGATGGGCTTCAAAGTAGGTATAAAAGAAGATTTAACAAAGCTCAGGGTGAGCGTCTTGCACGATGTAGAAGGTTGAATACAGAAATCCGCTCGTTCGGCACAGAACCACCCCAGGTTTTGCATAAAAGTTCATAAAAAGTATGAGAAATAACTATTTATAGTAGTAACTTCTCGTAGCAATGAAAAGAGGATAGATGGAGTTGATTTTATAAACAAAAAACAGAGGTATTACTAGAGAAATGACAAAAGCACCGTGGCGAATTACCATAGCAATGGACGAAGACACGTACACGGAGTTTAAGGAGATGCAGGAAGGGTTAGGAATATCTCAAAGCGAACTTGTACGTGAAGCATTGAAATTTTATGGCAAACATCGTACGTTATTCGAGTCAATTGAAGATAAGAAGGTTTATACCCATGCCGAGATGCTCAGGCTAGGCGAACATGTCATCATGGATATCGACCATTGGTTGCTCTTCTTGAAATTTATCGAATTGCATCCAGAGAAAGAGCAGTTCTGGGAATTGAATAAGACGATCTGCGAGGCACATGCAGAGCAGTTCAAACACCAATATCACCGCGTAGAACCTGTTCTCCGGCGACTTGAAGCGTGTAATTTCTTTACGGTGACGCAGGCCTCTAAAAACGAGTTTACATTGATTCTGAGTTCTGACGTACTCAAGAATTTCATAAAAACGCTCCTTGAAAATACGTTAACAGAAATGGGGTTCAAGGTAGAATTAAAAGAGGATTTAGCAAAGTTACGACTGAAGGTTCTGGACGAACAACGCGAAAAGGGAACGTGAGTATGGTCGGGTAAGCAAGAGAGAATGGCAAGAAGAGAAGTGGAAAAGGCAAAAGATAAAATAGTGGTCTTGGATTTCGGTGGTCAGTACAGTCATCTTATCGTGCGGCGGTGTCGCGAATTAGGCGTTTATGCGGAACTCTTTCCATTTGATGTGCCAGTAGAAACGCTTAAACAGGGACTGGAACAGAACGAAGGAACAGGTAAACTTTGGGGCATTATCCTCTCCGGCAGTCCCTTTGGCGTGCATGAACTCGACAGTCCGCGTTGCAGTTCCGAGATCGTTGAGTTGAACGTGCCGCTTCTGGGCATTTGTTATGGCGCACAACTGATTGCGGATATGATGGGCGGTGTGGTAGTGACAGGAGGCAAGGGTGAATTTGGAAGAACTGAACTCAGCTTTACCGATTCTGCCTTGTTTGACGGTGTCAGTGCAAACGGAAAGACCAACGTTTGGATGTCGCATGGTGATGTAATCGAGCGGTTCGATGGTGCAGACGTTTTAGGCTCTGCTGAGAATTCGCCGATTGCTGTATTTCGCATTAGAGATCGTATCTATGGCGTGCAATTTCATCCCGAGGTGCACCATACGGAGATGGGCGACAAAATCCTATGGAATTTCTTGTATTCAATTTGCGATTGCGAACGGAACTGGTCGATTGCATCATTTGTTGAAGATGCCATCACTCAAATACGAGAGGCGGTTGGTGCTGAGGGGAGAGTAATTTGCGGGCTCAGTGGCGGCATTGACTCTTCTACTACGGCGGTGCTTCTCAATAAGGCCATTGGTGATCGGCTCACGTGTATTTTCGTTGATAACGGCTTGCTACGCGCAGGCGAGAAAGAAGAGGTGCTCAACACGTTTGCAAAGAGCTTCAAGATGAACTTAGTGTTTGTAGATGCGAAGGAACGATTTCTAGCGGCATTAGAGGGCGTTACGGATTCTGAAGCGAAGCGAAAAGTAATTGGTAAGTTGTTCATAACTATCTTCGAGGAAGAGGCAAAGAAGCTTGGAGACGTAGATTTTCTCGCGCAGGGCACGATCTATCCTGATAGAATAGAGAGTGCGAAGGCGAGTTCACAGAAGGCATCACGCATCAAATCTCATCACAATGTCGGGGCACTGCCCGAGAAGCTGGGATTCCAGCTGCTCGAACCAGTCAAAGAGTTGTATAAGGACGAAGTGCGCGAAGTGGCAAAGGATCTTGGTGTACCTTCTCAGATACTCAAACAGCATCCGTTTCCGGGGCCCGGTCTTGCCGCGCGGATAATGGGTGCGGTGACGGAGGAGAAGTTACGGATCTGTCGAGAAGCGTCGTACATAGTGGAAGAGGAATTGAAGAAGAGCGGTTGGTACGACAAGGTGTGGCAGGCGTTTGCAGCCGTTGGTGATGATGTTGCAACCGGTGTTCTGGGTGATGCACGCAAAGAAGGTCGTATTGTGACGATCCGGGTGGTCGAGTCGAAGGAGGCAATGACGGCGGATTTCGTGAAACTCCCGTACGAGGTGCTGGAGAGTATGAGTAACCGCATAACAAACGAAGTGAAGGGCGTGACGTGGGTGACGTACGCGGTTTCGTCCAAGCCGCCCGCAACAATAGAACCATGTTAACCGAGATAAATGAGCTGTACGCACAGGGAATACGGTCCTTACCTCCGTATCTGTTTGCGGAAATCGATCGGCGAAAGGAAGAAGCACGAAAGAAAGGCGTGGATATCATTGACTTGAGTATCGGCGATCCGGATTTGCCGACACCGCCGCACATCGTCGAAGCATTGTACAAAGCTGCTCAGAACCCTAATAATCACCGTTATCCCTCGTATGAAGGCATGCTCTCGTTCCGCGAGGCTGTGGCTGCATGGTATAAACAGACCAAACACGTTACGGTCAATCCAGAAGACGAAGTACTGACGTTGATCGGCTCGAAAGAAGGACTGGCGCATTCGGTGTTCGCATTTTTAGAGCCTGGAGACATCGCGCTTGTCCCGGACCCTGCGTATCCGGTTTATCACAATGCTACGGTACTGGCGAATGCGATACCGCATGCCGTTCCGTTAACTGAAGAGAACGATTTCACGCCTGATCTGGAAGAGATCGATACAGAAGTGGCGAAGCAAGCAAAGCTCATGTTCCTGAGTTACCCAAACAATCCCACGGGAGCAACCGTGGACGAATCATTCTTTAAAGCGGTGATCGATTTCGCGCACGATAACGAGCTCATCATTCTCCATGATAACCCGTACTCAGAGCTGGTATTTGACGGCTACGAATCGCCGAGTTTTATAGCAGTCAAAGGGGCGAAGGATGTGGGAATCGAATTTAATTCGCTTTCCAAGACGTACAATATGACCGGCTGGCGCATCGGCTTTGCCGTGGGCAATGCGGAGATCCTTCAGGGCATCGGACGTGTAAAGAGTAACATCGATTCCGGTGCGTTTCAAGCGGTTCAGGAAGCGGGCATTGCGGCACTAACGGGCCCTCAAGACTGTATCCAACAGAACGTTGCAATTTATCGCGAACGGAGAGATATTCTGGTTGACGGGCTACAAGCCGCAGGGTTGGAGGTGAACAAGCCGAAAGCGACGTTCTATCTCTGGGTTCGGGTTCCTAAGAGCCGTGAGTTCTTGAAATCGTCGTCTATCGAGTTCTCAATGTTCCTGTTAGAGCAAACTGGTATTGCCGTGACGCCCGGCGTAGGCTTCGGAACGTACGGTGAGGGGTTTGTTCGGATCACGTTCTGCATGAGCGGTGAGCGATTAACGGAAGCATGTGAGCGGATTAAAGCGCTGAACTTGTAGCGGAATAGGAGCAACGATGACAAAAATTGCATTCACCAAGATGCATGGTTGCGGTAACGATTTCATTCTGATCGATGAGCGTGACGGTGGAGTACCAGACGAAAAGAAAGGAGCAATAGCCCGGTCACTATGCCAACGAAAATTCTCGGTCGGTGCTGATGGCGTGTTATACCTTTCTAAACCAACAACGGACGCGTACGACGTGCGAATGCAGATCTTCAACGCTGACGGGTCAAAGGCGGAGATGTGCGGTAACGGCATGCGGTGCTTTGCCAAATACGTCTACGAGCGAGGAATAGTACAGAGCCGAAAAATAAAAGTCGAAACGCTGGCAGGCTTGATTGTGCCAGAGGTTGAGGTTGACGGAAACGATGTCGTTACCTCAACGCGGGTTTTTATGGGGCAGCCCGTATTTGAACGGATAGACGAGCCGTTTTTCGTGAATGATGAAGTAGGGACGATTAAAATGACGACGTTGAGTCTCGGCAATCCGCACGCGATTGTTATTCTTGACTCCTTTGACGAATTTGACGTGGATGCGGTCGGGAAAGCGATCGAATTGCATCCGGCGTTTCCGAACAAGACGAATGTTGATTTTGTTAAATCCCTAAAGGGCTTTTTGAGTCATGAAAGTGAACGCCACAATTACGAAGTAAAAGAAATTCAAGTGAGGACCTACGAACGCGGCGTCGGTGAGACGTTGTCGTGCGGCACGGGCTCAACAGCTTCCGTTCTGACGCTTAATAAGCTTGGATTTGTGAATAAGAACGAGCCTGTTATCGTCCACACTCTTGGTGGCGATTTAGTTGTTGAAGTGAAAGAGGAAGGCGCGTATCTCCAGGGCCCGGCGGAAGAGGTGTACGAGGGTGTGGTTGAGGTGTGGATAGAGTAATCAAAAAGGTTTTCTAAGAAAGATGACGGGTCTTATAGACTTGTTATTTGTCGATTTTTGGTTTTAAGTTAAAACCCTATGGAGAGATCGCGATGCTATTCTCTCTTAGCATTTATGTCAAATTTATCGTACAAGAAATTTAATGTCCTTTGATCTCTTAGCTTGCACACAATATTTTGATTTGCAAATACGCCCGGAAATCTTTTCGCTTGTTCTTTAGAATAAGTTTTCAACCAATTTACTCCCACCACATATTCAGATAAATTGGGATCGTCAGAATTTTTTTTAATATTTGGCTGTTTTAAATCCAAAGCGAACAAACTTTCTTCTAGTACATCTACAATAAATTGTTTGACAGGAACAGCCTCTTTCGTGACTTCACCGAATCCCACGTACCCGCGCTTTCTCATATAGGCAAAAATTTGATCTCCCATCTTTAACTTCTTTAACGGATCACTATATTTTTTCCCTTGTCCTGCACTTATGAAACCATATTCTTTACAATCCGTCCAGTTTCTGTGTTCGCCTTCACTAATATTAACAAACCAATAACCTGACCAAGGGCCCTTTTCTCTTGCTTCTGCTTTCTTTTTAACTTCATCAGGATCCATTAGCCACGATCGGCCTAAAAACTCTTTTTCTCCCTTTTTGAAATAGTTGAAAAAAGCAGCATTTATGCTAACACCATAGTCATCACTAGCAAGGTACTGTATAATCCTTTCTGACGAAGCATCCAACTGTGATGCTATAATGATCATACTATGATCACTATTAATAGACCTGGGTAATTCAATACCAAAAT
>CAYUEX010000111.1:0-6127 GCA_964443855.1 uncultured Halobacteria archaeon | reverse complement strand
GAGATGCCGACCAAGTATAAGGCCTATGCCCTGGTCCCTTTTCACAGCCGACACCAATCAGTGCCCACCCCAGGACATCCCACCCTGTATAATGGTATAATTTGCCACCACTTCTCGCATGTATTGCTGCAACGTGTTCTTCGAGCTGTTCGGGCTCTCTTTGTAACTGTAGCCTAGCGCTCCCGAACACGAGGTTGCCACGATGGTCTATTCTTACACTTTCAGAAGAACCACCTATATTTTCGAAAAGATGGTCTTTAATCGCCAACATCTCATTTTTAGCATCAGCAAATAGATCGTTACGCTCACGACGCAAGGTTTGCGCTGCGTGTCGCACTGCTTCTTCTTCGGCCTCGCGTACTGCTACTTGCTTTGCAGCTTCTTCTATCGCTGGGTGCGGCGTAACTTCTTGGGCCTGAGCTTCTCGAATACCTGCCAATACTTTTTCGCACCGAGCTAATGTTGGTCTGGCAGTAGGAGGCTTTCTTAACATATGTGAAATGAATGCGGAAATGCGAGGTGGCAGAACATCTATTGCCGGTGGCGCGGTGTGCAAATGATTTTCGCGAATGTCGTCAATTGATCCGGAAAATGGGGGTTGACCTAAGAATAGAGTGTGAATAATACAGCCAAGCCCATATACATCTGTTGCCGTTGATGGTCTTTCACCTCGCCACTGCTCCGGGGCCGCATATGTCGGCGTCAAGCATTCTCGAAGGGTTTCCATTGATGTGGAATCTTCAACAAATTTAGCGATACCAAAATCTGCAATTTTCCACCTGCCTTCATGATATAAAATGTTTGCAGGCTTTAGATCACGATGAGGTTGAGTAGACCGGGAAAATTTCACTCCCGGCCCCTCCAAGAACCGGACGTGAACCTCTCGGCTCATCCGGCTCCTACCACTCAGCCTTAGGGAAGACATCCAGCCTCCCAGTGTACAAAAAGCTTCGGGTTCGCCTGGGCAACCTCCCGCAAATACTGCCATGCTTTTCTTTTGTGTCCTGAAAAACGCTTGTATTTACGTTGCACCCAGCGAACCAGATACCCGTCCACATTCCGCCAGATTCGGCGCAGTTCAGATGGATAGAAACGTCCATAGTAGACAAACCAACCGCGAAGCTTCGTGTTGAACATGTTCGACAAATCCCTAAGAGACTTGTCATTCTTCAACTGTATATGCCAACTGCGAATCTCCCTGTTGATGGCTTTCATCGATGCACGGCTGATTGCCGGCAGAAAATTCGGGTGGAGCCCGTGTTGCTCGGATAAACACCGCCGCGGTCGAAACGTAAAACCGAGAAAATCAAAGCTTATCGTTTCGTGTTCCTCGTGTCGATTTTTGTCCTTGCAATACACGATCCGGGATTTCTCCTGATTGACCTCCAATCCGCATTCCCTGAAACGGCCGATAATCCGTGCCATCACCCACTCCGCCTGCCGCCTGCTCTTACAATGAAGTAACCCATCATCCGCATAGCGACAAAACGGTACGCCGGGCATCGTCCGCCTTACCCAACTGTCAAATGCATAATGCAAAAACAGATTGGCCAATATCGGACTGACAACCCCGCCCTGAGGTGTACCCTTATCCCGTGAAACAAGCTCCCCGTCACATTGCTGCAACGGCGCTTTCAACCACCTCTCCACGTAAAGCAACACCCAGTTGGTTAAGCAGTGATGTCTCAAAGCCTTCATCAAAAGCCCATGATCTATATGATCAAACAAACCTTTGATGTCAAACTCCACGACCCAATCGTAACGCCAGCATCGCTGACGTGTTACTGCTATTGCGTCGTGTGCCGACTTTTTCGGTCGGTATCCGAAGGAATTCTCGTCGAACAATGGCTCCAATATCGGCTCCAGTATTCTCTTTACCACCGCTTGCGCAACCCGGTCCGAAACCGTCGGGACTCCCAATATCCTTGTTCCTCCTGACTTCTTCGGAATCGGCACAGCTTTAACTGGTGGCGGAAAATAACTCCCCGATGACATCCGGTTCCATATCCGATACAGATTGTCCTTCAAACGAGTCTCAAATACCTCAATAGACTCCTTGTCTACGCCCGCCGCACCTCCATTGGCTTTCACGCTCAGGTATGCTTCCCACACCAGTTGTTTGGAAATGTCGTAAGGCTTCGCTGATCTCACAGGTTCCTCCTGAATTCCAGTTGACCCATGAAATCATCCCGAGTGGCCAAGCTCCTTCGCTCCACCTCCATTACAGAGGCTTCTGCACTACTACGAACTTGTCCGTCCCTGTCCCACGCATCGATACTGTCAGCCTCGCGGGTTCTCCGCTTGTGCCTTTCTCTTATACATCGCGGCGACAGGTTCCCGCAGTTAAACATGAAAGCCCGAATCAAGATCACGCCTCCTCTATGCCGGACGCCGTCTGGCCAGTCAACAGGCATCTTCCAGACTTATCCCGGAGCAACATCACGTCCCCGGTTCTGACGTCGTGTTTGTACTTTCGACACGTGTGCGAAGGTTCACTTGTGTTCGTCTTCTTGATCCACACCTGATGCATCTCTTTGCACCTTTTCCGTAACGCTCACGACGATGACTCTTAACCAACGCCGCTTACGGTGGTTTGCAATCAGCTCCTGCAAGCCGAATGCGAGGGGCCATACCCTCATCTCTCACGCCGCTTCCTGCGGCACACTAATATCATTAACTTCAGAGAGGCCTGCAATGATAGACATAATAGCCTCGCTAGCTATTTCTGAGCCAACCGTACCTGTTGCTTCATCAATTTTATCTTGTAGACAGTAATCGCATAATGGCATAACAAGAAAATATCTATCTGACTCAGCATCTTGCCCTGCATCAATGATTGGAATGATATAGGATAGCGACCGCTGCATGAGCTGTTGGCCGATAGTGAGTTCTCTATGAGCCGCTTGCGTCGCGTTGAGCTTCAATCGTTTTATTGCTACTTCACCGTCAGGGCCTCGTCCATGAAAAACCTCGCCAAAGCCGCCGGCTTTTCCGATAGGGGACTCGTCATCGTACTCCCACTCTCCTCCCTGTAATCTAATTACTTGCAAAGCCATTAATCCGTTCCTTAATTATGAAGCACGGTTATCTTCACTGATTTTAAAAACATAACTTCCTATTCTACACAAGATCTCCGTTTGCCAGCAAGAAAGCTCCCACGTCATTTTTTTACGGTAGTTATGAAGATTGTACATAATCTGGAGTCTAAATATGAGCAAGGATGGAAAGAAACTGAAAAGGGTGCTGGAAGGCTACGCGAAGTTCCTGCGAGATCGGGACTTAGCGCCCCCCAAGCACCAACCACACCTAGTTCGATGGGTCCGGGAGTTCCTGCTATTCGCGGAGGAGCATGGCGGCTACACGTTCGAGCAGACACTAGACCTGTTTCTGGCCGCAATCGACAAACGCGTCTTCCAAATTCTTGGGACGGCACAGTTATCTCTGGCTGACCTCGCGTTCTGGCCCTGGCTGCACCAACATCAATTTCTTCTCAATTCCAGCTCAATTTTCCCTCGTTCTTACATCAAGTCTACATCTTTTCTATGTTGATTATGAAGTAGGGTTGTGCACCTCGCATTCCAACCAAGGTTGGAAAGAGTTAATTGAGTTCATTGAGTTTGTCGAGTTCGTAGAGTGAGAAGGAAGCGCGAACTGAACAGTGATAAGTGAAAACCTCCTTTCCTAGTACCTGATACCTAGTACCTGATACCTGTTTTTGACTTGCTTTCTCCCTATCTGCCCTCTCGCGGCTACCTCAAGTTTGCCTCTCAGGAATCTCAAGATTGCCTCAAAAAGATGAGATCGATACCCATCGAACTCCAACATGATGTAAAGAGAAGGCAGCAATAGAATTGACACCCGCTACTCTCCGACATACTCTGTTGAAGAGTTACACAATAATCATCGTTAGGCGAGCGGGTCATAGGAGTAGACGCGCAAGATTGTGCAGAACAAGGAGGCATTTATGGCTGAAAGCATAGTGAAGTTCCTCCGGCAGAAGGATCTGGTCTTGAAGCGTGATCTCGGGCAAGGGGCGAGCGGTCGCACAGTCTTGCTCTTCGATGACGTCATTAACGAGTACTTCGTATGCAAGAAATACGAACCGTATGACGAGGCAGTAAGAGTCGAGTTGTTCAAGAACTTCGTGCGGGAGGTGAAGTTGCTACACATGCTTAACCATCCGAATGTCGTTCGCGTGTTCAACTACTATTTGTATCCCGGTCACCTCACCGGCTACATCCTCATGGAGTACATCAAGGGAACGGATATTGAAGAGCATCTACAGGATTCCCCGGAAGACGTGAATGAGATGTTCAAGCAAGCGGTGGAGGGATTCAATCACCTCGAGAAGCACGGAATCCTGCATCGAGACTTACGGCCGCAGAATATCCTGGTAGGGGACAATGGCTTGCTGAAGATCATTGACTTGGGCTTTGGGAAGCACACCGAAAGCAGTGCGCATTTCGACAAGAGCGTCTCTCTCAATTGGTGGTGCGCGCCCCCCAACGACTTTGCGGACGACATCTACAATCACGCCACGGACGTCTACTTCCTCGGGATGCTGTTCGCAGAGATCATCGCGGAGAACGGCATCGACCAGTTCCGATACCATGAACTAATGTCGCGCATGTGCAAGAAGCGACCAACTGCACGGATTCAGTCATTTGCAGAAGTACGTACCGCGATGCTTGCGGAGGGATTCGAGTCACCGGAGTTCAGCGATCACGATATAGCCGCCTACAGGGCGTTTTCTGATGCTCTCGATGGAATCCTAATCAAGGTCGAGCACAACGCGAAATACAATCAGGACGTCGACGATATCGTCCGGAAGTTGGATGAGGTCTATAAGTCAACGATGCTGGAGAAGAACATTCCTCATAATCCCATGGTAATCAGATGCTTCTTGCCAGGCTCGTACTACTACCGACATAATCCATTCCCCGTAAGCGTACTCAAGAACTTCTTGATTCTGTTTCGTGCATGTTCGCAGTCGAGGCAGAACATCATCCTGGCTAATCTCAATGCGAAGCTGGACGCGGTTACACGGGATGACCCCGAGCCGCTGATGGACGATGATGAGGTACCGTTCTAGTCAGACGCAAGCACTGGGAGCGCCGCCTAACACGCCGGTGAACCTGACACGCGTCTGCGGCTGCTGCAGGTTATGGGCAAGACGTTAAACGCAGCCACTGAAGGTTTTTGTGCCAATAGAGGGAGAGATGAATAGGAAAAACGATACGGTAGTAATCCTCGATGCTGCGATCGAGCAACACAAACAAGTTCTTGCCAGCTACGAAAGGGCTTTGCTCAACAAATCCTTGGACCTACGTGTTCCCGTCAAAAACGCCATGGAGAACTTGCGCAGCGCTTTGGATTACATGCCCACGATACTTATGAGGCTTGCTGCCAACCCAAACGGGCGGCCAGCGGCCAACCGGATCCGAAGAATATTTACTTCCCCTACGGCCGAACGGAGCACGACTTCAAATCGGGAGTCGGCAGTTCACTGCCTGGCCTGGATGCTGCTTCTCCGGCCGTTTATCAATTGCTCGTTTCGATCCAGCCGTTTGCTTGCCATGACAATTGGCTGTACGAACTGTGCTCGATCCTTAATGAAAAAAAGCACGACAGGCTTACAGAGCAGGTTCGAACGGAAACCCAAACTCACACAGTTCAAAGCCCGCACGGCAGCGTCACTATTTCCGTTAATGATCCGAACGTCAAAGTTGTTTCACAGCCGGGAGCCGTCAAGATCTCTGGGGTTCCAGCGGAATTTCGCGAAGATGGCATCTACACCCCCCCTCTCAAGTGGATTGAAACACGTTCGAACCACCTGGGTGGGCTTCACTTTTGCTGGGACTGAGGTCAATGTTATCGATCTCCTCAATAAAACTGTCACAGGGGCTAAGAAATTCTCAGACGACTTGTATAAGCTTATTTAGACCGCGCCTAACCTACCGCTCCAGCCGACGCCCGCAGATCGGGCATGGCTGAGCGGGATGGCGTTATGTTGAACAATATATAAAAAAAGGAGAACTAAAATGCCGACCCCACAAAAAACTATTTATATACATTTTTTTGACGGTATTGACCGAACAAAAGTTAACAAATTCATTCAGTTTACCGT
>CAYUEX010000110.1:0-6173 GCA_964443855.1 uncultured Halobacteria archaeon | reverse complement strand
CGGGATTCAGATAATGATGGATGGAGTGATATCAACGAAAAGCTCAAAGGAACTGACCCGAATAATCCGGATACTGACGGTGATGGTACCATTGATTCTGAGGATCCGTATCCGTTGGATCCGACACGGCCCGTTCGACCCACTGTTGCACCCTCACCTTCTGCAACACCGATTACAACACCGCTGATAACGCCAGCACCTGAAACAACGCCTACGTCAACGGAAAAGCCGGAGGCAACACCGAAACCGTGGCTGCCGATACCGGGATTTGAAGCGATGCTGTGGCTGTTGGCGGTTGCTTTTGCGATGCTGCTTGGTTGTTTACGTCGTTGGAGAAGGAAATTGTAAAAAGATTGCAGAGATTTTACAACAACTTCACGGTACTCTTTTTTAGCACAGATACCTTATGTAAAACGGAAACGTGCCATGACACCCGAGACGGACAAAAATATAGATTGGAAACTGGGGATAGCTCTTGTTCTCATAGTATTGGCGATCGTTTCAGTCGTTTACTACGCAACACATCGTGAAATCACCGATCCTCAGGTATTAATAACGAAAACGATTGGTGCCTCGGAAGACATAACGGCGTATCGGTTCGCTTTATCCACTAACTTGTCGGTGCCCGCAGAAGCGGTCGAGATGATGAGCGGCGAAGGCTCTGTCGATTATACCAATAAAAAGTTGAGTACAACAATGACGATGATGAATCGTTCATTTGAGATGATCGTTATTAATGATACGGCATATGCACGAGAATCAAATGGCTCGTGGCGGACACAGGAATTTGATGAGCAGACGCTGTGGAAAGGCTATGACCAATTGGAACAGCAACGTGCGCTCTTACAAAATGCTACGAACGTAACGATGCAGAAGGAAGACAACGGGTGGATATTAACGGTAATTCCTGACCAGGAAGAAGTAATCGAGCAGATGCAACGAACGGGGCTGGAACTGACGGGGGAAGAAGAGCTGAAGGACTTTACCATAGTCTATTGGATTGAAAAGGGTAGCTATTACATTACCAAGATCGAAAACACGATTGAGGTTACCATGAATATCCAAGGGCTCGTGACGCCGATAGAATTGAATAATTCCGTTACGATTTATGATTACAATAAGGAACTGGAAATAGAAGCGCCAGTCTGATTATTTGTGCGCAATCTAACGAACGGATTTAAGGTATTAAACTCAGAGTACTTTGGTAGACATATGACAACCCGGACCTTGATCCTCGACCTGCATGTGCATACGAACTATTCGCACGACGGGCGTGATTCAGTCAAGACGATAATAGAACGTGCAATCGCGAAAAAGCTTGATGGTATCGCACTCTGCGACCACGACACGATGAAAGGCTTCTACGCGGCTCGAAAATACGTGGCAGATACGCATTCTGATCTGATCATTATTCCGGGTATGGAAGTAACAACTGCTCAGGGCCATTTACTGGTGCTTGGTATTGAAGAGGAAATAGAAAAAGGCTCGTCACCAGAGGAAACAATACGAATAGCACGGCAAAAAGAGAAAGATGGGAATGGCACCGTGGTGATTATTGCGCCACATCCGTTTCATCCCTTTCGCCATAGCATTGGTAACTTTTGCACGCATCCCGGTATCGATGCAATAGAGATCTTCAACTCCCGACACGTCACCGGCGTTGCGAACAGAATAGCGAGCAGAACGGCAGCTTGTGGCGGTATCACGGCCGTTGCGGGAAGCGATGCACACTCCGCGGAATACGTGGGTCTTGCGACGGTTGAGGTTGCGGTTGACGTTGAAGACGCGCACACGTCAGAACACGAGGCGATATTAAAAGGCATAAAGGGAGGAAAGGTGAGGATAAAGAGTCATAAGCGAACACCTTTTGGGGTTTTTTTCTCGCAAATGTGCAGAAAGAACCGCTCGTCTTGATGAAAAGTGATTTCCCGTATTGACTTGACTGACGTTCCGCTCTCTTATTTCTTTCTCTCGATTATGAATAGCGCAATGATGAGTGCAGCTATTGCCAGGATCACCTTACTCGCATCGCCTAGTCTGGGCTCCTCAATACTGAACGTTCCGCTCTCGGTAGTTGTTACGAGTTCAACCAGCTCGGTATTACTGACCGAAACCGACTCCAGAGTCAGATAACTCGTTGAGCCAGTATCTCCGATTACCTCAAAGGAGATGGTTGCAACTGCGCCATCGCCGGTTATGCCAGATGAGTCTGCCAGGGCTATTATAACCGCTCCTTCTCTCGCGGTATTCGCCTCGACAAACGCGTTTTTACCGAGTTTACCTGCTTCGACAGCCACTGCCCTTAAGACATTGGAATCGTACGTCAGGACAATGTCCATGCTGCCGACATCTGATGCACCTTCAAGAATTATCGGCACGTCTACCGTACTAGTCTTAGCACCCGTTGTATCGCTCACGCTGACGGTCAAATAAGCCGCCGAAGCGAGAGATACAAGGCAAAGCAAGCATAGCAAACCAACCAGCACCAACATTTTTTTCATTCTATCTATCACATCCTATTTCCTTTTCTATTCTTCTCCTACGGCGATTTTCAAAATTTCCCTGGCATCAAGCGAGATTTCAACTCCGAACCTATTGCATTTGCACCCATGATCAGGGTTTTCACCTTGCCCATTCCTAATTTCATTTCATATTTACACCTGCAGAATTTAATGTAATTCCATTTTATCTACAACTTCTTTAGCACATTTGACCAGTTCGTCAAAAGAGTTTATCACGTCGGAGTTTTTCACTTCGTATCCAGGATGGTCGTACATTCTGACAAAAACATTAATTACATATTTTTCACGGTATAAATAAAATCCTTCTACTGACACAGTACGCACAGAAGGAACAGGAGTAGGTTTTTTTTAGGTCTTCAGAAGTAAATAACATCTCTTCAACAACAAGACTGTATTCTTTACCTTTTATATCACTTTTAATAGAAGTCCCTGGATCTTCCGGTGAACGCATGAGATCTTTATTGCGTTTCAAAAATACTTCCATATCGCTATTGGTCTCATCAATCTCAAGTACAGCTAATTTTGCAGTGTCACTGACAGTTGATGGTGACCCCATATCATCACGACTGCGGCCAGTATACACACAACTTCCATGTAAACCAGCGAAAGTAAGTCCATAAAGAGTGCTCTTATTGAGCTTTTTATCCACAATAAACCCCGATCCAAAAGAAGGATCAAATTTAAGTCCTGATCCCGTACAAGGTAGACAATCTATCATCTCTTCCTTTTCCTTCTCTTCCTCCAGAATGGCAAGGCATTTCTTCCTAATTTCCTTGTCTTTGATTTTTTCACAATATTTTCTCGCAGCTTTTTCGTCTGTCGCGAGTGCGGCTAAACAAGCATTTAGCTTATCTTCATCTTTTATTAGATGACAAGCGATCCAGGATTCGGATTTCAATGCTTTGTTGTAGATACAGTTGTCTTTTTCAGCTAAATCTGTTATGTCCTTACATGTGTTCTCGATTATGTATGCTTTACATAAATCCTGCTCAAATTCGGCTTTCGCAGTGTTACATTTAGTAATATCGCCGCTCACCGTTGCCTCGCAAGCTCTGTAAAGAGCTTCTTCTCCTGCTGGATTATGGATAATACCTTGCTTCAGGGTCATTTGATTGCAGGCTGTATCTAGTATATCTTTAGAAACATCATCGCTAAGCTCGTTAACCAAATCTAACAGGCAAAGGTCTCTTTCTGTTGCATTCAAATTGTTGCACTTAGCTACACAATACTTGACTGTTAAATCACTAAGAGTATACATTGCGTCCATTGCGTCATAAAAACATTCCGATGACTCACCTGAATAATAAATTAAAATTACAATGTACATTTTACTCGCTTCAAGTTTGTCCCCTAAACCCTTCCAATACACTTTCGGGTCGGGGTCAATGATTTCATCAGGCGGTACTGAGAACTCAAGGTCATCAACGCTTTCTGCAAATGATTTTGGAATCTCTTCTATATGTGAGTACTCTACCAGCTTATCGCCTTTGTTCTCGAACTCCAGCACTATCTTCCCTTCGAATAGTTCGGAATCAGTTTTATCGAATTCTATGCTTCTGACCAAAAAGAGGTCTTCAGCAACTTCCTCTGGCTCGAAGGTATAAACAATTCTGTCATCTGAACCATCGTTATCAAAATCAAACGTTTCGAGTTCGCCGAAGTTAAACTCTGGACGCTCTGCAAATTCTGCAAGTAATTTCTCTGCATCAAAATCTTCTTCTTTTTCAATACCTCCTTCAGTAGAAACGGCTGTTTTTAATATCTCACTTGCATCAAGCGATGTTACACTTCCATCTTCATTTACATCCATAACCGGATCTTCCGGTATCTTCCCAACAGCCATCACCAATGCGCAGAGCGCATCTACGGCAGTGATCTCCCCATCTCCGTCGCAATCGCCCTTGCCTTCTGCAAAACCTAATACGGCAAAGACCCCATCTTGAGGCGTAATGCTCAGTGGTGCCATATCTTCTGCCCTGTTTGCAGATAGGCTTACGATTTTCAATGGCGAACTCGATCCTACGGACCCGATTACCATGAATCTTACGTACGCAATTGATCCGTAGCCGCTAAATCCTTGTTCGTCCGCAAAGCTTATCTTTACCGTTCCATCCAGAATATTGTACTCAAAGAGGGAGGTCGTGGTTAACCCTCCCTTAATCACTTCAGTCGCATCTAAAACTGAGGAATCATAGCTCAAGGTTATGTCCATGTTCCCGATGTTGTCGGTAGCGCCTGTCAAGGTGAGCGGGATTTGGACCGTGCTGCCACTTGGTTTACTGCGGGATTCGAAGATTACGCTGGCGACTCCAGTTGGTGTTACGGAGGGTGTTGTGGGTGTAGAGGTAGGAGTCGGGGTAGGAGTCGGAGTCGGAGTAGGGCTAGTGGGTCTTGTGGTGGGGGGAAGTGAACCTTCTTTCTCATAGAGAGATTTTATTTCATCGGCGGACATGGCATGATTGTAGATTCTGACTTCGTCGATGGTGCCGGAAAAATGCGCACCGAAGGATGGATTGCTGCCAATATGGAATTTTCCCCAGCCAGATCCGAGTTCTCCCTTTTCTTGGTACATGTAAACATCATTTGCATATAGTTTCACTATGCCAGCATCCTGGTCGTAAACTGCTGCTAAAAAAACCCATTCCCCGATTGTAACGGGGTGGTATCCCAGAACCCCTCCTGAACCACTGAAAGCTGACCAGCCAAATCCTCCACCTCGAGTATCGATATCTATTGTGCGATCATATCATCATATCCACCATTGTCATGGGAAATAATGGTACCTGAATCATCATCGGCTCGGACCCAGGCTATCATGGTCATTTGCGGCATCACGTCTGGATTAATATTAACCAGGGCAGAAACATAGTCATCTTTTCCATCGAATTGCAATGCCCGACCGCCGCTGATCCCAGAGACAAAAGTAGCACCGTAGTTTGATCCGTCATTTCCATTTCCTGAATAGTCTCTGGCGTCTCCATCAAATGGATAATAGACCACAAGACCTCGAGAGGGTAGTGCAGGTGTGGGTTGAGTGGACGGTGTCGGGCTGGCGGTAACTGAGGGAGTTGTTCCTCCCGCATAGAGCGCCTTTATTTCGCTCTGCGTAAGGGCGTAATTATAGATCCTCACCTCGTCGATGGAACCCGAAAAATGCGCACCGTATGATGGACTCTTACCTATATACGCGTCTTCCCATCCAGATCCAAGACGGCCTTGCTCTTCGTACACCTGATCGTTAACATATAGTTTTACCGTCTCTGCGTCTTGATCGTAAACGACCGCCAAAAAGACCCATTCATCAATGGTTACGGGGGAATACCCCAGAACGCCCCCAGAACCACTTAAGGCCTACCAGCCCGTCTCCACCACGGTTATCGACACTTAATTGACGATCATACCCCCCATTATCAACGGAAATAACCACCCCACTTGCCGTATCAGGCCGAACCCAGGCCGTCATGGTCAGTTGTGGCATTACTTCTGGGTTAATATTGACTGGTGCAAGAACATAGTCCGCTTTGCCATCTAATTCTAGGGCACTTCCGCCGCTGACCCCCGAAACAAAGGTAGCGTCATTGTTCGTCCCATGGTTGCCATTGCCCGATTGGTCGTCCGCGTTCCCCTCGAACGGATAGTACGCCACAAGAC
>CAYUEX010000109.1:0-6193 GCA_964443855.1 uncultured Halobacteria archaeon | reverse complement strand
ACGTAATTGGGCTTAAATCAATACGTGAATTAGTGGCTCCTTTAATCATTTTCAAAACCAATAGCCCGTAAAATATTGAAATGCCATACAAGACAAAAAGTGCCTGCCAACCAAGACTCTCTCTAAAAATTTTGATAACTCGTGGCGAATATGCCGAAGAGGTAAGTTGAACAGCGATTAAGGTCAGTGATATAACGATAGCAAGGATTGCTGCCTGACTTTGAACCAGCGCGCTGAGCAAGTATCTCGCACTATCGACATTGGTCTGAACACGAAATAAATTAGCGTAGCTGAGAGCAACAAATGAAAGACATAGCAAAATAAAAAAGAACGCAAAAATATGTATGGCCCTAAAATACTTGGATTCTCTAACGCACATTTTATGGGTGGACTTCACAGATGATGTAGAATCCTCTTTCTCATCTCCCTCCATATGAACACCATACTCGTGACGTAGTACTTAAGCCTTACCCTATTTGAAGCGTTTGAGTAAGTAAAACGGAAATACACCAAAAATGTGTCTATTTTGGCTCATGTACACGCAAAAAAGAAATTGTTTTTTAGGAGAGGATTTTATCTCAACATTATGACGCCAGAAGAAGCACGAGGGCGGGCACAGTCACAGCTCTTTGTGATCGAAACCACGTACGGGATAACCATCGTTAATAGAGAGGAGGTAATCAGCACGATAATCGACAAGACCCTGGATGACCAGCGGATTTTAACGATTTGTACCGCGCTGAACTCCTGGGTCGCCATGAACGCCGGCATGAGCCCGGAAGTGGCGATACCGCTGGACGTGGTGAGCAGCTTGCTGGAACAGGTACTGCGATTGTGAATAACGAAGAGGTCACGGTCAAAGGCGCTTACGTTACGTAGACCGAGAGGTGCAGCAGGCAACTTTTTGTTAACCACTTTCTTATTCTATTCTAATCTAATCGGAAGGGGGTTGAGTATTGAACCATGGCTACGATAGCGGAAAAGATACTGGGCGAAAAAGCAGGTAGGGATACGGCTGCGCATGCCGGCGAGATCGTGGAATGCGAGGTTGACTACATCATGGTCAACGATGTAACGGGCGTGCCGGCGTTCGAGGTCTTCGAGGAGCTGGGTCGTGAGGACGAGCTGCAACGGGAGAAAGTCGTGGTGGTACAGGACCATTACGTCCCTAACAAGGATGTGGCTTCTGCAGAGCAGGCGAAAGCATTACGAATGTACGCGCGGCGGTACGGGCTTGAGCATTATTACGAAATCGGGCGCGGCGGGGTCTGCCACCAGGTAATGATCGAAGACGGCTTTGCGGCACCCGGACGGTTAATCATCGGTGCGGATTCGCATACCTGCTCCTACGGTGCTTTAGGTGCGTTCTCCACTGGTGTCGGCTCGACTGAGGCGGCTGCAGCAATGGCTACCGGGCGATTGTGGTTCAAAGTGCCGGAGACGCAGAAGTTTGTCATTAACGGTACGTTGCAGCCCTACGTGATGGGTAAGGACATCATTCTTCATATCATTGGCGATATCGGCGTGTCCGGGTCGCTTTACAAGGCGCAGGAGTTCTACGGTACGGCAATCGAGCATCTAAGCCTGTCTGATCGGATCACCATATCAAACATGGCGATCGAATCAGGCGGCAAAGCAGGGATTATCTCACCGGACGATAAAGTCTTTGAGTTCCTGAAGGGTCGGGTACGCGGCGAGTACACACCGGTGTATGCCGATGGTAACGAAGCGGACTACGAGGCTTTGTTCGAATACGATGCCGCGGACATCGTTCCTACGGTTGCAAAACCCTTTTTACCTGAGAATACCGCGCCGGCACGCGAATTAGACATTCCTATTGACCAGGCGTATCTCGGCTCCTGCACCAATGGCAGAATCGAGGATTTACGGGTTGCCGCCGAGCTCTTAAAAGGTCACAAGGTAAAACCGGACGTACGGATGATTGTCGTGCCTGCAAGTGACAAGGTGTTCCAGCAGGCGATAGACGAGGGCTTAATCCAAACGTTCCTTAACGCCGGCGCGTTTGTCTGTGGTCCCACCTGTGGCGCATGTTTGGGCGGGCACATGGGCGTGCTCGCAAAGGATGAACGCTGCGTTAGCTCGACGAACCGAAACTTTATCGGACGGATGGGGCATAAGGATTCCGAAGTCTATTTGGCAAGTCCTGCGGTCGTTGCAGCGTCGGCAATTACCGGACGGATAACCGACCCAAATGAGTTGTCGCTTAAACGAAAGGTTTAAATTATAGTAAAACGAAGAAGTACTGTAAGCCAATGAGGTGAATGAAAACCATGGATAAAATAAAAACTACATCTGCAGTCTTTACCGCTTTTTTGGTGCTTGCGATCTTTGCAGGGATAGCGCCATCTGCAGTGGGACAAAACGGAGGATCTGATCTATTTGACGAGCTACAACCGCTGGTTGACGTATACAATAACAATGTGGGTGACATACCGTTTATGACGAGCTTGATCGGCGAGGAGCGAATAAACGGTGAAATTGCGCTTAACGATGGGTCCGTGCTCAGCCTTGCAATTACGACCGACAATGACGCAGAAATCACGAGCTTCGAACAAGGGGAGATCTCAGACCCAACGATGCGCGTATCTACCGACGAGAACACTATTCGTAGTATAATGAATTCGAGCGATCCTGTTTCTGCATTCCTCGATGCGTTAGACGCCGGGACAATAACCTACGAGAGCGACAGCGCCCTGCAAGATTTTGGTATACAAATAGCACTGTGGGTAGCGGGCTTATTTATGTGAGTGCGCGGGCGGATAGGCGGAGCAAGAACCGGAACAGGCTGGTATACTCAGAGGGAAAGGCTCACAAGGTCAGCGTTAATTAGGCCGGGCCCTTTTACAATGGCTGCAGCAAGTCTAACAATGTGGGCATAAGGTAACCAGGCGAAAAATTGTAATAGTAGATGCAAAGGTTTAAACTATTTGCTGAAGCACGTTCCTCCTATGAGTGAACAAGCCGTCAGGGCGATCGTTCCTATTATCCCGCTGATTTTAATCTTCGGCTGCGTTGGAACCGCCTTTGCAACACATGATTGGGACGTGCAAGCCACACTCGTGGGAGAGCAACCTTTCGAAGCATTGGGAAGACTCGTGCCTGCTGAGAGTAACGTAGATGGAGAAGTCTTAGAATTTACTGATTTTCAGCTTGCTGATAATGGTACCAAACTCATGCTCGAAGTGACACTTCATTCGCCGGTAAACGTGCCAGTGACGATAAAAGAGCTATCAACTGAATTCGCACTGGCAGGGAGCACCGTTACGTTACGCTTACCCCAGGAGGTAGAAGTCCCTGCACAGGGTTCTGCGAGCTTAACGCTGGCAGGTTCACTTCCTGAAATGCAAGATACGCTCACGGTACCTCCCTTGGAAACGTTCGCATTTCGCGGCATGAAATTGACGTTAGACGTCTACGGAATACAGCTGAAACTGGAGGAATCAGGACAGGGAGGTGCTCGTTAATTAATGTTAGAAGAGAGCCAGAAGTCGGATTTGCTGTACAGAGTAAACTGGCCAGGCATCATTGCAGGGCTCTTCACCATTGCGTTGCCCTTTCTGGGCATGTGGTGGCAATTCGAGCTCGGCACGGGAGCAGTCGTCATGGCACTCTCACCATTTGGCGTTGAGTCAAGCATATTCGGTGAGTCAGTGAGTTCGCCGCTCTTCTTGTGGATTACGCTCGGTCTTAAGCTCGCTGTGGTTTATCTCGGTGTGCTTCTGCTTACGGGCTCGGTACTGTCCGTCTCCAATAGTCATACGGCAACTGCAGAGCTGTTTGTGCGGTTCAGTGCCCGAAAACTATCATGGCTCGTCGTAGCTTTTGTTGCAGGGTTACTCATCTTTATCGTGCTTGCGAATCAGCTCCCGGAAATGGTCGGGCTTCCATTCCAGTTAGAATTACCGTACCTTATCGGTACAAGCACATTGAGTGCCGGGGTGGAAGGCATGCATCTTACTATCCCTATCGTTATGAACTTCACACAGGCGTTCGGAATCGCAGTGGTTACCGCGGCACTGGGAATCGTCGCATGGCTGTACCAGAAAAAGACTTTTATAAGCTGAACGGATACGTAAATTCTGAGCAATCGGAAGGCAGTAGGATGAAATAAAAATGAGAATATGGAAGTTTGGGGACAATGTGGACACCGATCAGATTATACCTGCCGAATATCTGACGACCGGTGACGCCAAGAAGCTCGCAGTTCATGCGTTCACTAAGGTGCGACCGGAATTCGCGAAAGAGGTTCAAGAAGGCGATCTCATTCTAGCAGCGGAGAATTTCGGCTGCGGCAGTTCGCGGGAGCACGCACCACGTGCATTGCTCGGTGCAGGCATACAGTGCGTAATTGCAAAGAGCTTTGCGCGTATATTCTTCAGAAATTCTATCAATATCGGATTGCCGTTGATTGAGGCAGATGTCTTCGACCGGATAGATGAAACAGATCAGATAGAACTGCGGTTTGACGACGGCATAATAGAGAACCTGACAAAATCGGAGGAATACCAGGTCAACCCGCTGCCAGAATTTATGCAGAAGCTCTTGGAAAGCGGTGGATTGATTAATTATATTAAAAAGCAGAAACGGGAGTGAAAATAAACAGAGACGTGTTTGAGGCGTTACTAAGCTCATAGGCGAACAATTTTGACTAATATTGTACGCACCTCAAGCATTTTTTGGTTGAATGTTTTAAAGAGGCCGCAAGAACGAGAGATGTATGGTAAAAAGAGTTGCTGAGGAATCCAAGAAGAATTCGGGGTGGTAGAAATGGAACAAATAAAGATACTGCATGTGGATGATGGGTCGGATTTTCTTGCGTTGACAAAAGCCCATTTGGAAGAGAAAGATGGATCCTTTAGTGTAAATACTGCAACCACAGCTCAAGAAGGCATTAAGCTCTTGAAGGACGGTACCTACGACGTGGTGCTCTCCGACTACCAGATGCCGGGGATGGATGGTCTGGAATTTCTACAACACCTTCGAGAGAGTGGAAGCAAGATTCCATTCATCATGCTCACGGGGAAAGGGAGAGAAGAAGTAGCGATAGCGGCATTGAACGAAGGGGCTAACCATTACATACAGAAAGGCAAAGACATAGAAAGCCTGTATGGGACGTTGGCACATGTGATACACGAAACAGTAGAGAAGAGGAGAGCGGGTGACAAATTAGCAGTGATCGAAAAAGAACGGCAGATAATTCTGGATTCCGTGCCGGCAATGATATTCCACGTGGACACTGATGGCAATTACGTTTATGCAAATAAGCGTCTTGCAGATGCATGGGGGCTAAAAATTGATAATTTCGTAGGTAACTCACCCCGGGATATTTTTCCGGAACGTGGTGAGGACTACGCCAAAAGTGACGAAGCCGTATTGAAAAGCGGAAAACCAAAGAAAGAAGTAGCGGGTATAGTTCGAACTCCGGCAGGCAAGAAATGGGTAAAATCCTACAAGACGCCACTTAAAGATGCAGAGGGCACTGTTACGGGCCTAATAGGATTAGCTGTGGACATCACGGAGCGCAAGCAGGTGGAGGGAGAATTACGTAATACACAGAAGTGGCTCTTGGATACGATTGAATTCCTCCCTGATGCCACGTTCGTCATCGACCGCGATAAGAAGGTAATTGCATGGAACCGCGCCGTTGAGGAGATGACCGGAGTAAGAAAGGCAGATATCGTAGGGAAAGGCGATTGCGCCTATGCAGTACCATTTTACGGGGCTAAGAGGCCCGTGCTGGTTGATTTAATCTTTTCACGCGATGAGGAGATTGAGTCCCGCTATGATTATGTCAAGAGAAAGGGCGACACACTTTTTGCTGAGGTCTTTATGCCCGCCCTGTACGGCGGCAAGGGTGCTTATCTGTGGGCGAAGGCATCACCCCTCTTTGATAATAAAGGTACGATCGTCGGTGCTATTGAATCAGTTCGTGACATCACCGAGCGCAAGCAGGCGGAGGAGGCACAACGGGAGATTGAGGAACGGTATCGCCGTCTTGTGGAACTCTCCTTTAATGGGATCGCTATTCACCGGGAAGGCAAAATCGTCTCCTTAAATCCTGCGGGGGCAGAACTGTTTGGTGGAACCAGCCCGGAACAATTTATCGGAAAACCCGTGCTGGATTTTGTGGACCCCGAATATCATAAAATTGTCCAAGAGAGATTTAGGGACA
>CAYUEX010000108.1:0-6282 GCA_964443855.1 uncultured Halobacteria archaeon | reverse complement strand
GTATAAAGATGATTCAACCAATCCTTATCGCTCGGTGCATCTCTGGGTTGATTCGCTCATTGACTATGACAATCTTGCCGCGATAAGGGACTATACCTTGTCAGAGCTACCCCTAATTAAAAATCCTGATATGGAACAGGAATCAAATTGGAACTTCACTGGGAACACCTTCTATTTCCGGGGGCACTTCACTAAATTCTATCGCTTGGATGAGAATGCCACCGTCTGCGGATACGTAACGGATAACCGAACGGGAGCGGGGCTTGCGAATGCGCGTGTGCGCCTAGAAAACCACTATGGGTATGAAAAATCGAACATTACCAACGAACATGGCTATTATGCGATGCAAACAATTGCAGACCATTTCTGGATTGAGTCAACTGTTACTGACTACAAAAAAACCGATGCCGAATTCGAGGTTGCGGGTGGAGAAACACGGGTCGTTAATATGACTAGCGATCCGATAATGGCCTTAAACCTGACGATAAAAGAATTGAAAGTTATAAACGAGTCAATAGAGACGTTACCACCGGAGCAACTACCGAAAGAAGTATCCACGGCTAAGGGCTATGTGCTTGATGAGGTGACCGGGTTGCCCATTGCAAATGCGAGTGTTACACTCCGTAACGAATACGGCTTCGTAAGAAGCACAACGACGAATGAATCGGGCTATTTTGAAGTGGATACCGTCTCAGGGAATGCGGTTGTAGAAGTAAGAAAAGGTGGTTATGCAGTGAATACCACCAAGATCAGGATCGCCAGTGTGCATACGGTAGACCCAATAATGAGCCCTGCAGGCTCCATCGTCACGGGATATATTTATGACTCCATAACTAGTGAACCAGTTCCCAACGTGAACATAAAAGTCAGTAGTACCGGCTATTCAAACACTACGAGAAGTGATGAATCAGGTTACTACACGGTCAGAACCATCGCAGGGCCGGTAAAAATGGCTATAAGTAAAACGGGTTATCTATCGAATAGTGACGAGTTCAACATCACTCATGGCGAAACCAGAACACTTGATATGCAGATTGAGCCAAAACCGTCATCAACACCATTACCACCAGAGTCATCAACAATTAGCGGCTATGTATCCTGCAACAACGTACGACTTCCCGGGGCGAAGGTCGTGATCAGTGATCATGATACCTACGAGACATCAGCGCTTACTGATAATAATGGTTACTTCGAGATGGCGACTATTCCCGGTCATCTCTGGTTAGACGTTCTTCCCAGCGTTTACATGGCTAGCAGCGTGGAATTCGGCGTACAAAGTGGACAAAGAGTTACGTTAAACGTCGAACTTGATGCGTTTTTAGAAAGCACGTACCAAATCGATTATCCATCGAAAACACCGCTGATAACAGGGTACTATGGCGGAATATATCAAGACATCACCTCTGACGCGGGGCTTGCAACGTTATCGTTTAAGGTTAGCGATTCGTACCGGTCGAATAGGTCCGAAGGCCATCTGTTTAAGCAGGTTACGCTCAATGATCTCGTAATATGGGAAGACGATGTAGCTGAGGATGATGGATGGCAAAGCGTAACAATTCCTATCACTCTGGACAACGGAACAAACCGTGTGATGCTGCGTATGTACGCGAAGACGGATTCAAATGCTTTTCCTCTGACTGTTTGGTGGGACGACGTGCGAATAAAGTCCTTCGAAGAGATTACGAAAGAACGAGCTACTAATTTCTACGTGCTCGATGCAAATGGAACAGAAGAAAACTATCCCACTGAGTTATATCTTGGAGAACCTGCTGAATTCCTTGTTGGACTAGAGAACAACGAGCACGAAACCGTGAACTACACCGTGCAGGTAAAACTAAATGGCGCGGTGCTGGAAAGCGAAGAGGTACGACTGGAAGAGGGTTCTCAATGGGAGCAAATAATCTCCTTCACGCCAAACCAAATTGGAGCACTTTTGAAACTGGAGTTCCTCCTGTTCAAAGACCACGTAAAAGAAGAGCCGTACAAGACATTCCATCTCTGGGTCTCCTCTGATGTAGATTACGATAATTTAGCCGTGCTTAATGACTATGTTGTCTCACCACTACCAGCTATTATCAATCCAACTATGGAATCGATTGACGGTTGGACATATATGGAGACTGACGCCAACTTTACGGGGGAATTGACTGATTCGATATCCATATCTCCGTGGTATTCATATGAGATTAGCTATCCTGCGGAAACACCTCTTAGTCCCGGAAGCTATGGCGCTGTATACCAAAGCGTTGCAACTGAAACATATCCTGCAACAGTCGTGATAGCATTCAACGTGAAAGATTCATATACCGGTGCGAGTGAGGGTTTCTTGAAGCAAGTTCTTTTGAACGAAGCGGTAATCTGGGAAGATGATGTTGCAGGCGATGAGCGCTGGCAGCATGTCAAAGTTCCTGTAACCTTGCACTCAGCAACAAACAAACTGAGTTTACGCGTTTATGGCGAAAGAGCGAGTTCTAATTCCCCGATACAAGTCTGGTGGGACGAGGTGAGGATAGAGCCGATCACCGCGGTTGCAGAGAGAATACCCACTTCGTTCTACATTCTGGATTCGCAGGGAACAGAAGGGAACTACCCCACTGATCTGCATCTTGGAGAATCTGCGGAGTTCCTCACGAGGATAGAGAACAACGAGCATGAAGTGGTGAACTACCTACTCCAGATAAAAGTGGATGGTAGGGTGATTAAAACTGAAAGTAAATGGCTTGAGCATGGCGCCCAATGGGAGCGAAGTATATCCGTTACACCTGATGAAATTGGAGCTGATCAGAAGCTCGAATTTCTTCTGTTCAGAGGTAGCGTGAAGAAGGATCCCTATCGGTATTTCCATCTCTGGGTCGCTACGGAAATAAACTACGATAATTTAGAGCCGCTGTTGCGATACGGAATACAGCCGCTACCGTCAGTCGACGACGGGAATATGAAACAAATATCAGCATGGACGTTTGATCACAAAGGAGGTTTTACTAATTATCACTCAACAGAAAACGCATCAACGCCATACTCTTATGAGATTAGACAGCAAGGAGCCTCAAACAAAGGGGACTATGCAGAACTCTGGCAGACTATTCATGCTGAGAATGCAGGAGTTGTCGTTTTATCGGTTAATGTGCGTGATTCTTTTGAATATACTTCGGAGCCTGCGAAGAATATGTCCAAGCAGGTTGTGCTCAATGATGATATTCTATGGACTGATGATGTTTCAGGCAAGGAGACCGGGTATGTGGGGTGGGTGGTGGAGGAATATAGTTGGATTTATGACGAGTGGTGGATAAAAAGCGTTCCCGGTGTAAAATCAGGATGGAAGCGTATTGACGTTCCGGTATACCTGTGTAAAGGGAACAACAAGTTGAGTTTGACGGTTATTGCAGAAGAAACGACGGAAGAGATTCCCGTGAAGGTCTATTGGGATGACGTAGAGATAAGACCCATAAACGACTTGGTGAAAGTTGGTGACACGTTGAGAATGAAGCGATATGGATGGTGATGACTTCAGAGATATAAATCGGGATGAAATATGACCAATCGTGTGAAACTACTGCTGCTGGGGATATCGTTGGCACTACCGGTACTTATAGCGGGGTTGCTCGTCGGCTGGGTGGTTGTACGAACCGTTCAGGGACTCATGATAATTACAGCAATCGTCTTTGCGATTTTTTTCGTTGTAGCCTGTGGTTTCTATCTTTTCAGCGATACCGTATTGCTGCGCTGGTATCGTGCAAAGGAGGTAGAGGACGAAAATACACCACTTCATGAAATCGTTCGTCGGCTTGCACCCAAAGCAGGTGTTCCAGCACCAAAAGTCTTTATCGTGGAATCCGCGATGCCGAATGCATTCGCAACAGGCAGAAATGCGGAACATGCCTCGATTGTGGTAACGAACGCATTACTTACTGCGCTTGATACCGAGGAGTTAGAGGCTGTGCTGGCCCACGAGCTCGCGCATTTGAAGAATGATGATACACTCCTTGGAAGTATCGTTGCTGTGTTATCCGGAGCTTTAACGGCTTTAACGACGGTTGCTTTTTGGGGCTCGATATTCACGGGGTTTGGGCAAGAGGATGATCCTGCACCGAATTTAATACGATTTTTCGTTACCGCTCTCGTTGCTCCTGTCGCTGCATTGCTCATTCAACTCATGGTATCTCCGTCACGGGAATACCACGCAGATGAAGAAAGCGTGTGCATGACAGAAAAGCCACATGCATTGATCAGTGCTCTGGAGAAACTCGGATCAAAGCTACAATCAGATACTTTTGACGTAAATCCCTCACACGTGCACTTATTCTTCATGAATCCGCTTCATGGCGACGAACAGATCATAATGGATCTCCGACTGCCAACTTACCGCTTCCTTTTTCGTACGCACCCCTCAACAGAAGACAGATTAAACGCGTTACGCGAACTTCAGGTTGGGAGAACCACAAAACCGAAAAAGGTTACGGAGGAATGAACAAGATGAAGGCTATGAAAATACAGGTATCGGGACTGACAAAGTCACTATTTTTCAGTTTTATGTCGTATTTGTTTGTTTTATTTGTTATCATTGTGATTGACACCTTTATGAACAAAGATTTTGATTTTCCGAGGGCTGCGGCCATCTCCGCGGTTTATATGGGTGCTCTGGTGGTTCTCTTCGCGATTATGGTGCGGGTGTTCAGGATGAAGTTGCAGTAACCCTGCTCATTTTGTCTAAAACGTAGAGCAGCACCGTAACCACAATCACGAATATGATCCAGCCGAGATGGACATGGGCGAAATACATTGCTTCTTTACCGTAGTAATACGCAACGATATAGAGCGTTGTAACTCGCATGAGGTTTGCGACGTATGCAACCACGATCGATATGATGAGGAGTGAATAAAACTTGCCTCGCTCGAGCTGTTCTATCCTCGAATACGCTACCATGATTCCGATCAGAAGAAACATCGAGTATAAACCCGAACAGGGTCCGCCGATGATAACGCTCATCTCTTCTACGCCCTGGATGCGAACCGTTTCGGTAGCAATCACCTCAATGGGGATACCTATTGCTTTGACGATAAATAAGGAAGGAAGCAGGACGAAATAATGGTCGAAGAGATGTGTGAAATCTATGTTCAGCTGATTGAAGAGGCTGAAGAAGAGGAGGAAAAGCGTAATGAACGTAGCGGACATGTACGCGGCGAACGTGCCCATCCGCCTTATTTCTTCGTTATTTATGTTCTGCGCGATGAGCGAGATGCCAAGCAAGAAGGTCATGATGTCTAAGGTGCCAAGTTCGCTGTGTGTCAGAACGTTATACGTGATATCTGATGCAACAATCAACGCACCCACGAGCATGGGTAACCGGGATCGCTTTATTACATAGGATTCGCCAACTTTGATTCTTGACATGAGAAGAACCGCGATGATAAACAGAAGGATGCCGAAGGGTATGGAACCTTCGCTAATTTCAACGGTAGCGCCGAGGAAGAGTGCAAAGATGAGCAAGAACACGATGATATTCTTAGAGTCAACCATGATCTAGGTTATTAAGAGACTTTATGGTTTTTATGACTTTTGGTATACTTTTTTCAGGGTTAGAAACTTATGAATCTTAAAGGTATCTAAGCGGCATACACGTAAAAATGGGACTGACAAAGCGGTGCAAAGAAAAAAAAATAAAACGTGGCACAAAGTTTATATACCCTTCGCATCTTTTAAACGCTTACTCAAGATGTCGCTTGCGGTGCAGTAGAAAATGTTCACAAATAAGGATCTCTTCACGAGTTACAAAAAAGGCGTGAGAAACGGCAACTGGCGCAAACTTAGCCGATTGGAGAAGGCATTAGTCCGAGCTTCGCTCTGGTATTCGAGGGTTCAAGGAGCGATAAGAAACGAAATGCTCGTGGGGAAGTTAACCGCACTTGTGGACAGACTGAAGGCGACGAGAGGTGCACGAATATTTAGAAGAGGCTTGGAAAAAGCGGCTTCTTTGTTGAGCAAGGGTGAAAGTGTATTTGCATGGGCGCCGTTATTACGGCGATGGTTACAAGAGCCCGATTACGTCTTCTGGCTTGGTGCAGGGGGGTTACGAATTGCTGTTTAAAACCGGGCGTTCAAATTTAAGAAACCAAGCAGGGATTACAGGATGGGATATTCTACAAAATTGTTTGGCAGTGTTTGCGCGGACAACAGAGCAATTGAAAAGAACTTGTTGATGAGGCGAAAAGGATAACAAAGGGAACTATTTAACTAACAAAAAAGATCGAAGATGTAGTCGAATGCTTATAGAGTATATAAAT
>CAYUEX010000107.1:0-6312 GCA_964443855.1 uncultured Halobacteria archaeon | reverse complement strand
GAGTTATAGTTATACTAATCCATAATCACAGTTATAATAACAGGAGGCGATGAAAGATGGGGACATTAATGCGGGTTCATGAGCTTTGTAAGCGATATGAATTATCAAATATAGAAAAGGAGTTAGTAGCGCTTGATAATGTGTCATTCGAGATAGGAAAGGGCGAAACACTAGGGATCATAGGACGGAGCGGTGCCGGTAAGACGACGTTGCTTCGCATGCTTCGCGGCTACGAACGGTTCGACGACGGTTTTATCGAGCTTGACGGCGTGAAAGTAACACCTGAATCGTCCTATGCAGATTTTAGAACACTTCGTGAGAAGACTGCATTTCACCTCCAACGCTCGTTTGCGCTCTACAACATCTCAGTGATAGACAACGTTATAAAACGGCTGAGAGCGAAACAGACGGGTTTTGAGGAGGTCCCCCAGATTGCGGACGAATACGAAGAGTTGAAGGAGGAGGCGTTTAAAATACTCGATCTCGTTGGACTGCGAGACAAATGGGACCATCTTTTCACTATTTTGAGTGGTGGTGACAAGCAGAGGGTTTTGCTTGCCCGCCAACTGGCGAAAGAGCCTTCGTTATTATTGCTTGACGAGCCTGGCACGATGTCAGACCCCATAACGCGGAAATATCTGCTTGACAGTGTAAAGATGGTGAAAGCGCGGACTGATTTGAGTATGTTACTCGTCTCTCACATGCCGGACGTGCACAAGTATCTCTGTGATCGGGTGCTTATGCTCGAAAACGGGCAGATAGTAGACGAGGGCGATCCGGAAAGTATAATTAAAAAGTTCTTAGCACCTCTTGAGCCTGTTAAAGCGTTAGCCCCGATAAAGGACGAAAAGCACACAATGGTCTGGATCAATAACGTCTGGAAGAAGTATGACATGGTCACCAATCACACCTTGATACGGACGATAGAACTCCAGGAGCTTAATATCCGGGTTCCCAAAGGGGATATACTGGGTGTCATTGGACCATCCGCAATGGGCAAGACGGTATTAATGAGGTTGTTAGGCGGTTTTGAGAGTCCAGACAGGGGGCATATTCTTATCAGAATAGGCACGGTGGACTTTGCGAATATTGCGGAATACGGACGGAGATCAATAGAGGCGCGGAGCAAATTAGGCATCATTCATCAAGAGTTCGCACTGCCGCCGCACCAGCTCGTTCAGGACCTCTTTGCTCAGCGTATGGGTTTGAAGAAGTTCGAACTGGTAAAGCAGGCACTGGATAGGGCGAAGGAATTCGGGATAAGCGACGTTACGCTGGATGTTCTGTTACGGCTTGCGGACATGCCGGAGGAGGAAGCACGTGGCAGGCTCAAGGAGTTAGGACTGGAGATAGAAGTATTAGAATCGTTGTTCCCCCGATTACCAGCGGTAGAAGCGTTTAAAGCTGCGAAACCGTATCTTAAAGCGGTGAACTTGCCGGAAGGGATATTATCGCGGTATATTTCAGAAACGAGCATGGGTGAGGAGATTCGATTAGCAATTGCTTCTCTTCTGGCTTCAAACTGTGATATTCTGCTCTTAGACGAGCCTTTTGGCGACATAGACCCGATATCGCTGCGTATTGTCACGAATTCGCTGAAGGAGTTGAATCGTGAGTTCAACACGACCATGCTGGTAGTGAGCCATCAGCTCGATATAATCCGAGAGCTTGCGCACGAAGCGATCTTAATAGACGAAGGGCGATTGATAATGCGCGGCGAGACCGATGCAATCTGCGATGCATTCATCGAGCAACGGTTTAAAGAGCTGGAATAACACTTTCTTTTTTAAAGATTTATTTTAAGAAAGAAAGGACCTTCAAGAAGAGAAGTGTAAAAGGAAACGTTGTGCTCCGCTGGTGTAGTTCGGCCAAGCATTTGGGCCTCTCGAGCCCAGGACCGGGGTTCAAATCCCCGGCGGAGCATTGTTTTTTCACCATTTACTCCGCTCTTGTCTCTTTTCAAAGTGTTCGCCCAGGCATTAATACGGGAATTGTCTGATGCAAATCTCTTAATAGAGCTCCCTTGAGGCTCTAATACGTTCCCAAACTCAGGGCCTAGCCAGCTGAGGATACAAAATCATGGCCCTGTAGATTGCATCAGTTTCAAAAAAAAAAGAGATTTTTATTTGGTAATGATATTAGTAAGTGCGTATTTAATGTGGTGGAATAAACCACAAAAAGGAGGTAAGAAGAAAGCAGGGTGATGAAGATTTGCCTCGGCATTGGTATTGTATGTTTCGTTATTACCATTGCGATGTTTGCAGGATGCGTTGAGAAAGGGGACAACCCCATAGCCATGCCGACATTTACCTCCGTTGAGACATTAACACCACAACAGATCGATGAACGTGACGCGGTAAAAAAATGGATGGAAATGCATAACGATACCGATGCAGAACCGTTAGATGATGCCATAGATGCATTCATGAAAGAGTGTAATAGGTTAGGGATTCATCCGGTAGAGGCATACCGAGGAAGCTTGATCTTTCGGAGCGATCGGTATGGCGATGAAGGGTATATTCACATAGCGGAGATGGATGAGGACCGATTAGTAGAAGTGGGAATTAACGAAGCGGCATACAAAGAGCTTGTCCAAAAAAAGGGTGGCAGCTATTTTTGGCTTGATGACTCTTTGTGTAGTCGTTTTCCAAATTTGAGTGGCGCGGAAGACTTTGTAGCAGAACTCTGGATACCCCGCTTCAATGAGACCACTTCGAGGACAAACCGAAGTACCGCATCATTACCTCTCGAGAAACCACCATTTATCGATTGATTCTGAAGGCGTGGCGATTTGGATGAAAATTGTTTTACGCTGAAAAAAATCGGAAGTTTTATATAGTAAGAAATATTTTTTTGCATCTGGTTAAAGAGAGGTATAGATGATGATCCAAAATAAGCTATTGGTGTGTGTTGCGCTTCTTGGATTTTTATTTTTAGCGTTTACCGGAAGCGCGAGTGCGGCAGTGGATTTCCCGGCGGATGAAGCAGGGATATGCGCATACGTTCAAGCGAATGAGAGCATAAATCTGAGTGAGTTAAAACCTGCGCTGACAACCATCGAGCGCGAGACCGATGATTACATTATAGGAACGGTATACCTGCCCTGGCACTCAGAAGAGCAGTATCCGCACGTGTATGCCAGTACGGACGGCTGGTTGGTGGCCTATTATCCGGACGACCGGCCGTCTTCGTGGCTGTTGCCGTGGTACTACTTCAGTGAACCTCTAGCAACTACTACACTGAACGAAACGGTAAAAATAGTATGCGATGAGATAAACGGAAGCGTGGAAGGTCTGAAGTACTACGATTTTAGGCATCCAGACGCTACGAATATGATGTTTATCGTGGAATCGACAACAGGAAGCAACTGGTTCAACGTCACCATACCAACTACGTTCACAACTTACCGGGGAGATTGGTCGCATTATGGCAATTTAGGATACTGGGCGAGTTATGCCCCCCATGGGGGCAATAGCTATGTATATTTTGACGGAACATCAATCAGTGGATTAAGTGGAAAAGGAAACGAAGAAAAACGAAATTATGGTTCTTTCAATTTGTCAACACAGTTCACAAAGGGAATAGCACATAAAGTGGATATTTCCGCTTCTTCCAGAAGCACAGGTCGTGTTGGGCTGGTGCTAGAGTATGCGGAATAACCGTGTTGGGTCTGATCAAATTTTGGAAAAATGAAAGTCGCTGGACATAGAGCTAACGTAGTTATAACCGCATTCCTGATAGCTGTGCTGCTTTGTATGCTTATAGGAAGTGTTAGTGCGGGTACCGAGTTAACAATAACGCCACGAAGTGTTGCTGTAGAACCGGGGGATAGCGCAACGTATACCGTAGAGGTAAGAAGTATTACCACGGAGACGGAGCTTGTGAGTCTGTCGATGGAGGACTCAATCCCCGGGTGGGGCTATACCTTTAGCAACCCTGAGTTCGAGCTTGCTCCTGATGAGATAAAAACCGTAACGTTAACAGTTTCAGTGCCTGCGACCGCACCGGGGGAGTACGAGGCCAAGATAAAAGCAGAAGCGGTTCTTCCCGGTTTGCCACCCGAGATAGCAGAAAAAAGTTATTTCACCATCTTAACCACAACAACACCCCCTACGGCTGCACAACAAGTTCCTGGCCTATCCCCACCAGGATTGGCGATTTTGATCGGGCTGTTACTCGTTATTGCGGTAAGAAGGATCAACGGAAAGAATAAGGCTGTACCTGAAATCAGACGCAATTTCGGATATAAAAAGGAAAAACCATAGAGATGATACATATAAAAGTAAGTTCGGTAATTCTAATTTTATTTGTTATCGCCGCATTAATCGGGCCTGTACTTGCAATAACCGGCGGTTTAAATGTTGCGATTACACCGAAGATTGCCGAAGTTCCAATAGGTTCATCGTATACGTTTAATCTAACTATTATTAGCACGCAAGACGTTGATGATCTTCTTTCGATAAACATAACCACGGATACTCTCCCGGACGCGTGGAAAGCCAATTTATCGTGGTTCGATTGGACGTTCCAGAAAGAAGAATTAGATGCCGGAGAGACGCTTAAACTCCGCTGTTCCGTCACTATTCCCGACGAGGTAGGTGAGGGGGACAAAGCGTTCAAGATCATCGCCACTTCGGGTCAGACTGGTCAGGTGGCATATGACACGGGGATACTATCCCTTGTCGAGTCGCCACAGCCACCACAACCAGTTCTACAGGTTAGCTCTGCAGAGCTTGCAGTTTGTTTAAATCCCGATGAGTACATTACCACGGCGTTCCAGGTAGCAAATGTCGGTGACGAAATGCTCGAAAATGTACGCGTGGTGGAGCCAGAGCTCTTGTGGATGGATGTGATCACAAACACCACGTTAGGTAACTTAATGCCGGGCGAGGATTGTACCATAGAGGTCCAATTCAATTCTTATGACGAGGGTGTGGGCAATCATTATGGCTCTATAGAAGTGCTTGCGGATAATCATCCGACGGTGGAAGTAAACGTTCATGCAGACATCACGATCGAGCCGAACGGCACCGTCATTTTCTCCGTGCAGGACGCTTATGGGCGATTTGTAAATGATTCAGACGTTACGCTCGTTAATCAGGAGACGTACGACGTTCACACAAATGTAACGAACGAAACAGGCGTAGCTGTGTTCTTGAGTGTTCCAAAAGGGTATTACACGTATTACGTTTATTCGCCAAACCCCGAGCACTATCCGGGCATGGACACGATTTACGTGCCGCCAACTGAGGGCTGTATCGGCTGCGAATATGTGAATGTGACCTTATACGAGTCTTTTGTAGAATTCGACTGGTATGTTTTTCCTTCCACCATTCAGGATAAGTACTTCATTATGTTGAATTTAACCTTTGAGACCGATATTCCTGTTCCGATACTGGTAGCGGTGCCACCACGAATAGATAGGATAATTGAGCCGTGTAACGAATCTAACGGTACCTTGAAGCTCATGAATATTGGACGTATTCCTCTTTTCAATGTGACACTGAGCCCCATTGAGATGGATAATGGTCTCACCATCGAGTTCGACCGAGATTTTATTGAGGAAATAGTGCCAGGGCCCGAGAACGCGATAGGAGTGAATTACACGCTTAAACTTGACTGCTCAGCTCCAGAATGTCAAGTCTTCGGCGGTAGAGTAGTGGCGAAGGGAGAATACATTCATTTCAATCCATTCTACACGTCTAGAACAATCTATTCCATAGACTGTGGCGATACCGATACCAGTCCGACGCCTACTGACATGGCGTATGATTCAACGCTCGGATACGGCTACCTTAATGGCGAGTCTTCAACCGCATGGGGGACCGAAACTCACCAGTCAATTCGTGAAAATGACACCGTGGTGCGATACCGATTCGATTTGGAGCCTGACAAGATTTACCAGATAGAACTCGGTTTTTACGACCCCACTTCTTCGCGAAACGTGAGCATCTATGCGGACGGTGAACTGCTGAAAGCAAATGTTGAACTGACAGACACACCGGAAACAATAACAAAGAAAATCGAGCCGCAGTCGATCTACGCGGACGGGTCAATCATACTGGAAATACAGAAGAATTCCGGCGAGAGCGCTGTGGTAAGCACAATCAAAGTTTCAGAACTCTATAAAGAGCAACTAAAGGGCGTAGCCGGGACCTCTGTCCCGATTCGTGTGCACAGCGATCGCTGTCCAACGCCGCCTGATTTCGAAATACCAACGTGGGATTTCCAAATCGTTTATTTACCCGGTGGCTATACCCGGGTCTGTTTTTTCAACGTTGGACCCTGTTATTTCCCCACGCTCTTCCGGGG
>CAYUEX010000106.1:0-6322 GCA_964443855.1 uncultured Halobacteria archaeon | reverse complement strand
TTCTTATTCCATCTTGAGGTATAAAAACATATGAACGCGTTTACGTAACTCCCCTCTCACTCCTGCATCTTACAAATCAGTTAATTATACTTCTTAAATCCTATTTCCCTTGCTATCTCACGGAAACACTGTCTGCACAGATAAATCCCGTGTTTACGAATCAGGCCTCGCCTTCTGCCGCATCGTCTGCACGTGTTCGCACCTCTCCCAAATCGCTTTGTCCTCTCTTTCACCATTACGCTTCCCTCACTTCATTATGCTCCTCTTACCATAAAATTGTTATTCCCTTCTCCTACTTTTATCTTGTTTAAGTCTCAGCTATAAATATTTGAGATTCTTGAGTTGCTGCCTGTACTCTGCACATCCTTTTATGGTTTTTGGAGATTCCGCGGCATTCTGGATTGCATCATTCTCTTATGCACAAACTGAGTAATAGACTAATAAGGAGAAAGCGCTCATGAAGATCGCAGTTGCGGGAAAAGGCGGTGTGGGTAAAACCACGATTGCAGGCACGCTTGCTCGACTCTTTGCGCGGGATGGGCAGAGCGTTGTCGCAGTGGATGCAGACCCAGCAATGAACTTGAAATTCGCACTGGGTATAGAAAAAAACCCGCCACCGATCTCTGAACTGAAAGATATGATTTTTGAACGGACTGGCGCTTCTACCGGGACGGGTATCTACAAATTAAATCCCAAGGTGAACGATATAATCGCGAACTACAGTGCAAAAGGCCCGGATGGCGTGACGCTCGTGGTAATGGGTACGATAGAGAAAGGCGGAACCGGATGCACCTGTCCCGAAAATGCATTCCTTCGCGCACTGCTACGACACGTGTTATTCAAAAAAGAAGCGGTTATAATGGACATGGAAGCCGGGATAGAGCATTTAGGGCGGGGCACCGCAAAGGGAGTTGATCTTATGCTGACCGTGGTAGAGCCCGGGATGCGATCCGTAGAAACGGTAGCTCGAATAAAGAAGCTCGGTGAGGATATCGGCATCAGCAACATAGCGGCAGTGCTCAACAAAGTTACGGATCGGGCGCTGGTGAAAACGATAGAAACGAAGTTAGAGGATATGCAGCTGCCGCTGCTGGGCATTATCCCGTACGAACAGACCTTGATAACTGCAGATATAGAGGGAAAAGCGCCCTTAGACGTCGGAGGGGAAGCGGTTGAGCAAATAAAAGCGATAAAAGAGAAAATCGTGTTACAGGCGTGATTACCAATCTTCATTCAGCCGAGCTGTCGGGTTCATTTTTATCTGAAGGTGCTTTTGCAATTTTCACCTTTGACGTTCGTAGCACTTTCGCACCTAGCATATAGCCTTTCCCAAGCTCTTCCACAATGGTGTCTTCAGGATGATTATCATCTGCAGACGCCATGACAACCTCGTGCTTATACGGGTCGAACTTCTCTCCAACTGCTTTGATTGGTTTTAAACCCTCGACCCTCAGTTCGTCCATTAACTCTCTATAAATCAACTCCACTCCGTCAACGAAGGTCTTCAGGTCCTCGCACGTCTCAGCCGATGCAAGAGCAGCCTCAATAGTATCAATAAGGGGCAATAAGCGCTTTATCAACGTTTCGGTCGCACACTGCTCATACAGCTCCCGCTCACGAGCAACCATCTTCTTGTAGTTCTCAAAATCCGCCTGGAGGTATTTCAATCGCGATAGAAACTCATCTACTAACGCGGTCTTCTCCGCTAGTTCTTGTTTCAATTGCTCTAATTCGGCGCTTGTAGCCTCTACTGGAACCTCCACCCGTACCTCTTCCTCTTCTTGCTCTTTTTCCTCGGCTTTCGCGTGTTCCTGCTCGTTCTTTTGTGCTCTTGTCACGTCCTTCACTCCGGCAGTCCTGGTTTAAGTTTTCTATGCGTTCATTGGTTAAATATTTTTGTATGTCTCGACAGCCAGAACTCCTGACGCATTAATAGCAATACGGGAGATTGCAGCGCAAAAACACGAAGGTTTACCTGTATCGAAGCACGAATAAGGTGTCTTAATACTTATATAGCAGAGATAATTTAGTAAGAGTGGGCAGTTAGATGGAAAACGAGCAGAAACCGGTGGATAAAAAAAAGGAAGAATATGTGGAAGGCATAGTAAAAACGGTCATACCGGTGTTATGTGGTATTATCGCGGGTGTGATATCCTTCTTCGTGGTAACCGACCCGCTATTATCAGATGGCTTACTCATTGCGATCCTCTTGGTCATGGTGCAGAAATTCATCTATCCGTTATTTCATATGAACCTCGAGGGGCCGAAGGATTGGCTTTACATCTCCTTTATGACCGTTTTCTGCTGGTTTGTTACGTTTGCATTAATGCTGAATGTCTAGATTTAATGCCTGCGCAATATGCGTAACTCCAATAGCGAGGGCATCAGTGACGTCGTCCGGCTTTGGCATCACCTCTAACTGAAGCAGATCCTTTACTTTGTTCGCTACGTCGCTCTTTGACGCCCGCCCATAGCCCGTTATAAAATTCTTCACTTCGGTGGTATTGTATTCGTAGGTCTGCAGTCCCGCGGTGGTTGCCGCTAAGATGCAGACGCCACGTGCCTGGCCAACGCTCAAGGCCGTCTTCACGTTGGTATTGAAGAAAATTTTCTCGATTGCCATTTCATCTGGTTTTTTCTCTGTCATCAGCTCGAGCAACACGTCATAAATCCTCTTTAATCGTTCGCCGCTATTTTCTTTCGTGGACGTCATTATACAGCCACAATCGATTGACTTTAAGCTGCCTTTATCAAACTCAAGAATCCCCCATCCAGTTCTCGCTGTTCCTGGGTCTATTCCTATCACGCGCATAACTAATAAATAGAACGGAATTAAAATAATAAGAGAGACGAAAAAGAGAAAGAAGGAGAAAAGTGAATGGAAGACAAGAAAGAAATTGTAGTGCCAGGGGATTTTTTGGGCACTTCTGAAGAGTTCACGCTTGGAAAGGGCGTTCATGACGAAAAAGGGAATATATATGCCACACTGACTGGAGTCGCTAATATAACAGATAAGAGGGTTATAGAGGTTCTACCAAAGGTGAAAACCCCGCCAACGCTGAACGAGGGCGATGTGGTTATCGGCAGAATAGAGGACATCCGAGATACGATTGCCATGGTGCATATAGCATGCCTGAAGGGGCGGGAAGAGCGAGAAATTGCGGCATCCACACAGGGGGCCATCCATATCTCAAACGTAAAGAGCGGGTATGTGAATGAATTGCAACATGAGTTTGGCTATCTTGATTTGGTGAAGGCGAGAGTGATCGACGCAAAGTCGTTACGGCTCACTACGGAAGGGAAGGAGTTGGGCGTGATAAAAGCGATCTGCTCGAAATGCAAGGGTAATCTAAAGATAAAAGGAAATACGCTGGCTTGTGAGCGATGCAAGCGGGTCGAAGTACGGAAAATGTCTGAAGATTATGGTAAGGGCTTAATATAATTTTTTACGCGGAGAAAAAGGTGGTGAGGTAAGCATGGCAACTGAAAATGAACCTGAAACTGAAACTGAAATTGAGAAGGTACGCATATTGGAGAGAAGTGAGAACGTGGTGCGGCTAGAGATAGCAGGAGAAGACCACACCCTTTTAGCGCCGCTTACGTCCAAGCTGCTTGAGAATGATAATGTGGACCTTGCAACCTACAACATCCAGCATACGCTGAGAAGTGACCCCGTGTTGTTTGTAAAGATGAAGGAAGGCGATCCGTTAGAGGCTGTAAAGTCTGCTGTCGCTTCATTGGCGTCGGATTTTGAGGAGTTTGAGCGAAAGTACAAAGCGGCAATAGTCTAGCGGTAGGACACGGGCTTCCCAAGCCTGTAACCCGGGTTCGATCCCCGGTTGCCGCATGAGCTAAGCCTTTAAAAATTTTAGCAACGAAGCGAGAGGTTCTGGGAAGAAAAACAACCTTCAATATTTTATTACACGATCTAACCGAATACGGAAGAGAAATGTAATCACGAACGATGGACCAAATAAAGAAGTATGAATTCAGGAAAGTATTGGAAGAGCTGAGGAATAAGAGCGGAAGAGGCACAGAGCTTGTGTCCGTTTACATTCCGCCGGATAAACAGATATCAGATGTTACCTCTCATCTCCGTGACGAACACGGGCAGGCAATGAACATAAAGAGTAAAATCACTCGCACGAACGTTCAAAGCTCTTTGGAATCTATCTTGTCCAAGCTGCGGTACGTGAGCGTGGGAGAAAATGGCTTGGTAATTTTCTGCGGTGCTATCGATAAGGGTGGAGACAAGACGGATATAGAAACGCTCATCGTGGAGCCCCCCGCAAAGATATATTCCTATATCTACCATTGTGATTCAAGCTTCTTCCTTGAGCCATTAGAAGAGCTCGTGACGGAAAAGGAGAAATACGGATTGCTCGTGCTGGACAAACGAGAAGCGACGATCGGAATCTTGAATGGAAAGGTCGTAGAGCCCGTGAAACACCTGACTTCGTCCGTACCGGGCAAGATACGGAAAGGTGGGCAGTCAGCACTGCGATTTCAGCGATTGCGCGAGATTGCAACCGATGATTTTTACAAACGGATCGGTCAACACGCATCGCAAATTTTTCTTGAGGTCAAAGATCTACAAGGCCTTCTGATCGGTGGTCCGAGTCCCACGAAAGAGGATTTCATAAAAGGGTCATACTTGCATTACGAACTGCAGAATAAGATACTCGGTGAGTTTGATGTCGCGTATACCGACGAATCAGGCCTTTATGAACTCGTTGACGCTTCAGGAGAGGCTTTGGAAGGAATGGATTTGATGCGGGAGAAGAAGCTCATGACGCGATTCATGAAATTCATAGCGAGCAATGAGGCGATGGTGGCATACGGTGAGCGAGAGGTGAATAAGGACCTGGAAATGGGCGCGGTGGATACGCTTTTGATCTCGGAAGAGCTCAAGGCCGAGTTTGTCCACGAGCTGGTGAATAAGGCTGAGCTGACAGGCGCGAACGTGGAATTTATTTCGACGGAATTCGAGGAAGGCACGCAGTTAAAACGCGCATTTGGCGGTGTTGCCGCTCTACTGCGCTACAAAACGACAGGATATGCGCAATAGGCAGGTAAAATTCACAAATCCGAGTACTTAGGTGGGTTTAGGATTTATAACTCCGCATGGATATTACGTACTTACAGGCAAAGCAAAGAGAGGGTAAAAACAGATATGAGCGAGTGTACGGCCGATAATATCATACTGGTAGGAACCGGGCACGTCTTAGAGAAGAGTGTGAAGGAAGTAGAAGAGGTAATAGAGCGAGAGAAGCCAGAGGTTGTTGCCGTAGAGTTGTGTGAAGCGAGATACAAATCATTGAAAGGTGAAATGCAGGAAGTTTCCCCACGAGAACTGCTCAGCGCTGGCAACCCGTTTTTGATACTCACACACTGGCTGCTTGCGTACGTGCAGCGTAAAATGGGCTTGGAGTTAGGTATTGAACCCGGAGCAGACATGATGGCTGCGATACATAAAGCAGAAGAGCAGAAGTGTGATATTGCCCTGGTTGACCGTCCTATACAGGTAACGATGCAGCGATTCTGGAAGAAGATGCGATTGTGGGAGAAGCTCAAGATGCTCTTTTCTATTATCTTCTCGATTGCCAGTATCGGAGGCTCGGAAACGGGAGATGAGGGTGAAGGAAACGGGAAAGAGAATAAGAAGCTCATTACGGGCGTGATGGTCTCGAATCAAGAGATTGAGCTTGATCGACTGACTGATGATGATGTCGTGACGCAATTGATGAACGAACTCCGTGAGTTCTCGCCAGGCGCGGCAACGGCACTGTTAGATGAACGAGACGCGTATATTGCGCGAAGTTTACTGGAAATCCCCACTCAGAAGTTTACGCTTGATCAAACGGTTTCACCACAAACTTCAGACACGTGGAATCAAACGGCTGCCTGCGAGAAGCGCAAAATAGTTGCGGTCGTCGGTGCGGGACACGTGGCAGGGATAAAAAGCTACCTCAGTCAGCCGGAATCGTTACCCACGAAGGCGGAGTTACTCTCGCTGCCTAAAAAACGGGTCAGCATATCGATAGGGAAGCTTTTAGGGCTTGGAATTGGTGTAGCGTTGGTGATTATCCTTTTAGCGTTCATATTCACTGATATATCGTTTCACGTACTCATCCGCGCGTTTTTGTGGTGGTTCATAATAAACGGCGTTCTATCTGCGGCTGGTGTTGTAATCGCACGTGGACATCCGCTCTCTGCGTTTACCGCGTTTGCCGTAGCGTGGCTTACGTCTTTGAACCCCTTTTTAGCGGCCGGCTGGTTTGCAGGGCTGGCAGAAGCGCATTTCCGAAAACCATCGCTGGAA
>CAYUEX010000105.1:0-6552 GCA_964443855.1 uncultured Halobacteria archaeon | reverse complement strand
CCATAACATGGGCTGAGACCACTCCATCGGGTACGAACGTCATTATGAAGGTAAGAACGTCCACGAATGCGAACATGAACGATGCTATAAACTGGGACGACTGCCCGGCAGTAACGAACGAAACGGACATCTCCGATGTGCCTTCGGTCTCGGATGGGCACCGGTATATCCAGTGGCAAGCAGACCTCTACACCTTTGAGCGCTCAAGAACACCAATTCTCCATTTCGTGAACTTGAGCTATGAATACGGTATCCCCACACTCATGAACGCCTCTGGGAATATAGAATTTAACAGCAAGTACCTCTATCTCCCAAACTGTAATCTCATTTATGAGCACAGTGCTATCATAAAGAATCAAAGTGCCGGTGAGTTCATGCTTTTCTCTCCAGCAATCGCGATCTCACAAGGCGAAGAGGGTAATACGGCTATTAAAATCTCTTCAGTCAACCTAACTGGCAATGAATCTTCGGTCAGCGGCTCTTTCAGTTCCGCTATTAACGCATACTACCAGAACTCAGCATTACAAACCGGTGGTTTGAACTTCAATAACATTACGCTCGCGATCACGACGCAGCATCTCACCGCGTGGAAGAAATGGTTTAACGAGACCTGCGAAGAAGCAGGACTGGAATATGGCACTGACGCCGGAGACTACTATCTGAATGAAACAGGAAATACTGTAAACGTGATATTTTATGGTAACGAATCGAAACCGGTGAACGTATGGCTAAAGCAATCTGAGGTGGGGATAGAAAATCTGAAATGAAACGAGGGAAAAAGAAAAAGATGGTAAGATTAAAACGTAACCCCTTCAAAACCGCCACAGATGCTCAAGCATTTGCAATCGGAGCTATCATAATCCTCACAATTGCACTTACCACAGCCGGCTCATATCTTTCCATCAATGCACCTATTGAAACGAAAAACTGCGAATTTCAACATTCCTCTGAAGTAACCACGGATTTTACCGCACTGGATGCTTCTGTACAGTATCTATTACATGCTGAATCCACCGTAGCCTCCACATCACTGCCCATTAAGCTGACTCCCACTAAAGTATCTCTTATTGCACTTCCCCTCTCGTCAGGGTCTATACGATTCTCACCCACCGAAGGCAACATTACCGTTAGAGTGGATGAAAATGGAGCTCCCGTCTCAGGTCCGTGGACTGATAATGATTTCAGTAATACCACAACTAGTAATATTGACACAGCTTCAGGTAACGCCACACTCGCCGGGCCTCCTTACTCCTTGGGTTATGTCATATCTACTATGAATACTGTTGAAGGGCATATCGGAAAAGACACGGGAAGTAACCGCACGGTCTACGAGAATCTTTCGTGGTACGCGAGTATTCGACCAAACACGAAACTCGCTATTAAAGTCAGAACAGATATGTTTTCGAACTTGACGCAGGCTAAGGAGTGGTATGAATGCACTGAAATCGAATCCGAGGACGGTTTTAATGAAATATCGCTCGCTGATTTGTCCTCAGTATCTAATGGGCATCGCTATGTTCAATATCGTGCTGAGCTAAAAACCTGGGACCCTTCAGAAACACCCACATTACGTAATATAACCGTTAATTTCTCGTCCTCTGCAGGAGGCGTAGCACTTACAAACTCATCTGGCTCAATTATCTTCGCAAGTAATTACCATTACCTTCCCAACCAAGTGCTCGCGTACGAAAACGGTGCGGTGATGAAGAGCCAGCTCGCGGGGGAATTCCTGGTTAGCCCGTCTAACATCTCTATCAGTAATGCCAGTGGCGTGCCGCGAATTAACGTCTCTCTGATCGATTTGACAGAATCCAACGTTCCCACTTATACTGGAGCACCCACAATCTCCGTGAGATTACTTCGCGGGGACTATGATCTTATTTCCGAATCTTTTTTTTATCCGAACTTGACGCTAAATATCTCCACGGCATATCCTTCAATCTGTAGTAACTGGTTTAATAAGACGCTTGAAGAATCAGGATTAAACTCGTCGGATTATAATGTCGCTGTTGATACTCCTGCAAAAAATGTGGAGATTACATTCTACGGGCATGGAGAAGGAGTAGAGTTATATTTGGAAAAGACTGCGGTTGCTGTCTATATACAACGGTAGATTTAAGCTCTGATTGCACTCGCAGGTGCTAGTAGTTATCTAATTATCTATCATGCTATCCCACGGTGCATGCATGCTAAACTGAAAATACATGCGATTACAATGCGAGAGACATTGGAGGTATAAGTTTCAAAACTCCAAAGAAGAGAAAGGTCATCAAGGCTAATACGGTCGCATGTTTTAGACCCGCAATAACTTTCCCTTCACCAAACTTACCGGCTACTACACCAGCGCAAATGCCTTGGATTATACCACAATGGAAGAACAGCATCTTCATCTGTTCTGCATCTACGTTAGCTATAAAAGAACCACCCATATCTGATCCTGATATCTTCTCTCCAGCCTCTACCATCATTGGGATAAACGAATGATAGAGCACCAATAAAACACCCAGGAACACAAAGAAAGTCACGTAGCAGATGAGAACATACTGCCCCATATCCGCGATCCTCTTCTTTTCCAGCGCACGCAACTCCTGGACATCATCAGCAGCAGCTTTTAGAATTTCCCCCACATCGCCACCTACCTGGTATCCCTCTATGATTATTTCAACCGACCGCTTGATTATACGTGTGGGATATCGTTCCGCAAACATCCGTAGCGAGTCCTCAAATGGGACGCCCCAGGTCAGGTGATACGTAAGTGTCTTCAGTCCTTCAGTCAGCACACCGTAATTCCCTTCAGCAGTGAGCGAAAACGAATCGATCAAGGTGAGCCCCGCTCGTTTTGCCTGTGCAAGGTCACGAATTAAGTCCGGGAATGCATCATCCGCCTTCTTCACTCTTTTTTGCTCAGCATAAAGGTAATACGCCGGTGGAACAACCGCAAGGATACCGGATAAAATGTATGCATCATACGGAGCTACAAATTCCCACTCGTAGAGATACGACATGAGCATGAGGCAGGCACCAATGGCACCGGAGATGTACCCTAACCTCAGCGGGTTCTCTCTGAATAGACTGATTGGATCTTTAAAGACTTTTGCTATTGCCTTCTCTTTCCTCTTCGTTTCTATTGCTTCGAGTAGCTTATCTGTTTCCATTTTTATTTTCTACTTACTCCGATAAGGTGCCGATCAAAAAGACAAACGCTGAAGAGCCAAGTGGTATGATAAGATAGATAATTGTCGCAAGTCCTGAAAGCGAAGCACCACCGAGAAAGACCATTATCGAGAGCACCACCACAAGCAAGAGTGGTGCCGCAACCATACCAATGACATAAAACTCAGCAAACAAGCCCAGCGTATCGATAAACTCCTCGTACACCTTCCTTCGCTCTTCCATATATTCCTCCGACGTCTTAACGAAGTACGAACCCATCTCTCCTCCAGATACGGCTGTGGTTACTGCACCCTGTAAGAAAGCTCTCATATTTACCGATGGTGTTGTTGCGATGAGTGTTTTTAGTGCAGTGATAATATCAACGCCCAGCACTTCTACGTCCCGGACTAAGAGCTTCAACTCCCTACTCACCTCACCATACGTCTCCTCTGCCTCTGAGAGCTTCTTGAAGATCTGATAGGGGTACATTCCCACGATCGCCATCGCAGATATATAGCCGATTGCATACGGAAGGTTCTGATTGATCTTCCCTTTCCGCTCCCACGCTTTGATGCTCGGATACATACGAAAGCTCACAAACGTTGCCAAAAATGCGATTCCTGCAAACACACTACCTATCGTAAGGTCGAACAATCCGAGTGACGATTCGGATACCAAATAGAGAATGAGTGACTTAAGGGAGAAATAGCCCACCATCGCGCAAACTGCCGCAATAATCGAATAAAAAGTCGCCTTTGATAGCCACGTCTCTACCGGAATAAATATTCTCGCTTCCAGAAGTTTCTCCCGGAGTTTAATGTTTTTCTCTCGTTTACCGCGGAAATAACCGCGAAATAAACTGGACGCTATTCCCTCTTTCGTTACCGTTTTACTCTCTGTGCTCATTTCTCCTCTTGTTCTTCTACCACTATTTCTTCTTCTGGCCGCATTTCTTCTTCTGCCACGATTCGTTTCACCGTCTCCTCGGGATTAATAGAATAATCGAGTAAAACCTGGTTGAGAGACTGGAAATCATTCATGTGTTTCTTTTTCATGCTTTCTAAAATCTGTCTCCTTCGTGCAAACTCCTCTACCAATTCTTCTTCAGTTAGATTATACTTCTCCATAATCTTGACAAACACTTTCGATTCACCGGTGAATTCAAACTCATCGGGTCTCCACGTGAATAAGTAATTCGTGTCTAACGTCTCTTCTTCGTAATTGACACCGGTTACTTCTATTATAGTGGTGCATCTTCTTGTAAGTTTATCGTCCACTTTCACCTGCCGCTGGATTGCTATGATGTCCAAGCTGTCAAGAAGCATGAGCGGAACATCAATTGGTTTTTTTGTCAACCGCTTGACGACGGTGTCCGCAGATTCTGCATGAATTGTGGACATAGTAATGTGTCCGGTTGCCATCGCTTGAAAGAGTGTGTGAGCCTCTACTCCCCTCACTTCGCCTACCAGAACATATTCCGGTCTCTGTCTGAGTGCAGCCCGTAGTAAATCATACATTACGATGGAGTGCCTGCCTTCTTCCACCTCTCTTGTCACGGCAGGTATCCAATTCTGGTGTAATAGATTTATTTCGCGTGTATCTTCAATTGATATAACCTTACTTTCCGGCGGAATGAACATCGCTATGCCATTTAACGCTGTCGTTTTTCCTGATGCCGTACCTCCCGCAATAAGAATGTTCGCACCATTATCAACAGCCATCCAGAGATAAGCCATCATTTCCACGGAGTATGTCCCAAATTCTACGAGGTTTATCGGGCTAAAGGGCACCTCCCTGAATTTCCGTATGGTAAACGTTGACCCTCGCGTGGTAACTTCATCTCCAATACTCAACTGTAATCGATCTTTATTCGGCAAAGAAGCGTCCAGTAATGGATTGGCAATCGAGATGTGTCTTCCAGATCGCTGTGATAAACGGTAAATCAACGAATCTAATTCATCCTTATCAAATACTATGTTCGTTTCTATCGAGCCGTAGTTACGATGGTACAGATATAATGGGATTTCAGGCCCATCTGCAGAGATGTCCTCCGCCATTGCATCATTAATAAGCGGATCTAACTTTCCATAGCCAATGAAATCCCGATTGATGTAATACATTATCTTGTCCAGGTTCTCGGGAGTTACGCTTTTTTTTAAGGAGAAACCATTGACCACGTCCTCTACCTTCTTCCTGAGAAACTCCTCTGCTTGCATCAAACCCTCAAAACTAACATCTAACGTCTCATAAAGGTATGTTTTAATCTCTTTCCGTAACTCCTCCTCCCCTGCCGTAAGGCTCACTTCATGAACACAGTATTTAGGAGGGTTTGTTGCCTCGATGACGACATACGAATAAGGCTCGTTGATAGAATAGGTTTCCAAGTAATCCACACCTTTTTCTAATTCGTGTAGCGGCACATCCCCGTCTATCGCTATCGCTGATCCACCCGGTGATGCATCATCCGATCCACTGGTTGCGCTCTGAGCAGTGTCCTGCAATGCGGACTCAACCGGAGCTGCCGTGACGGACTTACCCTTCATCGCGGCTACCGCCGTTCTCAGTTCTGCCTCTGTAGCGGCTTTTGTCTCTTGTATCTTTTTTAAAACGGCTGACTCATCCTCCTCTTCCGATTGAGCCTTTTCGATAAGTTCAGAATCTCCCTTTGCCTGTGCCTTTTCTGTAATTGCCTTCTTCTTAGCAACAACCTTTTCCTGCAGCTTCTCAGCCTTCGCTATCCGTTTCACCTCTTTAAACGCCTTCTGCATATTCTTCTTTGCTGCAGCTCGGCCTTCTGCTTTTACACTGCCCCTAACTGCTTTGGTCCCCATTTTCAAAAACTTGTTACTCGCCATATCGTCTGAGCATGAACCATTCTCTTACTTTAACTGATAGAACGATGCCTACAGCAGCCACACCCACGATAATAGCCACTATGAGGTAGAGCGGCATGCCTCCCTCTCCTTCCTCCGCAGGCAGGGTTAACGAGGTCGAATTTAAACTTGGGGTTGGACTTGGGGTTGGACTTGGGGTTGGACTTGGGGTTGGACTTGGGGTTGGACTTGGTTCTGGCGTCGGTGCGCCTACCGCAAAGGCATATATCTTGTTGCGATAAAATTTCCCCTCGACGATGACATAGTCACCAATCGTTATATTCTCCATTTCAGCACGGTACTCCACATCCATTATCCCGGTATCGTCGTCAATTTCTAACTCGGTTTCCCCCTGCGAAAGTTTTATGCGCATCACATCCCCCTGGATACGCACCGATTGCGCATAGTAATACGTCGGGCAATCGTTGAGTTCTTTAACCGTCACGTCTGTGTAGCCCAGTGTTAGATCCGCACTCACCGTACTCGCATAGATTATGCCTTTATTATCAACCTCGCCAGAATATAT
>CAYUEX010000104.1:0-6649 GCA_964443855.1 uncultured Halobacteria archaeon | reverse complement strand
CTATATAATAGTCTCACGATGAGAGGGTGCGTCTCATAAGACTACAAGTTGGGTATAGTGGAATAGAACCACGTACTTACTCCTGTCCGATCGGTTGGTGACTCTCCTCGCTTCATTTTGTTCACATAGCGACGTAATGCATCAGCCATGCGTTTTGCCGCGAGATACAGGAATCCACTTTTGAAAGCCCCCGTTGGTGTTCGGGTATCTCCTCAGGAGTCGTGGCAGGACTGTTAGGTTGTGATCGACGCATTCGCCCATGAGCTGCCAGTGCTCCGGCGTCATCTTCGCTATGGTAAACGCCTCCACATTATCTAAGGAAGAGCCACGCATTGAGACGAAGTTCATCGGGACAATAAGCGAGGAAGTGCCTTTCAAATCCCACACAACTGTTTTTCTTAATTCTATTCTGCATCGTCTTCTGAGAAATTACGAGAGCTGCTAACAGCTATCGAAGAAGTCAATCTGCACCACATTCATGCTTGAATTGCAGGTATGGATCTGAAGTAGACAATAAATTCTCTATTTTGTATCGTCTACACGCGCTTAGCCCGCATCAACGAATCTACCAACACTAACGCAACCATCGCTTCCGCTACGGGAACCATTCTCGGGCAGATGCAGGGGTCATGCCTACCTTTTATTCGTACTTCTACTTCCTCCATCTTCTTCATGTCAACACTTCGTTGCGGCTTTGCAATGGAAGACGTGGGCTTCACTGCTATTCTGCATAGTACTGGTTCGCCCGTTGAAATGCCGCCTAAGATTCCTCCTGCATGGTTCGTTCTCGCCCGTATCCTTCCGGCTTCCACATAAAATTCATCGTTCATTTCGCTGCCTTTCAGCTTCGCAGCATCAAAACCAGCGCCTATTTCCACTCCTTTTACCGCACCAATGCTCATCAACGCCTTCGCAAGTTCCGCATCCAACTTATCGAAGACCGGCTCGCCTAACCCCGCAGGAACGCCAAGCGCACATACTTCCACTATGCCACCGACGCTATTGCCCTCTTCTTTTACCTCTTTTATCAACGCTTCCATGCTCTGCGCGGCTTCTAAATCAGCGCACCGGACGGCATTACTCTCTGCATTTCTCTTTACGTCATCGACACTCAGTGTTCGCGCTCGTATTCCGCCTATTGCCACGACATGCCCGACGATTAGAATGTCATGATTTCTTAGGAGCTTCTTTGCGATTGCACCTGCGGCAACGCGAGCCACGGTCTCGCGACCCGATGCTCTTCCACCGCCCCGATGGTCCCGTATCCCGTACTTCTGCTGGTAAGTAAAATCCGCTTGACCGGGCCGAGCACTATCTTTCAAAGGCTCGTAAGGGCTTGAATCAACATCCTTATTCCACACGAGCATCGAAATAGGCGTGCCCAGCGTTTTGCCCTCAAAGACGCCGGACAATAGCTTCACCACATCTGCTTCCTTCCGTTCTGTGGTTATAGCACTTACGCCGGGTCTTCTCCGATCCAACTCGTGCTGTATATCTGCCTCCGACAGCTCAAGGCCTGAAGGACAGCCATCCACGACCACACCCAGCGCTTCGCCGTGCGATTCTCCCCAGGTAGTCACCCGAAATAGTGTTCCATAGGAATTGCCTGACATGATAATAAACAAGGATTTGTAATCCATTATAAGTTAAACCTTTTGCTTGTCACGCACGTTTTGAGGGTGTGCGTGTGTTTGTGTGGTAGCTTTGACGCGATCTTTACCGTAACTCTTCCCGTGCTATTATCATTCGCTGTATCTCTGAGGTGCCAACGGCAATGCTGAGCACTTTCGCATCTCTGTAATACCGTTCTGCGGGGCATCTCTTCGTGCAGCCGAATCCACCATGTATTTGCACTGCGTTGGTAGCAGCGCGTTGCGCAACTTCCGAAGCGTAAAGCTTTGCCATGGACGCTTCTCTCGTGAATTTTTCGCCCTTATCCGCACGGTACGCAGCTTTGTACGTGAGTAACCGCGCGGCCTCTACCTCCACAGCCATGTCCGCAAGCATGAATTGAACCGCTTGAAAATTGGCGATTGGCTGAGCAAACTGCGTCCGTTCTTGTGCATACTTTTTGGAATCTTCAAGGCAGGCCTGCGCAATACCGACGCCAATGCTGCCCATTACTACTCTATCCCTGTCCAGCGTAGCCAGACCAATTTTCAAGCCGTCACCCTCGCTGCCAAGTCGGTTCTCTTCGGGAACTCGGCAACCCTCGAACGCCAAATTTCCAACCATACAACCGCGCATACCCAGCAGATTTTCTATCCCCGCAAATGAGAATCCTTTTGTCTCTTTCTCCACGATAAACGCACTCATCCCTTTCCTTCCCTTACTCTTATCCGTGTATGCCAAAACCACGTAGATGTCTGCAACCGCGGTATTTGTAATATACGCCTTTCTGCCGTTGAGCACGTATTCATCGCCGTCCCAAACAGCGGTAGTTTCAAGAGAAAGGGGGTCAGACCCTGCAGTCGGCTCTGTTAACGCAAAAGCACCCAACGTGCTGCCCTCACAGAGCGGGTTGAGGTACTTCTCCTTCTGCGCCTCTGAACCTGCGTAGAGAATAGGAAAGCTGCTGATGAGCCCCACAACGCTCAAGCAGCCAATACATGCACTTATCCGAGAAAGCTCCTCTACCATAACCGCATAGCTCAAAAGCGATGCATTCGCACCGCCGTATTTCTCTGGACATGACAATCCAAAAAATTTTAGGTCTGCCATTCGTTTCACGATCTCAGAAGGGAACGTCCCTTTTCGATCGATCTCAGCCGCTCGTGGCAGTACTTCTCGCTCTGCAAACGCTCTCGCGCTGCTCTGAATCGCCTTTGCCCCCTTATTTAATTCGAATTCCATTCTTCTCACCACAAACCTTTCTTTTAAAAAGAAAGTTTTACCAAAGAAATTCTTTTAAAAGTGCTGATTAAATAAAGAGAAGCGCTTTACCAAAGAAATCTTTTATTAACCGCTGGTATCTTAATGATAGTTGAGATAAAAGGTTAAAGAACTACGCATTCGCGCTCAGCAAAAGTAAGAACGGGGGTAAACAAAACGAAGAAGCCATCGGTAAACATCGGAATGATCGGGCACGTAGATCACGGAAAAACGACGTTAGTGAATGCTCTATCCGGAGAATGGGCGGACAGACACAGCGAAGAGATAAAGCGAGGGATTTCTATAAGGCTTGGCTATGCGGATGCAACCTTCAGGAAATGCCCGGTTTGTGAAGAACCAGACTGTTACACCGTAGAAGAGATTTGCACGCATTGCGGTTCAAAGACGGAAGAGCTACGGACGGTTTCTTTTGTTGACTCTCCAGGGCACGAAGCGCTAATGGCAACGATGCTCAGTGGTGCTGCGATAATGGACGGTGCTGTTCTTCTTATTGCAGCTACAGAGCCGTGTCCACAGCCACAGACGGAGGAGCATTTGATGGCTCTGAGCATCGTGGGGATTGATAAAATCGTGATTGCACAGAATAAAATCGATCTCGTTTCGCGTGAGGAAGCGATAGAGCATTATAAGCAGATAGAGGAGTTTGTTAAGGGTACAATTGCGGAAGATTCGCCCATTGTGCCCATTTCGGCACAGCAGTCCGCAAATCGGGATTTGTTGATCCAGAGTCTGGAGAAAACAATACCCACACCGCACCGTTCCGCTGACGAAATCGCGAGGATACATATCGCACGCTCCTTCGACATTAATAAACCCGGGACTCCGATACGGGATTTGAAAGGAGGCGTAATCGGCGGTTCTTTACTCAAGGGTCGACTGAAAGAAGGGGATATGTTAGAGATACGACCCGGGAGGATGGTGACGACAGGAGGCAAGGCACAATGGCTACCCATCGAGACGGAGATAACATCAATAATGGTCGGTGGTGAACGGGTAAAAGAAGTAACACCCGGTGGTCTCCTCGGCATTGGCACGAAATTGGATCCGAGCATGACAAAGGAGGATTCCTTAGTCGGTCAGTGCGCAGGGAAACTCGGCTCGTTGCCCCCAACTTGGGAAAAATTGGCGATAGATTTCCAGTTGTTTACGCGTGCCGTGGGTGTAACAAAAGCGGCGGAGATCCCTGCGATAAAAGTTGGCGAGTATATCATGCTAAGTGCCGGAACTTCAATTACGATCGGCGAGGTGCTGCGGGTGACGAAGAAGACCCTTGACGTGAACCTGAGCAGACCGATCTGTGCAGAGAAAGGCTCACGCGTAGCAATCGGGCGAAAGATACGGCAGCGATGGCATTTAATCGGTTCGGGCGTTATAAAGTAAACGTTTTTGCGAGGTTTAAATGGTACAACCTCGTGAGTTTTACGGTATACGCATGAGTTTATGCACTTGCGGGAGCACCATCACGTTTTGTAGAAACTGCCCTGCTGTTTCTGATAGCGTAAAAAGCTCTTCCGTGCTTGGTAGTATGTTGGCACGTTGCCGAGGTAGCGGAACGGTAACCGGTTGCAGCACAAACGTCACGTTAAAGTCCGAGAGATCACCGCATATTTTTTCCAGTTCTTCTACCGAGGTGTTTTTGAGCACGACCACCTTTACGATCGTCTCGATTTCACGGTCAACGGCGATTCTGATGCAGTCGAGCGCGTTACGATACAGATTTTCGTAATCGCCTTCCGCTACTGCTTGATGGCTCCTCAGTTTGATATCAATCGACGCAAAATCAAAATAATCCGCTATGGCTGCGAAAGCGCGTGCAGAATACCCATTTGTTTCTATAAAGTTTTTCCGGTGCGCGCTTTGTGCTTTTATTGCTATCTCCCTGAGGAACGATAGGGATAATAGCGGCTCTCCACCAGTATACGAGATGCTGTGGAAATCCGCAGTGAGGAGCTCATTTACAATATTGATTACACCGGAAGAGGACAGTGGATTCTTCATAACTCGTTTCCCCGAGGCTGCTCGAGAGTCAAAAACGGTACACAAGCTCGGTTTGGGATCACGTGCGTAGGCCGTGTCGCAATAGAAGCAGGAGAAAGGGCAGCCTGCAAATCTGATGAATATCTGCCTCCTACCTGCGTACGGCCCTTCACCTTGAAACGAGCTGAAGATCTCGGTAATATACCCTTCTTCCATTTTTACGCTACATCAGAAACACAATGTCTTTTTCAGTAAAAGAACACTGCTCCTTTGGTCAAACGTTCTTTTTGAGACAGGATTTCTCATGTTTCCAGCGTAAAAAAAGGTTTTTATAACGTGAAAAATAGGCAGAACATTTTATCTATGACAAGCGCCGACACTCTTTTATGCAGACGCTTTCGCTCTTACACATAGCACCGACATTGGCAGCGTTTTTCGGTATCCACCTGAATGCACGGGTTCGCCCCGTGGAGCAGATACTAAACGTCATGCACGCTCGGAATCCTGACGTGGTGGTTTTGATGGTAATCGACAGCCTTGATTCTCAACTGTATTCTGATTTCGCGGCGGAATTAGAGGTGCTCCACAAACTCGTTGAACAGGACGGCCTTTTGTTCGACTGTGAGACGGTAAGCACGACCACCACACCAGCAATTGCTTCTATTCTCACCGGCTTGGAACCTGAATCACACGGCATTCTCAGGGGTGAAGACGTGGGCACCTCGAAAGTAAACTCCATTTTAGAACTCCTTGATGACGCAGGTAAGCCAACAGCGGCAATACTCGAAACTGAGGGTACAAAGCCGCTTTTAGGAGAGATAAGCTATGTATTCCCGGTTGATGACCGCGATGACATCAAGGGATATGATGAGCTGATAACAACGCACACTATTTCCGTCTTGGGAAAGCAGGAGGTGAAGTTCGTGTTTGCCCATCTCCGTACGATTGATCGGTTCGCACATCGAGGCAACGATTTACGGGTCGCCGCAACGATAACAAACGAGAATATGCATGAAATCGCAGAGGCTGTTGGCGAACGGAACGGAATGCTGTTTATCTGCGGCGACCACAGGGCGCATCTTGACGAGAGAAAAGCGTCACAAGGAAAAGCAACCGTGCCGTTGATCGTTGGGTGTCCTTAAGTTAGACAGAACTTTTTAAACTTATTAGTCATGTTTCAAGACTTTTTGATTTTTATCGGGAGACAAGATTTATACGTTTGGATGGATTTACTTATATGCGAACACGATAGGAGTTATATCTAAATGTCCCTTAAGGATGAGCTAATTTATAGCAGCATGAAAGAACTGGTTAAAAAGGCATTAGCTATTTTGGACAGGAGTGGAGTTGAATATGGTGAAGATTTGAATATTGACGTCGAGAACAATAATATTCCCCCAATTTCATTTTTGCTGAACAATAAAATATGGGATCAAATATATTCGAAAAAAGAAGCAATCGAGAAAACTCACGAATTTGCTCATGCATGCGATTTAGTAACCAAAATACCTAAAATACCCCCGGACTCAAGATTGAAGAATAGCTATGAAATCGAATTAGGTTTTGGGCCTCTTTCATCAGAAGAAGAAAAGGCGTTAAGAATACAGCAGTTTGAATCGCGCGATCTCCCAATTTTTTTGAACGCATATTGCAATTTGAAAAGAGATTTAAAATTTGACGAAGCCACATTTAATGGATTATACAAGAGATTCGAAGAGCGGTTATGCGGAAAAAAGTATACCATGGCTTTATGCCCTTTAAAGAAATTCTATTTAGAAAC
>CAYUEX010000103.1:0-6654 GCA_964443855.1 uncultured Halobacteria archaeon | reverse complement strand
TTCCACCCTTCGATTTCGATTTAAGCGCCACGATTTTCTCTGGAGGGGATCCCCTGATCCGTACCTTCGAGCATGGAACGTACTGGCAGGTTGTACGCGTGAACGACAATCTGATTCTTATTACGATAACCTCGTCAGGAACGGTAGATAACCCTGAGCTAACAGTCAAACTAACCGCTGGAATCGCCACGAACGACAAGAAGCAAATCAAAGATTTGGTCTCTTCACTTTTTAATTTGAATTTCGACCTCACGGCATTTTATGACGAGGTTAAAGCGGATACCGTTATGGCAACGTTAACTCAACACTTGCGAGGTTTAAAAAGTCCTACCACGCCAACGGTCTTTGAAGCGTTGGTCGACTCGATAATAGAGCAGCAGATATCGCTCAACGTGGCGCATGTGTTAGAACGGAACGTGATTAAAACGTTTGGTGAACACTTAACGCTGGATGATGCGATCTATTATGCATATCCGACACCGCACAACGTAGCTGGTGGCACGGTTGAGCAACTCCGTAACTGCGGGTTGAGTATGCGCAAAGCGGAGTATATTCATGGCATCGCAACGTCAATAGTTCAAGGCGAGTTGGATTTAGAGCACTTCAAGAGCTACGAAGATGCTGAGGAGATCATTAAAGAGATGACTAAGATAAGAGGCATCGGGGTTTGGACTGCAGAATTGACGATGCTGCGCGGCATGCATAAATTAGAAGTCATACCGGCAGATGATCTCGGGCTGCGGCGGCATATCGCGCATTATTACTGTAACGATCGCAAAATTACGGGCGCTGAGGCACGTACAATCGCCGAGAAGTGGGGCACGTGGAAAGGGTTGGCGGCTTATTATTTGATACTCGCGAGCAGTCTGGGTATTGAACCTTAAGATTCGGCCCGTGAAAAGTTAAGCGCACTACAAACCCAAATAGTTACGTGGTCTTGAAACTAAAGGAAAGTATGTCTGGGTCAATTGCAATTCAAGAGATTTACGAAGCACTGAAGAGAATTGAAGAGAAGATGGTTACCTGAGAAGATAGCGAAGCGCTCATTGATTCCGTTGAAATGCTGAACAATCCGAAAACGATGGAAGCGCTCCGTAGAAGCGACCAAGATATTAAAACAGGCAGGGTTAAGGAAGTTACTCCTGTTGATGATTTGCTTGATGAGCTGTGAACATGACAGGGATAGTAAAATGAACGGATACTTTTCTTGCATCCCTCAAAACTATCAAAAAGAATGAAGAATATGTGATTATTTCAACTACATATTTTTCCACATCTTCACAAATTCCACAGGTGTCATTATTTCAACACCAAATTCGGATTTTAGCTTCTCTCTTTTCCCATTTTTTATAAAATCCTTTTCGTCCGAAGTGACAAAATAATCTCGTTTTTTTATTATATGGGCTAATAACTGGTCTACATCAGCGATTTTTCTGTATCTAGTCGTTTCCTTCGTAAACGCATCAAAACTTTTAACTCCAAGCATTATCTCCATCAACTTTTTTTCCATTTCCACAGACTTAATACTTCCATAACCGTCTCCAGAACCATGATTTGAGATAGAACCATAGGTTGAGATTTTAATTTCTTTTCCCCCATATCGAAAAACCGACGGTATAATCCCAACTTTTTTGGAAAAATTCACTATTTTCTCTTTCTTCTTTTCGTTCCCAGAATTTCTTTGATCGAATTCCACTCTTGTCGTAACTTTAACATCTATCACGCCCTGCTCATGCAAATCGATTATTTCTTTAACAGCATCGTACCTTTCTTTATTATCTCTATCCTCTTTTATATCTCCATCATCTTCTTGTAAATCAATTAAACAATTGGTATCCAGCGTAACTTTCTTCTTACTCTCATTATTTTCGTGTTTCATTTGACACTATTCTATAAAGTTGGACTTTAAAAATAAGGATAGACATGCAGCACCGCTTAAATGCCAGGATTAAAATGAGAATGGTAAAGTCTACAATACCCCCGAAAGTACGTGTACTAACTTCTTTGATTATACACCCCTCACAAATAATAATACTTGCCCTTCTTTTTCTGCTCTCGATCTTTTGCCGATCCGATCTTATTTATCCGGGGTCTGAGCGTGCTTTCATCGCGTCTGAAGGTCACTCCCAACTCCTTCAAGAACATGTTCATGCCCTCACGCATCTCAAAGCACCCTTTTATCTCGCCACGCACGCCCGGTTCGCCTTCGAACACCATCAACCGATCACTTAACAGATCGATCAAATAGATATCGTGGTCAACAATCAGCATTGATACCGCTCTGCGTTCCGCATACCGCCGTAACGTCTTGATCAACCGCACCTTCTGCTCCACATCGAGGTGCGCAGACGGCTCGTCCAGCACGTAGAACGAGGCATCTTGGCAAAGACAAGCCGCAATTGCCACGCTCTGCAATTCACCGCCACTGAGATCATTTACATTCTTCTCCTCGATCTCCGGTATTCCCAGCGGGCGGATAACCTCAATGAAATCGGAGTCTGTTAACCCGTCCTCTTTGAGCGAAGCAATGAAATCCTTCACCTTCATATCCAGCGTGCCTTTAATATACTGCGGCTTATACGAAACGGTAATGTCCGACGCTATGCTGCCGGTTGTCGGCTCGATATCGCCCACCAAAACCTTTACAAACGTACTTTTACCAATCGCATTTCGCCCAATGCCACCGAGCACTTCCGCCGCCTCGATACTGCCTGGCTTTGCCTCTAACACAAAGCCGTCATCACCGTAACTCTTTTCAAAGCCGTCGTATGCAATAAAAACGCTCCGCGTCTCTCGCGCCTCTCGCGGTGGATGCGCCGTAAACTCGATCGGCTTATCGCGTATTCGCACGTTCTCTGCCTGTAAGAATCCGCTCAGATATTCGTTTATCCCTCTACTCGTGCTCTTCGGTAGGGTTACCACACCGTATTCGCCCGGCTCGCCGTAGAGCAGATGCACGTAATCCGCAAGCATGTCCAGGATCGCGAGGTCGTGCTCTACCACAACCACCGGCTTCGTCTCCAAAACGGTCCGTATCCCCTTTGCCACCTGCACACGTTGATAAATATCGAGATACGGCGTTATCTCGTCAAAGAAGTAAAAATCGGCGTCTCGTACCAGACAGGCAATGACCGCAACGCGTTGCAGTTCGCCGCCGCTGAGCGCTTTTATAGCGGTATTCAGCGCTGATTCGAGCTCAAACGCTTTCACAAGCCCTTTCGACTCACCGGTTTCGTCCGTACTTTCCAGCAGCTCGGACATAGTACCATCGAAGAATTTCGGTATTGCATCCACATATTGCGGCTTGTAAGAGATCTTAATGCGCTCTTTTGACAGTTTATTAAAATAATTCTGCAGCTCTGAGCCTGCGTATCGCTTTATTATCGCCTCCCACCCCACGTCGGCATCGACGTTGCCGAGGTTCGGAACCTGCAGCCCGGACAATATCTTGATCGCCGTGCTCTTTCCGATCCCATTCTGGCCTAAGAGCCCGGTTATCTTACCCGTCTTTGGAATCGGCATGCCGTAAAGGACGAATTCGTTTTCACCGTACCGGTGTGCCTCTTCGCCCTCTAACGCTTCGGGTAAGCCGATAATAGAAATAGCAGAGAACGGGCATTTCTTTATGCAGATCCCGCAGCCCTCACACAGCTCCTCTGAGATGATCGGCTTCCCATCCTCTCCCTGAACTACCGTCTCCTCACCTGTACGCACCATCGGGCAGTACTTGATGCATTCGTAATTGCATTTCTTCGGCTGGCACTTGTCCTTCTTCACGATTGCTATTCGCATTTTTTCCGCTCTCCCTCGGTTCCCTCTTTCAGGTTGATTTTAGGGGTATTCAGCACATGGCTGCTGACAAAGAATATGAACAGCCTCTATGAAAAACCTTTAAAAATCAAAGGTTCCTGAGAACACGATAAATGAAGGGATCGATACAACTCAAAATAGAAATGAAAGGTCTATTCTGGCGAAACGATCTCACGCAGGTGCGTATGAATATCCGGCTTCAACGCCGCAATGATTGAAACATTGTGCGTTTCTCCCACTTCGGTTCTAAACTCCTTGCCTTCTGAATCTGTTAGCATCCCTCCTGCTTCTTTTACAATCAAAGCGGCACCGGCAATGTCATAGCCGTTTACCAAGTCACGCACATCGATTACGGCGTCCAGAGCACCTTCGGCCACCAGGCAGAGCTCCAGTGCGATACTGCCCAGCACACGAATGACCTTAGTTCTATCCCCTTTAATGAATTCTACGAGGGTATCGGGTAGCGAAGCCGCACCGTAGGTGTAAATAGAGTACGCGCGTTTCGTCTTCCCGATTATAGCACGAGGGAGCTGCGTTCCATCGACCCATGCCTGCTCGCCTTTCGCCGCATAGTAGGTCTGCCCGGAAATGGCTGCAACCACGCTCGATTGAATGTCGTCAAACGCAATGTGCTCTACATTCGGCGAGTACGCGATCGAGGAACAGAAAAACGGAATACCCAACGTAGCATTGGTAGACCCGTCAATAGGGTCAAAGATAAGCGTGAATTCCGGTTCGCCACCTTGAGGATACACATGGTCGCCTAATTCTTCTGAGATTATCCGCGCACAGCGGTCTCGGCTCTTTAAGGCGTTTTCTAACGCTTCTTCTGCGAACAGGTCTACTTTTCTCGTTACGTCCTGCGCTCGCTCTTTTATTACTTCGCCGTGGTCCGCGGTCTCTGAAAGGTACGTTCGTACGGAATCTCGTATCTCCGATGAAATTGTTAACAGCTCTTTTAGTTCCATTTTTCTCCTTTCTATCTCGTTTTAATGGGTTACTCCTTGGTGTGAATTAATTAATACTTTATGTTCGATGGAGCGCACCCCTACTGATCTAACCCTAGCACTACGACGAGCGCCTTACGAAGTTCCTTCTCGAAGTTTGATCTCGAAGAGCTTAGGCCAGTATTTTCCCGTTACGAAGAGTTGATCATGCTCGGCGTCGTACGCAATACCATTGAGCACATCAACTGGATATGAATAATCCGCTTCAGTGAGCAGTCCTTCGAGTGCAATCCACCCGACGACCTGACCTGTTTCAGGTGCGATCATCGCAATGCGGTTGGTCTGCCACACATTAGCATACACTTCGCCGTTGACGTATTCCAGCTCGTTGAGCTTGGTAACCGGCACACCGTTGTCGTGAACTCCGATTTGGCCGATTTCTTTGAATGTTGCTGGATCCAGAAAATGCAGCGTTGCAGTTCCATCGCTCATGATCAGACGCTTTCCATCGTGCGTAATCCCCCAGCCTTCGGTAGGATAGTTAAATTCCTCGAGTAGAAGGAAGCTTGTCTTATCGTAGACAAAGCCGGCTCCAGATCGCCATGTCAACTGAATTAGTGTATCGTCCCAAAGAGTCACTCCCTCGCCAAAGAATTGATCTGGCAGATGGTATTCCTTGATGACTTCTCCGGTTTCCAATTCTACTTTGCGCAGCCTTGATTCACCGTAAAGGCCTGTTCCTTCGTACAGAACGCCATCATCAAAGACTAAGCCCTCGGTAAAGGCGGTTTGGTCGTGCGGGTAAATGTTGATTATTTCGTAGCCGTAAACGGGAGTGCCGTTGGGTAATGGCGTAGTAGTAGGCTGAGGTGCTTCGTTCTCAATGCAGCCTGCAAACATCGCTACCGCTAAGGTCGCGATGACAATCACAATTCCTGTCCTGAGTTTAGTATTCAATTTTATCTTCCTACTACCATTTTAGCAACTTTTGTATCACTGCGTGCGTTCTTCATTTTATACTAAATACTGGATTTATCCCGCAATCCTGCTTCAATAAGCAAAACAAATCTTTTTGATGTAATTAAATTTAATCTCTCTGATTTTTAACAATAACCCAACCCACGACTTCACGTACTCTTCACCTGAGAACAAGAACTAAAAAAGAAAAAAGAAGGAATAAGGTGAATATTAAAACCTCTTATCTTCTTCTCCGCACCAAATAAGCCACCGCCAACAACCCTGCAAGTGCGAACACTGCTTCGAATCCCGGCAATCCTTTCTCCTTTTCCTCTACCACGGTAGGATTTGGATCCTCGGGATCTCTTAGCCCATCGTTATCGGAATCCACGCTGTACGGATTCGTGCCCATCTCTCGTTCTTTCTCATCGCTCCACCCGTCTCCATCGGAATCTGCACCAACAGGAACTCCTCCGCCCACTTGTACGCTCATTGCATTCGATGCAGCGGAATAGGATTTGCCATCAGCATCCGTGTAGGTCGCCGTTGCGGGATCGCACGTAAACTTCCCGGAGCCCGTTGCTTTCAGTGTATATTCCAGGGTTCGATAGTCTCCGGACTTTATCTCGCCGAAACTCTCTGACTTCGAGCCGCTTATTATCTTGAAGCCAAGTGGGATTGTATCGGTCACTTCTACGGTTTTGGCATCTCCGGTGCCGGCGTTTTCGACTCTGATTGAAAACGTCGTTGTTTCTCCCTCTTGAATTGTGGATGGTGATGCTGATTTTGTCAGTGTTAATGCTGGTTTTTTTCCTTCGTAATGCGCTTTTATTTCTTCTGCGGTCAAGGCACGGTTGTAGATGCGGACTTCGTCGATGAGGCCGTTGAACGGATTCACTCCATTAGTGGCTCTACCAATATGAACTGGAGAATCAACATT
>CAYUEX010000102.1:0-6868 GCA_964443855.1 uncultured Halobacteria archaeon | reverse complement strand
GGATTGCAAAAGGCGCACCAGAGGAGAGTCCGAGAATTGGCATTTATGTATGCCATTGCGGTATAAACATAAAGATGGTACTGGACGTAAGAGAACTCATGAAATATGCCGCGACATTGCCAAACGTTGTTCTTGCACGGCACTATATCTTTATGTGTTCGGACCCCGGGCAGAATCTCATAAAAGCGGACATTGCAGAGGGTAGAGTCAACAGAGTGATCGTGGCTTCTTGCTCGCCAAGGATGCATGAGCCCACCTTCAGGAAGACCTGTTCTGATTCAGGATTGAATCCATTCTTCTATGAGATGGCGAATATCCGGGAGCACTGCAGTTGGCCACACGTGGACACTCGGGAAGGAGCAATGGATAAGGCGAAGGCTTTGATAAGAAGTGCAGTGGCACGGACTGCATTATTGGAAACACTCACGGAGAAAGAGGTTGATGTCACTCCTGAAACGTTAGTAATAGGTGGCGGCGTTGCCGGGCTTTATGCTGCATTGGATATAGCAAATGCTGGCTACAAGGTGCATCTGGTGGAGAAGAAGCCTTCTATTGGTGGGCATGTGGCTCAACTCGATAAGGTCTATCCCATCCTCGATAAGGCGACTTCTATTTTAACACCACGAATGATAGACATTGGAGCGCATCCGAACATCAATCTGATGACGTATTCTGAGGTTAAAGAGATTGAAGGCTATGTTGGAAATTTTAAAGCAACGGTTACGCGGAAGCCGAGATACGTAGATGAGACGAAATGTACTGGCTGTGGCGCCTGTGAAATAGCATGTCCGGTGAAAGATATACCAAACGAATTTGACGAGGGGCTGAGTAACCGAACTGCCATCTACTTACCGTTCCCAAATGCCGTTCCTCCCCTTTATACCGTTGATCCTGAGAACTGTTTACTGTTTAAGGAGGGTAAATGTGGGGACGCAACGCTCGAGGATGTTAAGGCAGGAAAGGCAAAAACACCGTGCATGGCAGCATGTGAACCAAATGCAGTAGATTTTGGGGCCTCCGAGGGGACAGAGGAGTTAAACATAGGGACAATTATCGTGGCAACCGGGTATGATATCATTGATCCGGCCGTATCGCCAGAATACAAGTATGGTGCGTATCCCAATGTTATTACCGGGTTACAGTTTGAACGGTTGTTATCTGCGAGTGGACCCACGGGCGGTAAGATAGAGCTAAACGGAAAGGAGCCCAAGAATGTGGTTTTCATATCCTGTGTCGGGTCGAGGAATAAGCAAACGGGGTATGAGTACTGCTCTCGTGTCTGTTGCATGTATTTAGCGAAACAAGCACATTTAGCAAAGGAGAAACTGCCGGACGCAAACGTAACGATATGCTATCAGGATGTACGGGCATTCGGTAAGGGCGATGAGGAATTTTATGGTAATATCAAAGCAAAGGGTGTCAGCTATCGAAGAGGACTTCCGGGTGAGATCTACAAGAAACCTGGCAGTGACAAGGTAGTGGTACGAGCAGAGGATACGTTACTCGGCGAGCCATACGAGATAGAAGCAGACCTCGTGGTGCTTGGTGTTGGAATGAAGCCCAATGAGGATGTGCGGGACATAATAAGTATGCTCAAACTTTCCCTGTCTGTAGACGGCTTCTTAGGAGAAGCGCATCCCAAGCTTAGACCAGTTGATACCGCAACCGATGGTATATTCATCGCAGGCTGCGCGGCGAGTCCAAAGGATATCCCTGATAGTATCGCGCAGGGCAAAGCAGCAGCTGCGGGATCTCTGGTTTATTTGGTCTTGGGTACGGCGGCGATAGAGCCGGCAATATCCCAGATAGACGAGGAGATCTGTATAGGCTGCGGAACTTGTGCAGAGGTGTGCCCGTATGGCGCTCTTGAGCTTGACGAGATACGAGAAGTAATGACGGTTAACGAAGCGGTATGCAAGGGTTGTGGTGGTTGTAATGCAGTATGTCCGTCAGGAGCGGCAACGATGAAGCACTACCGCGACAGACAAGTATATTCGCAGATCGAAGCATTATTGCAGAGATCCGTACCCGTTGAGTTTGTGGATCTTGGTGCTGCGGAAATAGGTGCAGCGGAAGAGCCTGAAGAACCTGTTGCAGAAGTAGCAGAAGCTGCAGCAGCACCAGAAGCAGGTGAAGCTGCAGAAGTAGAGCCAACTGCGGAGTGAACAACACTCACTCCACCCCATTTTCTTTTTTTTATTTTATTTTTTGTCTGATTTTATTTTTCTCTGAGACAGCGTATGCTTTGACACGTCGACACACACTGCAAGAAAGTCCCCAACTCCAATTATTCAACACCGCGATTGAAATGACCACGTGTATGCTTTCGCCGTCGTGACTTCTTAACAGAGTTACCAGTAAGCACATCTTTGTATAACCCGATAATTTTCTCCGCGTTGCCATCGGTAAGGTCGAAGAAGAATTTGGTGAGACCCACATCGCGAAGTTTTTGCATGTCGTTGAAGAGACCGATAGGTACGCTGTTCAGTATCTGCATGCAGTCAAATTCCCTTCGTACCGGAAAGATAAAGCCCTTTTCGTCCTTCAGTGATCGTTCTTGCAGTGGGTATTTAGTGGTCATGAGAACCGGCCTGCCATGAACGAGTACGGCAAACGCCCTGTTCTTGAATGCCGACAACTCAGATAGGTTAAGCTCAGGGGATACGATAGGTATTGTTGCTCCATAATTCTTGAGATATGCCATATCGAGGTCGTTGAAGACGTTCGCCGCATAGTCGAGATAAATCGTCCGGTTTTTTGATTTCGATAGCTCTGAGATTAGCCCGAGATTGCCGAGGAGGACTGAATCAGGATTATACTCATTTACTCTTCTTAGAGCCTCCGCTGCGTCGGAATCGGAGAGAATCCGTGGAATATACGGTGCTGCGTTGCTTTCTGAAAAATCTGGAGCAAAGATAGAGTAGAAAACCGTCGTTGCGCCAGCGTTTAACGCGCCCTGTGCATCCTCTTTCGAATACACCTTTGCTAAGATTTCTAAACCGCTTGATTCGAGCTTGTCGATTTCAGGAATTTTAACCAGCCTTTGTGATCTGCGTGGGGTATCTCTTTTTGGATTTGGTGTTAGCGGCACGTAACGCGTTTTCTTTTTCGCGGAGGTTTTGTAAATACGATCGCCGACGGCTGCACGGATGTACAGTTTTACTGTTTCTCCCGTGTTTGCTGACGAGATCGATGTTCCGTCTTTTTCTAGTTCTTTGATAACGGCACCATCAATTCCGTTTTTGGTCCAGATACCAACCCCGTCACCAACTGATAGCGACTCATGCAACGTAATCGTTGTCTCTTCTCCGATGATGCCGATAAAGATGCCGCGGTTCTTTGGTGTCTCCGGTGCGATGATGTCAGTAGCACCAAACAGGTAGCCTTCGGTAAATTCGCGGTTGAACTCGAGTGCGAGGTCTTTGAGTTCTTGTTCGGGCACGCTGAAATGGCCGGCGTAATGTGAATCAACGGCACGACGGTAAACTCGTGTTGCAAGCGCAGTGTACTGTGGACTTCTGAGCCGGCCCTCGATCTTTAACGACGTGACACCTGCGTTTATTATTTCAGGAATTCTACCGGCAAGGCATAAGTCCTTCGTACTCAGCAGGTAACTACCGTTGTATCGCTTTCTACACGGTTGTGCACACAAGCCACGATTCCCACTTCGGCCACCCAGAAAGCTTGAGAAGAGGCACAAGCCGCTGTAGCTGAAGCAGAGCGCACCGTGCACAAAAATCTCCGTTTCTAATCTCCCATCAGCCTTTTCGATGAAGTTACGAACCTGAGCAATCGAAAACTCACGTGGAAGCGTAACCCGGTCTGCACCGGCGAGTAAGTCCAGATAGTACGTGTTTGTTATTGCAGCCTGCGTTGAGATGTGGATCCGCAAATCAGGAAACGTATTTTTAAGCAGGCGAGCAAACGATATGTGCTGAATGATGATCCCGTCTATACCCTTAGAATAAGCTTCAGCTAGGTCATCAAAGAATTTGCGGAGTTCTCGATTCTTTATGAGGATATTGAAGGTGTTGTAGACCTTAACGCCGTTATCGTGCGCGTACTTAACGGTCTCCCGGAGTTCCTGCAGCGTGAGATTCTCCGCACGTCGTCTCGCATTGAACTTCCCCACGCCGAAATAGACGGCATCGGCACCGTTTTCCACTGCCGCTGTAAGCGACTGATGACTTCCCACAGGTGATAGAATTTCTACTTGGTTCACGATATTTATATTATACTTTGAGCTTCTATGCAGAATAGGTTATGATGATCAGACCGAAACGCGTCTTCTTCTCCTGCTCGATGAGCGGTGGATACGGGCGACTTGCACAGGACGAATTACGGAAGATTCCAGACATTATAGAAGAATTCTGTATGGTATTAATCAGCAAGCATCAAACGGATGAGAACTTCGTGGAGAACGAGTCAACACTTACCGAAAAGAGGATTCACGATCGCGATTACCAATGGCTGCAGGAAGCAGACCTTGTCATCGCGGAGATAACGAATCCAAGTTTGGGTGTCGGTGCAGAAATTGCCGATGCGGTTCATCTGGGCATTCCGGTCCTTTGCGTTTACAAACGGGACTATGAGCACCAGACCTCATCATACATACGCGGTAAAGCTGGCGTGGTATGCAGGGCATATTCGGATTATGATGAGTTGAGGGATATAATTAAGGAGTTTTGTGTAGTAAGGGGGCCGGAACCCCTTTAACCCTCCCAGACCACGCTTTTTGATTGAAACCTTTCTTAAAGGTTTGATAATAGAAAAAGCGCGAGTGCATGATTTTTTCCAAGCTGTACCAATCCATTTCAGTTTTTGTACATAAAGGGTAGATAACTGAAAGAGTGGTTACTATTTCGCTATAAGATATATAAAATTCCCACTTTATGCTCGGTAGTTATGAGATAAAATTATATATGCGCATAAAATGCCTCATAAATCACTTAAGTTTTTCTGAATTTTCTTTCGACTTTCCCACAAAGTTTATTAAGGAGAAAAAATAACCCGGAAATTGTGTTTATTATTGAATGCATAGCCGATAAGCTCCAATCAGCACCAATCAATCGAAACAGGAGGGGTGATGACAGATGAAATTGTTAGAGGGACTTGTATCTGGAGATGCATTAGATCCTGTATATAACAAGCGAAATAAGAAATATGTTTACAAAAAAGTTGTAAAGCAGGATCTCCAGCCCTTTTTTGATGAGGGTTGGGACAAAACAGGGTCTAGGAGCAAAAAGTTCTTTAGATTGCGAAAACTTAAGGATGTTGGCCCCGGTTTTGAGGATGAAGTGTGGTGTATTTTTAAAAGAATGGGCTTTAACGAAATGAATAATGATAACAATTTTGTGATACCTAGACACCGCACAAATTTAACTAAACAAATAGATGTGTTTGCAAAAGATGAGCAAGTTATCTGCATTGTTGAATGCAAAGCCGCCGAAAATCCTCATACTAAACGATCATTAGATAAGGCTATAGATCAGCTTGCTGCTATCAGACATGATATTGAACTATCGATTTTTGATCACTATTTGGATCCTGGAAATAGGAAAAAGTTGAAAATTGTATGGATTCTCGCAACGAAAAATATTGATATTAGTGAAAATGACCGTGAACGTGCAAAACAAGCTAGAATAAGAATTCTTGATGATATTACTTATTATTCTGAACTTTCGAGTCACTTTGGTAAATCATCAAAATATCAATTTTTAGCCGATATGTTTCCTGGTAGGGATATCCCTGAATTAATTGAGCCTATACCAGCAGTTAAAGGAACAATGGGTGATAGGGTGTTTTATTCATTTGTGATGGAACCTGCAAAATTATTAAAAATGGCATACATTGCCCATAGAGGTAAATCACATGAAGAAACTATGAAAACCTACCAAAGGATAGCCAAAAAAAGTCGGTTGAAAAAGATAGCCGAGTATATACATGAGAAAGAGGGGATTTTCCCCACGAGTATTGTCATCAATATTCAAACTCCTGGAAGCTTAAGGTTTGATCAAGCGGGTGGAATGGCTGGAAAAAATGCAGTATTAGGTACGTTATACCTCCCCAATAGATATAAATCAGCCTGGATTATTGATGGCCAACACAGATTATTTGCATACTCAGATCTTGAGGAAGCAGAGACAGCGACTCTTCCAGTCATAGCTTTTGAGAATCTAGATCCCGAGATACAAGCAAATTTATTTGTTGACATTAATGGAGAACAGGTTAAGGTTCCTAAAAGCCTACTCGTAGATCTTTGGGCAACGCTACACTGGTCTTCAGAGAATCCGACTGAGCGCCTTAAAGCTTTAACCTCGAGGTTGGTTAAAGTGTTAAATGAGCACCCACAGTCACCGTTCAGAGACAGAATAATAAATATTGGAGGAAGGAAGACAAAAACAAGAAATTTGACCTTAAATGCTTTAGCAGATGAAATCCGTAGGCGACAACTTCTTGGAAGTGTACGTTCTCGAAGAGCAAAAGTGATTACTCCAGGGCCTCTTTTCCTGGATGATTTAGATACTACTCTAATTAGAGCGAGAGAAGTTATTTCTGGCTATTTCAATAATTACATAAATAATGATAAAAACCTGAGAAGACAATGGGAGATAGGTAGTGGGGAAGGAGGATATATTTGCACTAATGGAGGAATTGTAGCCTTAATTCGCGTTCTTAATTCAATCTTAGATCATCTTGCAAATGTAGAGAATATGGATATAAATAAAATGAACACATCCAAATTGTTAGATGACATTTGGAAATATCAAAAGCCCATTTGTGAATATCTAGGATCTGTATCTACAAAAGTTCTTCAAGAGTTTCGCCGTCAATACGGGGAGGGGGGTTATACTGCTTGTACTAATGC
>CAYUEX010000101.1:0-7241 GCA_964443855.1 uncultured Halobacteria archaeon | reverse complement strand
ACCCCGTGTTTAAGGTAGTTAATCCTATATTTATAAATATAATGGAATATTAGATTGTTAATGAAAATAATTAATGCTTATGAAAAATCCGGATTTTTTGATAACTTCAGAGATTGTTCATTTCTTTCCTATGAGAATGCTAAGCGATATTTTTTACAAAAATACCTTTAAGGGTGTAGTTAAAATAACCACACATTCAAAACTTTTATGAGGGGCTCCCTCTGATTTTGAGAATGTTTTAATGGTTAAATTTTACCTCTAAATCCTCGCGGATTTCCCCGTTTAAAGTTTTTCTGTGGTTAGTTATGGCGGAAAAACGGTAATACGGGTCGAGTTCTCGGATCGATCGTCGATTCAGAACTAGACTAAGTCTGAAGCCTCTTTAATGCAAGCGAGGGGCAACCGGCGATTGTGAAAGTCATTGCGTGTTCAGTCATTCCAAATCCGTTCTGCTAAAGAAAAACGAGAGAAAGTTTTTAGGTAATAACAAACAATCTTTCGTACAGGTGTTGAAAATAAATGAAACTACCGGAAGAGGTAAAGAAGTTATTTGAAGCCCAGAACTTAATAGCCTTTGCAACCGCGGATACGAAAGGAATGCCCAATGTCGTTCCAATACAGTGGAAAACGCTTTTCAACGACGAAACCGTCTTGGTTCTTGACAATTATATGCGGACGACCAAGACGAACCTCATGGCTAATTCGGACGTTTGCATCTCGTTCTGGGATCCGGAAACGAACGAAGCGTACAAGATCAAAGGAGTGGGCACGTACCATGCGGACGGCCCGATCTACGAAGCGGGTAAGAAGTTCATGCAATCGAAGAAGCCTGACAAAGCTCCCCGTGGCGTTGTTGCGGTCAAAGTAACGGAAGCCTACAACATCAAACCCGGACCTGACGCAGGCACGAAATTGTAAGTGTCGGTAATCGCGTCGTTCACGAAACGTAGCGTAGCGTACGTAGGTTTGTAATCCCAGAACTAACGACGATAACGATCAAAAGACTGCATTAGCTTCTACTATGGCTGGATCTGGAAATAGAGACTTAGAGTATCTCCTCGATTATCCGTGCGTACGCCGGTCTCGTTATAAAGATGCCGATCACCAGTCCGACGATGGTCACAATCGCAAAGCCACGTAACGTACCGAGCGCCATCAACGCGAGCGCGAACATTGCCACGATGGTCGTCGCGGCTGAGGCGAAGATAATGCCAAACGCAAATGAGATCCGTTTACGATACATGCTCACCGAGGAGCGGCCACCGGAAATCACTTCGTCTGAGATGATTACTAACTGATCAACGCCCGTGCCGATCACCGCGATGATTCCTGCAATGCTCGGCAGATCTAACTGCCAGTTAATCACCGCTGCAAAGCCCAGTATCAGGATCACCTCGCTCAGGAGCGTGAAGAACAATGGCAAAACGATCTTTCCTTCCTGATACCGCAGCAAGACCACAAGTGCAACGAGAAGAAGCGCAGCGAATCCGGCAATTATTGAGCCCTCCTTGAATTTCGCACCTAAATACGCAGGCACTTCTCCAGAACCGATGATCTCTACATTGACGGGTAGCACGCCTGCTTTTAAGTGAATAATGAGCTCTTTCGCTTGTTCAAAGCCTTCATTCTCTAACCCTGTCTCCGCACGCAAGCCGTACGCTGGCTTCGTCTTCAAGTCTTGCGCCAGTTCTGGCGATAACGGCGCGCTGTAGATTACCACATCGTCAAGCAGCATGGTGAGTTCGTGGTCTACGGGATAGTCAGTCGCACCGTATTCATTCGCGGCATCTCGTAATGCAACCGCGCCTGCCTCTTTTAGCGTAAACGAAGCACCCCACGGTGAAAATTCACTTTCTCGCACGGGCATCGCGCCGACACTTTTGCTCTCTATTCCCTCGCTGCCGAAGACGACATGCGCCGTGATGTTCTCAATCGCTTCTAATCGCATCTCCTTCTGTATATCCCCGCCAGTACCGTTTGTCTGGATTCGGATCTCGAACTTTCCGGGCTTACCCACGATATTTCGTGCCGTCTCGATATCCACACCCGCTAAATCGACGAGTAAAAATTCATTTCCCACCGCTCGTGGTTTAATGTCGGCTAAACCCAACATGTTCAGCTTTGCCTCTATTATTCGCTTCGTTTCGTCACGTGTCTCTTCGGTCACACCCTCTTCAAAGAACTCCGTGCCATCCGGTTTCAGCATGATACTGCCGTTAATTCCCTGTAAAATGGCCACTAACTCCTCTTTCGAAACGCTCTTCCGCATCTCGTAGACCGTTACATCTTCGCCTTTAAAATAAACCACCTCGGCATTCAGCTCCTTTTCGAGGTACTCGACCACATCGGGCTCACTCATTGACGTTTCGATCCCCGCTACCGTGCCTTCTAATTTCAGCTGTAGCCAGGACCCGCCCACCAAATCCAGCCCGTATCGCAAATTGCCGTCGAGCCCGGCATCAGGAGGTGGTGCAGGATACACGTAAATGGCAACTAAAGCCACTAAAACGAATAAAATCAATGCAATTACTCGTATATCCTTTAGCAACCCTTTTCCGTTCATCTCTCACGCCCTTCTATCGCCTGCTCCAGACCCATGATAATATGCAGAAGAAAGCATTACATATAAAATCTCGGTTTTCTGAAACCGCCTTCTTCACGATCTAAGCAGCTCTACCGCAGTCACAAACGTAGTACTGCCGCCAAATCGATAGGTAAAAAAACAAGAATGCCGTTACACCGAACAAATCCGGCATTCACCCGCATATTCCGAATCGGCAGACACGTACTCTTCAAGCAAGAGCTTTGGAATTTTCAGGGATAGAATGTCTTCCTTACAGCCGTATCGGTAAACGGTAATGCCCTTGCACTTGAGTTTGTATGCCAATAGGAACACGTTCTTTACCTCTTCTTGCGTTGCATCAGCGGGGAGATTCACGGTCTTTGACACCGCGTTGTCCGTGTACTTCTGAAACGCTGCTTGCATCCTCACGTGCCATTCCGGCGCAATGTCCAGCGCAGTAACAAAGATCCGTTTAATAGCTTCGGGAATGCCGCTGATATCCTGTACTGAGCCACGTTTTGCAATTGCTCGCATCAAATCCTTGCTGTAAAAGCCTTGTTCCTTTGCTATCACTTCAAAAAGCTTGTTTATCTCCAGCATGCCGCCCATCACATTCCGCATAAATGCAATGGCGAAGAGCGGCTCAATACCGCTGGAGCATCCGGCAATTATACTTATGGTGCCCGTTGGCGCGATGGTTGTCACCGTGGCATTTCGCATCGCTTTGTATTCAGTCAAAGTACTCAACTCGAAGTGGGGAAACGACCCTTTTTCAAGTCCCAGCGCGTGTGAGCACTGCCTCGCTTCCTTAGTAACGAATCGCATGAGCTGTTCAGCCATCGAGAGTGCCTCCTGTGAATCGTACGGTATTCCAAGCCTGATTAACAGTTCTGCAAATCCCATTACACCCAGTCCGATCTTCCGGTTAGCCCGCGTCATTCGCTCTATTTCCGGCAACGGGTACCGGTTCACATCGATAACGTCATCTAGGAACCGAACGCAGAGCCAAACCACTTCTCTAAGTCGTTCCCGGTCTATTTCAGCCTGATCGTCTGAAACACATTGAGAAACGTTGATCGAGCCTAAATTACACGATTCGTAGGGCAAGAGCGGCTGCTCACTACAAGGATTCGTCGCCACAATCGTGCCAATCGCCGAAAGAGGATTCTGCCTGTTTATCTCATCGATAAAGATCATTCCCGGGTCTCCGATCTTCCATGCGTACGTTACGATCTCGTCAAAAACCGTTCGGGCGTTAATCTTCCGCACTTCTTCGGTTGTCCGCGGATTTATGAGCCCGTAGTCTTCGTTCCGTTCTACAGCATGCATAAAGTCGTCAGTAACCGCTACGGACGTATTGAAATTGGCGAACTCTCCGCCGTCCTTCGCTTTTATAAAATCCGGGATGTCTGGATGGTCAACGTTCAATAGGCCCATATTCGCGCCTCGTCGTTTTCCGCCTTGCTTGATTACACCAGTGGCAACATCGAACACACGCATGAACGAGACCGGTCCTGAGGCGATTCCACCTGTTGATCGCACGACGTCCCCTTTCGGTCTGAGCTGAGAGAATGAGAAGCCTGTGCCACCACCGCTTTGATGAATCACCGCCATGTTCTTAACCGCGCCGAATATACCCTCTACAGAATCGTCAACTGGCAAGACAAAGCACGCAGCGAGTTGTCCAAGTTCAGTTCCTGCATTCATAAGTGTGGGGCTGTTGGGCAGGAATACTAAATCACGCATGAGCTGGTAAAAACCACGCTCAATGTCTTTTACCGCTTCTTTGCTTTTGCTGTACTGCAGTTCCGCACGCGCTACGGCATGTGCCACGCGCTCGAACATGTGACGTGGCGTCTCGATCACCTCACCGCGTTCGTCTTTTAACAAGTATCGCCTTTTTAACACCTCTACGGCATTCACCGAAAGTGATAAACCTGTCTTGTTAACACTCATTATCGCCCTTAGTTCTTTCTTAGCTCTCGAATAAATGTAGTTGAGAGATGCGGGTGTAACGTTATTTAGTGCTTCTCTTTCACGTAAATGACATCCCCCTCTTTGAGCTTGCTGAGAAAAGACGTCTTCTCTGGAGTAAGCGAGTCAAATGAAAGGACAATATTTGCCCCATTAGTGGTTTCTCCCGTCGGTCCGTACTCTTTACTTTCATCAAATCGTATGCCCATCATCCCACGGCTTGGCCGAGACATGTTGGTAACGCCAAGCATGCTCACTTTCGTGCCTTCGGTCGGCAAGTTTTCGGGGACGAGTGTCCCTGCTTCACCAGCATTGCCCTGAAAGAGAACGAGCATTCCGGGTACCGAAAAATGCACCTTTAAATTACCTATTGGCCGGGTAATCAATCCAGTAACCTTCTTGAAATACCAAACGGTCTTGGGCGCTTCTTCATTAAATAATGACACCTCAAACACGGCTTCCTTCCCGACACCCACCGTCCTCACCGTACCGCGATTCACGATATCCATGGTCAATGCGGGCACCTGGTCTACAACCACCGCGTCATCATCTTGATTGCCCTCCCGTACCTGCTCGATATCCTGCTGGTCGAAAAACGCCTCGGCTTCCTTCTGCGTGTGGCCCACCACCATCATCCAATGTGGCTCGGTGACCGTGTGAATCAAATCACCGGCCTTCGCGTACTCGATCACGTCCCCTCCCTTTATCACTTCACCAAAGACACTATGAGACTGATGTGGCAATCGGCTCCCTTTATACACGTACACTTGGCCCTTATCAGTTCCTTTGTTCCGTACAGATACGCTATATTTTGACCGATATTGAATGGTCTCAAGCGGTAAGTTCAGCCCCTTGAGAGTTCCTGAAGCGATATACGTGTGTTTAGCATCATCAACGCGGAAAACGTCATCTCGTACAAGCGATAAGAAATGCTCACTTGACATCGGTGCGTCTTGAGAGAGTCGTATCTTCGCGTAGGTGGAAATCTCCTGACCTTTTTCTATCTCGGTATCCAAGTCTGTAGTGACGACGCCAACCCGTTCCGCTTGGGTTACAAGTGGCGTGATCGACTCAATTTTATCGCTTTCGTCCATTGCCTCAATAATTTTTCTCCCCCGCGTTAATCTCCCAATTATGGCGTCGGCACCGGTACCATAAGCCGCTTCATGCTCGTGCTTGCTTATCATCAGGTAAGTCATGCTGGGGTCAAAGCCGCCAAATCCGAAGAACACATCCCATTTCTTGTATTTGCGCTCGCGCTTGTCAACACTTAGTTCGGATCCAAAAGGCCCAATAGCTGTGATATCCTCACTCAACCAGCCTATTTTCCCCTGCCCATTACGAACGTTTTCATACATCTCATGAAATAGCGACAAGGCCTCAGCATCTTTCTTGCCGGCGATTATTATCCTCGCCTCGCCCTTTGTCGTTTGCAAGGCGAATTCGTTTTTTAACTCACCGCCCTTTTTCTCGGACGTGACCGCGATTATACCGCCAGGTTTGTATGCGCCGTCTAACTCGTTGATAACATCACCCAACCTCGTGCTGTTGACTTCTAGAGGCTCGCCGTTAAATATGACTCTCATAACACTATTGTTAGGGCGTGGCTAACTTTTAAAGTTTTTCTTTTTTAGCACAGGACAATAAAATCCTGAAGTGACGGCTGTGCAGAGAGAGCGAGCTGGTGGCGAAGAAGCGTGAACTGAAAGCTGCATCTGAGGAATAAGCAATACGAATAACTAGAAAAGAAACTGAAAGATTTTTAAGTTAGCAAAACGCATGTGGAAGTAAAGTGTAACCCGTAGAAATGGAAGAAGTCGTGCGAATAGTGGAAAAGGAAGGGATAGAATATAAAAATCCGGTAGTGCTGGAGGGATTACCCGATGTGGGTTTGGTGGGAACCATCGCAGCGTCTTTCATTGTGGAGAAGCTGAATTATAAGGAAATCGGCTATATCGAGTCTGATTTGTTTCCACCGGTTATGGTTATACACGACGGCACACTGGAAAATCCATTTAGGATTTACAGCGCTGAAGACGGCAGCGTCGTGGTAGTATTATCAGAAGTTGCCGTTCCGCCAAAGGCTGTTTATCCGCTGACTACAGCATTGGCCGATTGGTTTAAAAAAATTGATGCAAATCAGCCGGTAATATCGATAAAGGGACTCCCAATGAAGGACCGGATAGATATCAATAAGCCGGAAGTATTTGGTGTCGGAAACAGTGAAGCGGCCGTAACGAAATTGAAAGATGAACAGATAGAGCTCTTGGAAGAAGGGTTTATTGCAGGTACGTATGCTATGATGCTTCGAGAATGTGCGAAAAGGAACATAGGTGCGATTTCCTTGCTTGCTCAATGTTTCCCGGTCTATCCAGATCCCGGCGCGGCGGCATCGGCGATAGAATCTATCCAGAAGTTCATATCCGGGTTCGACATAGATGTTGGCCAATTATTAGAGAACTCTGAAGAGATAAAACTCAAGGCGCGAGACCTTATGCAACAGACAGCGCTCTCATCTTCTGAAATGCAAAAGGGCATGGAGCAAGATATGCCCATTATGTATCGGTAGGTGGTGGCATAACCATCCACGGGTTACCTGACTAGGTAGATCTGCCAACTCTCACCCGCTATCATGGTGTTGTATTTTAGCGTATATCGCGTGGTATCGTCGAACGCCGTATCATTTATCGTGAAGTGGTTATCC
>CAYUEX010000100.1:0-7348 GCA_964443855.1 uncultured Halobacteria archaeon | reverse complement strand
GTGGTCAACGTCTCCCGTGACTCGTCATTCAGCCGCTTTCTCCGCTTCAGAATCAAAAATCGTTGCTTCTTGAACTTCTTTCGCGTTGCTACGTCGGCTTTCTCGAATTCCTGCTTGCGTATGGTGTCCACTGCGTCGGTGATCTTCTTTGCGACGTGGAAGAGATCATAGACGATCTCAGCGTGCGTGTGCTCGTGTATAGAGGCGATATACGGGTCCCACATGTCGAGGACGCAGACCTCGATGCGCGCACACTTCTCAGCACCAAGTTCGGTAAAGAACGCACCGAGCGTTTCCTTTTTGCGCATCTGACCGACCCAGATAACCTTACCGAGGTCTATGTCACGGACTACCGTGAGATAGTTATGGCCCTTTTCGTACGCGACTTCATCGATGCCGAGCCTCGTCGGGTTCAAATCGTCGAGCCCCGTGACGAGCTGGCTCAGGTACTTCTTATCGATCCGTTTAACCGCTTTCCAGTCGATCTCTGCCACCGATGCGACGTCGGTGAGCGTCATCTTCGCACAGAGCAGGCTCACATAGTCCTCAAACCGTTTGGTGTAGAGGCTGTACTTGTCTACGAAGCCCAGGTTCTCAACGCCACGATAGCCACATCGGCATCGTATCTTCCGTTCATCGAAGACGAGAAAGCACTGCTTCGGGCCGAGATCGAGGTCTCTGATCCGTCGAGTATAGGTATCCTCAATGGAAGAGCACCGCTTGCCACAGACGGGGCAGTCGGCAGTCGCGCGTGTACGATCAAAAACCAGCGTCACGCGGTGCTTATCTTCACTGAGATCGCAAAGCGTATATCCGCGGAAATTGAAGAGGTTTCTGAATAGGGGGGAGAGCTTCATTCGAGGCATATCTTCGTCAAATAACTTATCTCGCTGAAGTTTTATCTCCTCTGTTCATTCCTAAAGTTGGAGAAGAACCAAAAAACTTAATCAAGAACAAAAATTTTAGGATAGGTGGTTTAGATGAAATGTGCGAATCATCCTGAAGTTGAGGTGCTAGGAGTTTGTTCCAACTATGATAAAGCTGTTTGCGGCGAATGCCAAGCAGAGGTTCATTAAATACTGCTAAGATTGTGGAATCATAAAAACTTGCTATAGTTTCCCATGTTAAAAGCACATCGTAGTTTATGACGAGGCACGAGAGATAACTTTTCTTACAAAAGAGAGATATAAGATGAAGATTAGAGACGGTTTGTATTGGTACAAGGAGCACGGACTATTTGACGCGAACACGTTTGTACTGCAGGATGAACTCACGGTTCTTATCGATCCCGGATTGGAAACGTACCTCGATCCTCGGCTTAATGCGATGCAGGACGATGGAATCGCCCCGAACGATATTGATGTAATAGCGATTACGCACCTTCATCCTGATCACTGTGGCGCAGTAGCAGCGCTTCAAGAGATTTCAGGAGCTAAGGTTGCCCTTCATCCGTTACAGAAGGAGTATCTTGAGGTTATGGACGAGGGCTCGCGAGACACCCTCGGCGTTGGCATAACAAAGAAATTCAGTGCGGATATTATGCTTAAGGACCGGTTGAACCTGGGAAAGACAGATTTGGAAATAGTACCCACGCCGGGACATTCTCCAGCCAGCATTTGCTTTTATTCCGCGGACAAGAAGATGTTGATCTGTGGGGACTTGGTGTTTGAGCAAGGTGTGGGACGAACCGATCTGCCCTTTGGCAATATGGAAGAGCTGAAACGATCCATTGATACGGTATCGACGTTTGAGACTGAACTTCTGTTGCCAGGCCATGGTCCGATTATTGAGGGCCAGAACAACATCAAACGGAATTATGAGTTTGTGAAAATGTTCTTTACATCGTTCATTTAGGTGAAGGTTCCAAACTACCGGTCAAAAACGTACTGGTCTCCTTTTAAGAGAGGTTTTATCAACAAACTTTTAGGAGAAGTTTGGCCCAAAAAGCTTCGCGGCTTCGCAATCGGAGGGATACCGCTGGAAGTGGTAGAGAAGTATATATCGGGGCGGAAGGGCTACGAGAAGACAGATACTGTACCGGTGGTTGTGGTCGATGAGGAAAAGGAACAAACACACAAAACAGGATACATAACGCTTTATAGCAAATATTTTACTGTTGCAGGCCTCGTACATTTGTACGGGGCGACTTTATAATAGGTAAAGTAAGATAATAGATATAGTATGGGAAAAGAAAGTATGGATATTAAAACTGTAGTTGTATCTATAGGTATAATATTGGGTATAATGGCGGCTGTAATAGCAATTGGTAATTTTTATGCCGATATTAAAACGTCAGAAATTCCACAAGAGCCTATATCATCAGAACCGACATCCACAATAACGCTTACACCTTCACCAACAATGAGAGTTACGCCTATATCTACGCCAACAGCTACCGCAACGCCCCCAGCCTCTGTTACACCAGTATCTAGCCCCCTCATTTGGCAGGAAAGTGATATGGGGTTTACCCTTGAAGAACAAAACCATTTGGCTATCGGGGCCGGACGTGGCGATGATGTGATGAGAGTGTACTCCACAACTCACGAAATTCATGAATATACTTTCCTTAATGATCATTGGGAGAGAATCCTATTTGGTGATGCCTTCCTTTTCAATAGTGGAATTGCTATCGGAGATGTTCGCAATGATGGGAAAGATAGAGTATATATAACAAAATATTCCGTTCATGAATATTATTACGACTCAGAATGGGTAGGAGATATGGTGCGTAGAACCTCTATTATAGACGAAGAAGGCATTGTTATTGGAGATGTCCGTAATGATGGCGTAGACCGGATATATATATGTGATAGGTATGGGATTAAAGAACTATCTTATAGTTATGGTGATTGGAATCTGATGGAAATTAACAACTACACATATGCAAAATTAACCATTACCGATGGTCGCAATGACGGTATTTTGCGACTATATGCTGCAATAGATGACCACGTTTATGAATTTTCATGGTCCGGAAGTGACTGGCAAGTGGATGATTGCGATAATTTCAATATCTACAATGATTTGTCTACTATATGTGCCGGAAATGGACGAAACGATGGGAAAAATAGAATTTATGTGTCAGGTGATTCGAGAGACTCGGACGGTGCTATCTATGAATTAAGTTATGATGGTCATAGTTGGCAACATATTATAGTTAGCGATTCCGTGACTGTTAGTCATATGGTTGTTGCTAATGGCAGAAATGATGGAGTAAATCGTCTTTACACCGGGAGTTCTAAAGGGGTCGGGGAATATACCTATAGTGGATCTTGGGCAAAGACTTCAAATATTGAGACCAGTTTTGAAGTCAACGGTCTTACTGTTGCTAATGGCAGAAATGATGGAGTAAATCGTGTTTATGTTACAGGTGATGATAAGCACATTTATGAATATAGCATTGGCTAATTGATTTTAATAGGTAGATCGCTAGCAGATACCTCAAATTTTATTCCAAGTGTTGAGCGGTTGGGCTATTTTATCTGAACTACATCCTCCAAATCTTCCAGGAACAGTTTTATCGTTTCATCATCTGTATGCGGCATGATCACTAACCGAAGAGCTTTTGGCTTTCTCGTTACAGAAACGCGCCATCGCCGCTCGTCTAATGCATTCGCTACCCGGTTCACCTCAGCCTCAGGTAAACTCAGCGTTGCCACGTTCATCACGGGCTCGATGACGGGGAAAATCCCGAGTCGTTTTGTACCCTTCATCAACAGCCTCGTGAGCCGCATGCATTCGTCTACAATCCCTTTTAGACCTTCTTTGCCGAGATGTTTGAGCACTGCATACGTTGCCGCAGCGGACGCGCCACTTCGCGTTCCGGTCAGTGAGCACTGGCGTTTCGTCGTCAGATACGGTGTCGCCACCACTAATTCGTCCAAATACGATTCCTCGCGGAACAAAAGACAGCCAGAGCCAAGCGTACTCAGGGCCATTTTATGCGGGTCTATCGAGATCGCACTTACGCCGTCAAGTGAGAAATCGAATTCGTAGTTCTTATCAAGAAACGGAATCACGAACCCGCCAAACGCGGCATCCACCAATAAGAACAGGTCTCTTTCCAATGCGAGCTCTGAAAGCGCCCTTATCGGATCTATCTGCCCGAATTCGGTCGTTCCCGCGATCCCCACAATGCCAATTGTTTTGTCATCAATCAAGCGCTCTACCGAGTTTACGTCCACTTTCAATTCGCTATCCAGCGAGGCCTGTCGTACTTCGATGCTCAAGAGGTCTGCGATCTTGTCGAACGAGAAATGTGCGCTCTCTGGCACGATTATGTTCATATCATGCAAGCCGGCCTTCCGCTTCTTGTTCCGTATCGCTCGTATCGCCTGAATATTCGATTCTGTTCCGCCGGTAGACATAAACCCGAATGCGTTCTCGTTACCCAGCAGCTCGCCGATCATCCGAACCACTTTATGTTCTATCTCTTTTGTTCCTGGAAACAAATCAGAATCGCCTAAATTCGATTCCAAGAATAACTGGTGCGCATACACGGCTACATCGTGCGGATACGTGCACATCGAACTCAGAATACGTTCGTACGATAAATCCTCCAATTTCTTCTCCTGGAGTAGCGACTCTACCGCTTCTCTGCTCATACCTCGCTCTTCCATTTTACACCTCTTCTTTGAATTACCTGCAACCCTCTCCCGTTTTTACAACGAAGCGAGAAGGATATGCAATGCAGTCAAAGAGTTATACATCCTCACTCTACTTAATTCTTATTTTGCACGAGCACTATCTGCCGCTAAAATCCGTATCATCGAGCGAAATAGGTGGTTTTGATATGTTTTACGTTATGTTATTACATGAAAGGAGGGTGTAAGAATGGCAGATTATAGTAAGAACGTTGAGAATGTTGTCGAGGCATTAGGGATAGAAAAAGGGCCCGTCGGGGTGAAGTACACCGATGAAGACCCCCGTGTAGCAATTGAAACGGGAAGTTACACGGTTTGTGGTGCGATTCTCAGTGCCTCTGAAGGTAAGGTCATAGAGCTTTCAGAGGATAAATGTGCTTGTTTTGGCGGAAAGAACCATCTTGGCCTTACCGAGCGGAGTGAGATACCCTGGAAGATGCTTGTTGAAGGCGAGAAGCTCTGGTGCGATGTTAAAACCGCGGTACGATCAGGCGTAGAGGTAGAAAAGATCGCGCGGCCGCCCGTTGGCCTTGCAAAGCACGTCTTTTTTTACCCTGTGCAGAAAGGGGTATTTCAGCCGGACCTTGTGCTCCTGCTTATCAATGCAGAGCAAGCATCGCGGCTCATCACGTTGGATCAGTTTTGGGATGGCAAAACGCCCTCTATCGAGATGCGGGGATCGCTCTGCTGGAGCATGGTGACCTACCCACTTGTTTCGGGGAATTTTAATCTTTCGGTCGGTGACATAAGTGCACGAAGGATGGAACGGTGGAATCCCGGGATTATGGTTGCATCCATCCCTTTTGAGCGAATACGTGGAATAGCAGAGGCCGTTGAGTTCAGTACCGCGGGTAGCGCAAAGCTATCAGAGCAGTTCAAACGGATGACTGAGAAGATGCGGTCACGGAGATAACGAGCTACTGTTGTCTAGACCAAATAACTGCAGCGAAAGCTTATTTCCCTAACAATTTCGAAAGTAACGTCTTTTTCGTCTCGCACAGTGCCGTGAATGAGCAACTGTCACACGGTGGATTCGTTCCTTTCTCAGGGAACGCACCACCCTTAATCTTCTTCACGTGCCTCAATATTTGAAACGCGAGTGCGCGATCCCGCTTTTTAATGTGCAATTCGCGAATCTCTGGAGTTCGTATGTATTCCACAAATCCCCGCTGCACTGTTGTCTCGAACTCATCCTCAATGAGCATGGCATACGCAGCCAACTGCATCCTATCGCTTCGCCATACGCCGTACTCAGGGCATCTACCGGTTTTTATCACGCACAGAATAATCTCTTCCTCTGTTTGTATCAGCTTGTCCACGCTACCGACCATGCCTAATTTCTCTGATACTGCAGTATGCTCCCGTTCGTAGCCGTAAGAGCGCTCTAACGCCGCTAGCCCGTTTTCAGTTCTCAGCGTACTGAGCCATTCGGTATTTCCCACGGTGTGAAGAAAATCGTTTTTTATAACTTCAAAGAAATGCTTTTCAATAGTTTTCAACTCATCTTTGTATATCCACTCTACGCCGTCTACTATTTCCCCGATCGCCCGTTTTACAGCTTCCCCCTCTGTTCCTTCATTCGTACCTTCCTCGTTGTCATCTTCTCCAAGAATTGTATGCAGATTGAACCCCAGCTCTTTCAGGAGAATATGCTCGATTAGGCGTCTTTCGTTCCCTGCAGCTATTTTTGGTTCTTCATCTCCGCGCGCACGGAAATAAACTAATCGAGGACAGATCATATAGTGCGTTAAATCTGAAACTTTAATTAAATTGGTCATGTTTCATAAACGGGTAATGTGAAACAAACCGTGCATCCTTCACCTAGCTCGGATTCTATCCAAATTCGGCCATTATGCACCTCGACTATCCGTTTTACGATTGCTAACCCAGCACCTGTTCCTTCGCTACGACTATCCACCTGGTAAAAAAGCTCGAACACTTTTTCATGCTGGCTCTTATCGATGCCTATTCCGTTATCCTGCACAAAGAACACGGTTTCTTCACCGCCTACACGATACCCAATAGCTATTCTCGGGTTTGGTTGGTCACCACGGTAATGAATACTATTCCTAATAAGATTCACCAGCATTTCCTCTATTCTCATCCGGTCCACATGAACGGTCGGGAAGTCCTCAGCTACGGAAACGGTGATAGTCGCGGAGTTTAATTCTCCTGCAATCTGTTCCAGAGCTTCTTGAACAATGTTGCCAAACGGTACAGCCTCTGGTGGATTTATCATACGACCGATGCGAGAGAGTTCCAGGGTGTCATGCAAGAGACGATCCATCTTTGTAGCGGCCTTTGTTATATACTGCAAATCGTTGGCCGCTTTTTCTCCTTCATTCTCTTCTAAATCCTTTTGGAGCACTTCAGTGAATCCTTGTATAGTGACAAGCGGTGACCGTAAGTCGTGAGAGACTGTGTAGGTAAACCGCTCCAGCTCTCGGTTCTTTGCTTCAAGCTCCTCTTGCACCCGCTTGTGCTCGCTCTCTAATTTCTCCAATTCGGCAATTCGTCCGCGTAGCTCTGCCAGTTCATTTATCAACTGCTCTTTTCTCTTATTTTCGTTTTCCATCTTATGATACCTTATCGCCGTTTTCAATGCTCCGTAGTTTTTTGCCTGTCATTCTCCAGCTGTTTTGGATGCAATGCTACCGACAACCGGTAGTCTTATATAAGAATGATGTACATATAAATTACTGTAA
>CAYUEX010000099.1:0-7352 GCA_964443855.1 uncultured Halobacteria archaeon | reverse complement strand
TTGTTGTTCCTTTTAATAACATACCAACAAACAATCCAAAAAAGAGCCCTGACAAATGCGCGGTATGCGCGATCATGTCGCCGGAACCCATCATTGCGAAATCGATGAGCGCGAATAAGATAACAGTTACCCACATCTCAAGCGGTATGAAAAAGAAGAGATATACCTTCATCCGGGGCATCAGCACGGCGAGCGTTGCGAATATGCCCATTAAAGCCCCACTTGCTCCTACGGCTGGCGTAACAGCGGTAAAACTCCAGCCAAGTCCCGCAACGATCCCTGAGAGGAAGAAGATGAGCAAGAATTTTGAACTCCCTATCTTTCGTTCCAGTACGGGGCCGAAGAAGACGAAGAAGAGCATATTTAAGAATAAATGCTCGAAGCTCCCGTGAAGGAAGATATGCGTCACTAACGTCCAGGGTCGTGCCATTATAAGTGCCGGAACGAGTATTAAACGCTCGGTATAGCCAGGGATGAGCAATTGCAGAATAAAAGAAATAGAAAGGAGAAATAAAAGCAAGAACGAATAACTACCGGCAAAAATGCCAAGGGGGTTTTTCGTATGAATGCCCTTATCTTGGCCCCAACTCCTTCGTTCTGATTGTGGTTCGAACGGAAAGGACGAGGTTCCTCGCGCTTCCAGTTCTCTTTTATATGCTTCGAGTCCAACACACCAGTGCATTTCAGGCGGGAGATGGTCTCTGCACAGGGTATCTCCACAGTATTTGCATCTGTACAAAGCCTGTTTGCCGCAGACGGTGCACGTACGCCGTATTCGTGCCATATCTTTGAAGAAAGAGGTTGTACATTTAAATCTTGCTCTCGCTCTGGTGGCGCAGTGTATTCAATACGAGCAATTCGCTCACGCTAAAAACGCTACGTAGCATAGTGGCTGGCTCTCCTCTTTCCCCATCGAGATCTTGGTTTAAGGAATTGCACCCACCAAATACGTGCTCTTCGCCTCTGTTATCCTCGCGGTGTACGTAGCACCAAGCGGTAAAGCCTCGTTGAGCACGACCGTCTTGTACGAAAGATCACGGCCGATTACGCCACCTTTTTTACCCCTCTCCGTGATTAAAACGGGAAGTTCCCTTCCTTCCAACGTAGTGTTTCTTTCGAGGGCGATCAGGTGATACCGTGAGGAAATAATTCGTGATCTTTTCTTTTTCTCGCGCTCCAGCAAGTCCTTCAGCTTTGCTGCTTCCGTCCCCGGTCTTGGAGAGAACCGCGTGATGTTCACTTTTTCCGGCTTCAGAGCCTCTAACAGGTTAAGAGAAGCTAAAAAGTCGTTTTCTGTCTCTGTGGGGAACCCAATGATAAAATCCGTGCATACCGTACTGTATTCGAATCGCTTCCGTATGCTTTTCACGATCTCAACGAAATCAACGGCTTTGTAATACCTGTTCATATCCGTCAGCACCCTGTCAGAGCCCGATTGCACCGGAACGTGAAAGAATTTGAATATCTTATCGGCATCGAACGCGTCAAGCAGTTCATCTAAGATGGGAATCACGGTAAAGGGATTCATCATGCCCACTCGTATTCTAAAATCACCGTCTAAGGCTGTTACTAGCCCCAACAACTCTGGAAGCTGAACTGCATCCTTACGGTCCATACCATATGCGCTACAGTCCTGTGACGTCATCCGTATCTCCTTCGCACCTCGTTCAACTGCGTTTTTAATTGCTTCGAGTATTGTTCCCGGCTTGACGCTTTTCAAATTGCCCCGCGCTCGCTTCACGATACAGTACGAGCAGTTCCCCCGGCAGCCGATGGCAATCGGAATTACGCAGACGACACCGTCAAAATCCTGCCGTTGAGTCTTTTCATATTCAATATAGATATCCTGCGGTGTCACCATGGTTACCTCGGTGCCTAAAATGCTTTTTACCAGATCGGGCTGTGCTGCAGGCATGCAACCCGCAACAACCACCTCTTTACCTGCTCTCTTCAAATCCTCCAGTCTCTTGAGCACATTGAGTTCTGTACGCTTCGTTACCGTGCACGTATTCACGATGACAACTTCAGCTTCGGGTTCTGCCACGATTGCGTGTCCCCGTTCCCTGAGAATCGCTCGTAACTTCATGGTATCGCCTACATTGGCGGTGCAACCGAATGTCTCAAGATGAATCTTTTTTGGCTTCGCAAAAGTGTCCGTTAGTGGCATTTGAGTTTTCTCTGGTTTCTACGACGGGAAATAACGTAAAGATAATTTATTGGTAACTTCTTTTTAGATAGAAAGGTTTTGATGAAAAGATGAACCAAACGTCGAAGCGAAAGATAGAGCAGCTCAGAATCTGTGCGGAGAAGGAAGTGGATGTACGAGAGACGTGTTTTGCAGATATTAAGCTCGTCCATGTTGCGTTACCAGAGATAGATAAAGACGCGATAAGTTTGAAGACGGAGTTTTTGGGATTTTCGTTCAGCTATCCCATAATGATCGCCTCGATTACCGGCGGGCATCCGGAGACAAAGAAGATAAATGCAGTTCTCGCGGAGGCTGCAGAGGCCCTCGATGTGGGTATAGGCGTTGGCTCACAGCGAGCGGCACTGGAAGGCGCCGATCAAGAGGACTCATTCCGTGTGGTTCGTGATGTTGCACCCGATTCTTTCATTTATGCGAACTTAGGCGCGCCACAATTGAAAGAATACGGCGTAGAAGGCGTCGAGCGTGTTATCGAGATGATCGATGCTAATGCAGTTGCAATCCATCTCAACTTCTTGCAGGAGGCCATTCAGCCAGAGGGTAACGTCGATGCGCGAGGCTGCCTTGATGCGATAGAAGAGGTCTGTCAAGCAGTAAAGAAGCCAGTGATTGTAAAAGAGACCGGTGCGGGGATAAGTTACGCGGTGGCGAAGAAGCTCCACGATCTCGGTGTGGCAGCAATAGACGTTGGAGGGTTCGGAGGCACGAGTTTAGCTGCGGCTGAGATCTACCGTGCGATAGCAGAGCATGATGCACTGGGCGAACATTTAGGGCATCTCTTTGGCTGGGATTGGGGTATTACCACGGTGGAAAGCATTGTGGAATGCAGTGCGATTCCGTTTCCCATTCCGATCATCGCCACAGGCGGCATACGAAACGGTCTTGACATTGCGAAGAGCATCGCATTGGGTGCGGATATGTGTAGTGCTGCTTCACCGTTCCTGAAGCCCGCGATGGAACGTTTACGTGTGGATAGTATCGTCGAGAAAATAGCGGAGATGGGCGAGGAATTGAAGGTTGCAATGTTCTTAACCGGCTGTCAAACGCCTGTAGAACTGAAGGATGCTGACGTGATCGTAACCGGAAAAACGCGTGAGATAATGGAGCAAAGAGGCGTTTTTGAGCGAGTAAAGCGGCGAAAGAAAACTATCTGAAGGCCATCGTTGAGCCGGATAAGATAAGGATTAGTATGGATTTTTTGCTTTCAACTGCTTATTCGTTTTAGCGTTCCGCCTGGCGTTGAGCGTTGTAAGTTCTCACTAGGAAGCGGAATACCTTTAAAGGATGCCTTTCTTTACTAGTCTTGTACAATGCGAGGGTGCTTTCATGCACGGAAGCGATAGTACGGAAAGGAGAATCCCCAACGCGCTTATCACTGAGAAAAGCCCGTATCTACTTCAGCATGCTTACAATCCGGTAAAGTGGTACCCCTGGGGATCCGAGGCGTTGAAACGAGCTAAGGACGAGAACAAACCGATCTTTCTCAGTATTGGGTACGCCACCTGTCACTGGTGTCACGTAATGGCACGGGAATCGTTTGAGAATCCTGAGACTGCGGAGATTCTTAACGAAAATTTTGTTTGCATCAAAGTAGATCGTGAGGAGCGCCCGGACCTGGACGATATCTACATGAAAGCGGTGCAGATGCTGGCAGGCACGGGTGGCTGGCCCCTATCTGTCTTTCTTACGCCGGACCTGAAGCCATTTTACGGGGGGACCTATTTCCCACCGCAACCGCTCCATGGCTTACCGGCCTTCAACGATCTGCTTCGGACCATCGCTGACTCCTGGCGTGATAAGCGGGAACAGATCCTGCAGAATTCCGAGCGCGTGTTACAGCTCGTGCGTCAGATGTACCAGCATCAGCCGCGAACGGGTGCGGCGGAACTTTCTACAGACCTGCGGGATAACGCGTATGAGCAGCTTGTGCTCCAGTTCGATGCGAACTATGGCGGATTCGGAGCGGAGACGACCACGGGGTCAGTAAAAAAGCCGAAGTTTCCGTTGCCCAGCTATCTGTCGTTCCTCCTTCGATATTATTACCGAACACAGGAGCAGTCCGCACTGAAGATGGTGACGAAGACCTTGTATGGGATGGCGCAGGGCGGCATCTTCGACCACCTGGGCGGCGGATTCCATCGCTATTCGACTGATAACCGCTGGTTGGTACCGCATTTTGAGAAGATGCTGTATGATAATGCGCTCTTAGCACATGTGTACACCGAAGCGTATCAGGTAACTGGTGATCAATTCTTTGCGCAGGTCGCACGACGGACGCTGGCGTGGGTATTGCGTGAGATGAAACACCCCAAGGGAGGGTTTTACTCAGCCGTAGACGCGGACAGCGAGGGCGTGGAAGGCGCCTTCTACGTCTGGGATCCTGTTCAGATAAAATCGGTTCTTGGCGAGGAGCAGGGTGAAGCTCTCTGCAGCTATTACGGGGTGACACCGCACGGAAACTTCGAGCGAAACAAAAGTGTGCTTCATAGAGCGGAAATATCCGAGGAATTTGACGACAATCTTATCCGTACGAGCACCCAGAAACTACTTGAGGCACGGGACAACCGAGTAAGACCTGTAACCGACGACAAGATTTTAACCGGATGGAATGGCCTCATGATCTCAGCATTCGCTGTTGGCTACCAGGTGTTTCGTGACAAGCTTTATCTTGAAGCCGCAACCTCCGCAGCGCACTTCATTCTCGATAATCTTACGGAAGACGGGCAGTTATTGCGACGATATCGAGACGGTGAAGCGGCGATTGCCGGCACTCTGGAAGATTACGCCTTTCTTATTGCGGCATTAATCGACCTTTACGAAGCCAGTTTCGATTCGCAGTGGTTACGCGAGGCTTTCAAACTGAATGTGAGTATGGTAGAACGGTTCTGGGATAAAACGGATGGTGGATTCTTCTCCAATCTCTCTGCAGAGAGCGAACTTGCGGTATTTATAAAGGAAGCTTATGACGGGCCAATGCCTTCTGGCAACTCGATTGCTGCGCAGAACCTCCTTCGACTGGCTGCACTCACTGACGATGCTAAACTAAAAAAGCGAGCTGAAGCGGTCTTTCGCACCTTTCGTGAGCCGTTAGAGCAGAGCCCGTTAGGGCACACGCAGATGCTCTGCGCCGTTAATTTTTATCTCAGCAGTCCTGCACAGATCGTACTAGCAAGCCAAGAGAGAGAAGAAGTGCAGGTATTTGCCGCAGAGCTAAGTCGCCATTTCATGCCGAATAAAGTCGTTGCTTTTTCACAACCGGGGGTTACTGAGGAACTCGCGGCTTTGGCTCCTTTCATCACGGGAAAGGTACCAATTCAGGGAAAGCCAACCGTATATATCTGTGAAAATTACACGTGCAAGGCTCCGATCACGGACCTGGATGAATTGAGACGGGTATTATCTCATCAGAGCAGAAGTAGTTACAGTTCAAGTGAATAAGGGAGGAAACAACACTGCGAAATACTTTCCAACTGTAGGGTCAAGTAGTCTAAGCTTTTAATAACCCCCTAAATACTATCGTAATAGTCAAATCTGAATTGGAGGGTAGTAAGATAAGACATTTTCCAAAGATAACTCCGAGGATAGATTTCGTATAAGCCGTGTTATGTGGTTTTTCTGCAAGAAAAAATGCCGAAGCGTAGCGTAGGCACAGTATGACGCAAACAAAAATTTATTTCTTGGATTTAATCTTGTAGTATCCAATCATAGAGCCAAAAACAATTCCCAATCCAGCACCAATACTTGCAGTAATTCCAGTGAATTCGCCAGAAATAAAATCAAGCGAGGATCCTATCGCAACACCAAAAATTAAACCGACACCTGCCCATTTTGAGTATTCTTGTTTTTCTTTTTGATTCATAATTTTATAATATTCGTTATCCTTTATAATTTTTTTGTTGAGTAATATTGCACATAACGTTTCCAGCATAAAAGAAGCCCACCCTTCCTCTAAATGGCTGCTGGGTTTAAGTGAGTACCCCGAAAGGGGCACGAACCTTTTATGCTGTGTTATGTACAGTGCCAAACGTTTCTATGTCTTTTGCTCTAAAATGGTGCGTAACTGTTCTGCTGTAATCCAAGGACGGTGGCGATGCAGCATACTATGACAATTTGAACAAACAGGAACTAGGTCAGCCATGCTTACAATTGTATCTGGAGCAAGCGACGAAATTGGTTGAGTATGATGCGCTTCGATAAAACCTTCTCCAACCTTGCCGTATGTTTCTGGAAAAGAAAAAGAACAAATCGAACATCGTACTCGTCCATTTTGTTCCCGATTCCATATTTCCTTGGCACGAATAACGAGGAAACGATTGCGCTCCTTTGTTAAATGGAGTCTAAGTTGTGCCTTTCCTTCCTTGAAAGACTCCTCATTTGGATCATATCCAAATTCTTGAGCCAAAAGGATATGAGGTTCCGGGGCCTTGTAAAAGGCGTTATTGATCAACTCTACATCCCAGCGATCAGATTTGTGCTTGAGAACGATATTCTTTAGTTCATCTGAATCGTGAACCAGCCAGTCCTCAAGGAGCTTGTCGAAGTCTGCGGCAACTTCAATATCTGGTTGGAGTTGTCTAATGAACTTGTCAAGCACTGTTTGGTTTCTAATCTTTCGCCGATCTGCTACTGAAGCTACAGCTTTCACACGCATACGACTAACAGATCTAGGTCCTGTTTGATTCAGGAATTTCTCACGAACTTCTTTTATGACTTCAAGGATTTGTTCAATTCTTTGGCTCATGTTACCTTAGACTCCTTTAAGTTATCGGTAGCGAGGCATTGTACATAACTCAGGTATATCCGCAATATTGCGGATATACATCCCTCTGGATGAACCAGCAATATCCCCACATTTCCTTCCTCTCATCCTTTTCCGCCTTCTCCACCCTCGTTCTTAAACAAACTATCTAACTAACGGACTTTTGATCTTCGCTAGGTCCTTCCTACTCACGTGTGTATAAATCTCCGTTGTCTTCGAACTTTTGTGCCCCAGTAGTTCCTGGATGTACCTCAGATCAACACCGCTCTCCAATAAATGCGTTGCGAAACTATGCCGTAACGAATGTACAGAGACGCTCTTTGAAATCCCCGCCTGTTCGCGTAGATAGGTGATTCTCTGGCGTTATTCCATTAAATAACCACTTCC
>CAYUEX010000098.1:0-7363 GCA_964443855.1 uncultured Halobacteria archaeon | reverse complement strand
GTATTACGAGAAACGGGAGAGCGTGGAACGGTGTCGGCGGATTCTCAGGAGCACTCTGGATGACTGGCGCATTATTCTTTCGCCGTTCGTGCCGCATATCTGCGAAGAGCTCTGGCACCAGCGATATGATACGTTTATCTCGCTGCAAACGCTGCCGGCGGTTAAAACGGAGCTTATTGACGGGCAGGTAGAGCGCGAGGAGGACTACGTGGTCTCTTTGGTTGAAGATATACAGGAGATATTGAAGATCGCGCGAATTACGCCCAATAAGATTTACCTGTATACCGCAGATGCCGAGACGGAACACTGGAAGTGGGAACTCTTCAAAGCGCTCAAGGACGTGCCAGACAGGGACAAGATAAAAGAGGCGATGCAGATACGCAAGGATAAGAGCACGGTGGATTTCGTCAAGCTATTGATGAAAAGCAACCTCGAATACAGCGAGGTGAGTGAAGCAAAGACTCTGGAACGCGAGAGCGAGTATTTAGCGAAGGAGTTTGACTGTGAAATAGGAATAAACGAGGATTACGACCCGAAAGGAAAGAAGAGATTTGCACTGCCGCTTAAACCCGCTATTTATGTAGAGTGAATTCAAAGGAGCACGGAGAAGTAGCAGAACCTTCAGAGGAAGTCATTTTGTAATTGCTGTATTCACGGCAGTACAACCGGACCGGAAAGGATTAGTCTACTAAACTATTGCCGGGCATTTTACCATCAGCGAACATTTTTAAGTGGGTACGACAAATTAACCCATATTATGCGTAAAATGTATTCGGAAAGACTAAGTATTTGGCAGCGAGCTTTTCGATATCATTTTGTGCCACCAAGCATGTTCCCTGCAGCGATTGGTGCAATTGTCAGTTGGGCGGTTGACTTCACCTTTTCGCTCTGGTATTTCTTTCTCGTACTGTTCGGCGTTTCGATCAATCACATCGCGTTAAACATGACCGATGACTATTTTGACTTTAAACATGCCGTTGATCAGCAGAAACCGGGAGATAAAAATCCATATACCGGCGGAAGCGGCACCTTAACCAGCGGGTTGATCACGCCAGGCGCTATGTTTAAAGTATTCACGCTTTTCTATCTCGTTACGATAGCCATCGGCATTTATCTTGGGATCGTACGGGGGCTTCTCATCCTGGCGTTTGCATTTTTCGGCGTTTTTTGCTCCATATTTTACACCGCGCCACCGATCAGGTTTTCGCATCGGGGATTGGGTGAGTTGGGGTTACTCGTCAACTTTGGTATCACCATTGGCCTCGGCTCCTATTTTGTGCAAGCGCAGCACCTCAGCCTCGAAGCACTATTAGCAACACTTCCTTGCGGTATCATGCTCTTCTCAATGATCGTCATCAATGAACTTCCAGACCTCGAAGAGGACAAGAGAGCGGGTAAGTTAACCTTAATAGCACGCTACGGTAAGCACGCAGGAATTAAACTTTACCTTGTAAGCTGGGCTGCAACGTACCTCGTAATTGTAATGGGTGTAGCCATTCACGTCTTACCGCCTCTCACCTTGATTGCGCTCTTCTCATTCCCGTTAGTCTACCGATCCATAAAAATTCTGTTTCATCACTACGATGATCCACGACGGTTGGCACCGGCAAACCTGGATATGATCAAGGCGCATAGTTTCACCTCGTTGCTGATTATTGGTGCGTATGCGCTTGAAGGCCTAACGAACGGTGCTGATATGCTCTTGCTGATAGGAATACTGGTAATCCTGGGTGTTTTTTACATTCCTGCAGCGCTTTCGATCTTTCTACCGCCAAAAACTGCCTAGGCGGCGCTTTCGCAAACATGGAGACTATCGATTCAGATCGCGTAAGATCTCATCCTTACCATCCATGATTTCCAATCCGGCATTTCTGCCACTATCTTCAAAAAGTAGTCGCTTTCCTGATTTTGTTTTCTCGTAAAACTGCACGGTTAAGGTTGACGTGAGGCTTTCAAAGATACTTTCCGTCATCGTGCCCCGAGCGGGGCTTTTGAGTTCCCACACAGTGTCTTGAATCCCCTCGACGCTCAATGCAAAACGTTTATCCTCAATGGTTATTCTGACCCACGTATCGCCTTTCTCGTAGTGGGTGATTTTAGCACCCGTATGCGTTGCGAAGGTATGAAACTGACCGTTATACCAGAGCACCGCCCCAAAACCTGTAATAGTAAAGTGCAGCCACGGTATTCGGGCAAGTGCGAGCATAAAGGAAACATCGTCGTTGGTGAAATGATTCGACTGCATCCAGATGTACGAACCGGGAAAGCTGTGCCCCCAGTCTTTCTCGATGTAGCCTTTTCCGCCGTCGAATGCTATCTGCTCCCCGTCAATTTCCAGCGCTCCTTGAAGTGTATGATTCATGCTCACCATGCCATGTTTGCACTGCATGAACGGAATGAAACTGCCCCAGCCCATAAACCCCGGAGAGAGTAATTTCTTAGGATAGGGAACGACTTTTTCGAACCGAAGCTCGCCACGAATCCTGTGATTGGTGTTAGTAAGGTCCAATTTCAGTGAATCCACCGAGAAATCGTTGTTCCCAATGGTTACCTCGAATTTCGTTGCCGAGGGAATAAAATCGTCGATAGAGAACGTGTAATAGCAAAAATTGCCAGTATTGCCGTTTAACAGTTGGATAAATGCATGTGAATCCTCCTCAGTCTCTCCGAGAGCGATTCCAGGGATAACCGCGAGGATATGCTTCTCAGACGCGTCAACAAGTTTGAAGTACCAGCCCTCGAAGTAATTCTTCCGATTCTTCGTGCCCTGAAACCATTCAGAATTCCAGATCTTTCGGAATGATTCTAAAACCATCGTTTTTGTAACAAGATGTCCAAGTAGTTTTAGATAGGGTTATCGTTGATTAAGAGTTTTTGCGGGGTTACGAAGGAACCACAAATTTGAAGCTCCATTCACGGTTTTTGCTTATCGCTTACTGATCTTTTGGGAGCTACAACATGTTAGGATTGAAAATTGAGACCGAAAATGTTTTTGGAGAATTTTGATTATCCTCAAGTTGACTTGGGATTTTTAGGTTAGCTAACTGGATATGGTATTACCAAAGAGTGTTGGGTTTCACCCCTTCTTCCGTAGCCGCTTCGATTTTTGGATTTATCGGTATGACCTCTTCTATAATTTCTTTTGGAAATGAATTGCCATTTTCCTTCACGAGGATTATTTCATCATCTTCAGGAACGGCAATGTCTTCTGGGAATTTATCTAAATATTCCTTAACAACATATTCTCTGATGCCGTACTTACTACATAATTGACGATTTATTTTTACAATTACCCCCTCTCGCGCATAATCTATTGCTCTCTCAAAATGAGGAGTTGTTGAAATTCCTGATGTTGGAAATCCGTTCCGCTTCCATTGATGTTGTCTGACTGCGTATTCTTCTTGCTCTCCCAATTTAAACGGAAGTCTTGTATCAATACCTACTCGAGGATGGTTTTGAAACGGCTTTTGTGATTTGGGAATTAATACATACCCAGCATCAATTTCTTCTTTTCTTAATGCTCTGTAAAGATATCTACTGTCGTTCATCAAATCATATGTATCTTTGCCATAAAGCATCTTTCATATCCGCGTCGGACGTCATACTCTATGAATTTTGATTCTCTCACACATCCAAATTCATCACGTCTTTCGCGTGCGACTGTATGAAGTTCCGGCGCGGTTCGACCTCCTCACCCATGAGCACGGTAAAGAGCCAGTCCGCCTCGGCAGCGTCCTTTAAGTGCACCTGTTTGATGCACCGTGTCTCGGGATTCATCGTCGTCTCCCACAACTGCTCGGCATTCATCTCGCCCAGACCCTTGTAGTGCTGTATCTTCACACCAGTATCGCCTTCCTTCACGTTTAACTCCTCCAGAATCTTCATGTACTCGTCATCGGAGAATGCGTAGCGTACCTCTTTGCCCTTCTTCACCATGTACAACGGCGGCATCGCGATGTACACGTGTGTCGTGCTTACTATCTCCTGCATGTATCGATAGAAGAACGTGAGCAAGAGTGTTCGAATGTGCGCGCCGTCAATGTCCGCATCGCTCATAATGATTACCTTATGATAGCGCGCTTTTTCAATATCGAAATCATCGCCAATGCCCGCACCCAGTGCCGTGACAAGCGCTCGGATTTCGTTACTCTTCAGGATCTTGTCCAGCCGCGCCTTCTCCACGTTCAGAATCTTACCGCGTATAGGCAGAATCGCCTGAAAGTTCTTGTCCCGTGCCTGTTTCGCCGATCCACCGGCAGAATCACCCTCAACGATGTAAATCTCCTTCTTCGCAGGATCGCGCTCTGAGCAGTCCGCGAGCTTACCGGGCAGTGAATCCGAGATTGCATCCTTCTTCCGCACGATTTCACGTGCGTGTCGTGCCGCTTCACGTGCTCGTGCCGCCTCCATGGATTTCTTGATGATTGAAGTTGCATCTGTAGGATGCTCGTTCAGGAACTCACCCAGGTGCTCCCGCACAATCGATTCGACAATGCCCCGGACTTCGCTATTCCCGAGTTTTGTCTTCGTCTGCCCCTCGAACTGTGGATCCCTGAGCTTTACGCTCAGTATCGCGGTGAGCCCTTCTCGTACATCGTCACCGTCCAAACTCACTTTTTTCAGCAGATTATTCTCTCGCCCGTATTCGTTAAGCACTTTCGTCAGTGCCGCTTTGAACCCACTGAGATGCTTTCCGCCCTCGATGGTCTTCACATTGTTCACGAACGAGAAGATGTTCTCCGCATAGCTGTCGTTGTACTGCACTCCGATCTCCACCTTAACCTCGTCCCTATCGCCATCAAAAAGTATAGGCCCGTGCAGCACGTGCTTATTCCGGTTTATGTATTCCAGGAACGCAGCAATGCCTCCTTCGTAGTTGAACGTATGCTCCTCGCCGGTTCGTTCATCTTTTAACGAAAGCGAAAGCCCCTTATTCAGAAACGCAAGCTCTCGTAGTCGCGTTTTTAAAATGCTCGCGTCTATTTCATACGAGCCAAAAATTTTAAAATCCGGTTTAAATCGTACGCGCGTCCCACTTTCGTCTTTAGCTCCTTCCGGTCGCATCGACGCTTGCAATTCGCAGACTGGCTTGCCACGTGCGTATTTCTGGTAATAGCTATGCCCGTTCCTCTGCACTTCTACCTCCAGCCACTCGGAAAGTGCATTAACCACCGAAATTCCCACACCGTGCAGCCCACCGGCTACCTTGTAAACCTTGTCATCGAATTTACCACCCGCATGCAGCTTGGTCATTACTACTTCCACTGCGGGAATTTTATATTCCGCGTGCAGGTCAACAGGAATCCCCCGTCCATTATCCGTTACCGTAACGGAGTTGTCCAGATTGATTATCACGTCAATATTGGTGCAAAACCCTATTATGGCTTCATCGACGCTGTTGTCTAACACCTCATTCACCAAATGATGAAGACCTCTGTTGCCCGTGTCGCCGATATACATCGCAGGCCGTTTTTGCACCGCCGTTAGGTCTTTGAGCACCTGTATATCCTTTGCACTGTAGCTTTCTTCTTCTGCCATCTCTGTATACACTCTACGATAGGTTTAAATAAAACTTTTTATTAGCGCGGTGCATCCGCGTTAGTGGACGCCCCACGTCAATCGGCTTTCAAAGAGGTAATTCAACAAAAACGCGCAGAAGATCCCTACGATGTGTGAGCGCAGATAGTAGAGCCCCACGTGCTCTGTTAAGAAGTACAGAACGCCGATATTGACCGCCAAGCCACCGGAACGCCATATATTGCTCTTGATTATGCGTTTCACGAATTGCTCGACATGCGTGGTCTTCCGTTCCTTAAAAGTCCACCGGTCGTTCATAAGGAATTGGAGAATGATGGCGATTTCAATGGCGATTGCAGAGGAATAGAGGTAATACAGCCCTGCAACGTCGGTAAAAAGCCAGAGAAAGCCGGTGCTGATACCCGCGCCAATACTGCCGACAATAGAGAACTTGATCAGGCGAAGAAAGTCGCTCTTCAGTGCGGTGACGCGATCCGGTAATTGCATGGTTCTGACCATTGTAGTATAGCGTTACAAAACAAAAGGGTTTTTTTTAACACCCACTTTCTTTTAGTTTACCAAACAGAGAGAAACGTACGTGGTGCGGAGGTTGCCGAGTGGACAAAGGCGTGAGGTTCAGGGCCTCATCCTGCAGGGGTTCGGGAGTTCGAATCTCCCCCTCCGCATGCATAAATTTACCAAGTGTTCCTTCAAACCATCAGCTATTCATCTAAAAACTTTTCTTCCCTCGCACGTAATTCCAAATAGTGGTGCAGTAGTTCTCGAGCTATCTGATCCGGTGACATCCCTTGACAATTTAAGGAGATGTCCGCATACCTAACATAAAGCGGTCTTCTTTCATCGTAGATCTGCCGTAACGATTTCGTCTTTAGTCTTACTATACCTCGGGTCGAGGCATTTACCAGTTTTCCTTCTATATTTTCAAACGAATCGTCCAGGAAAACGAGTGTCGCATTCTCTTTCAGATAGACCATAAGATTCGAGTGATAAACGACACTACCACCAGGGGCAATTACCTTACGTTTCAAATCTATTTCGTACATTCCTTGTTTTTCATCGTGGAGAAAAGCTTCTTCTCCTTCTTCATCAATGATTTCTTGCACTGACTTGCCCTTTTTCTTTACTATGTACTCATCTAAGTCTATAAAATCGAATCCCAACACTTTGGCGAGTAATTCACCCACCGTAGACTTACCCACCCCAGCCATGCCAATTAACACAATACTTTCAGTTTTCATACATCAATTAGACAAGCATCTCCTCGACTATCATTCTTATTACCTAAAAATAGTGCGATAATAGTATTAAACAATACATCCGTTTTCTGTGCGTGTGGCAAAATAAAACCCACTCCGTTCTCAGAAAAAGTTTTGTGTTTTGAGTTTTATGACCATCGCAAGTTGCGGACTGCCTCTCATTCAGGAAGTTCCTCGGATTCCTGGAGGATATCCCCGTTAGATTGGGCAGTAAGGATATTTTATCTTTTCCCGCACCCGCTTCGCTTCTTAGGTTCTGTGGGTTTGGATAGGGAAAAAAATGATTCCCTTCACATCGTGGCGAAGTGTAGAAGATGCCGAGTTCAAAAATATAATGAGTGTAATAAAGGTCCAAACTCCAATTACTTGCCAGCAAGTACCAGCATATATGAAACTTCTATTATAGCAACATTTTTTATTTTGAGTTCTATGATGCTATCGGATGATGGAGAGCAGGTATTTTCGGCGTCCCGAAGCACCATGTAGAACTAAAGAATATATTGGCAACAGTTAACCGTGAGGTAAATTATATTCATTTGGCTTGCCAAGATCCACCGAGGGCAGACAAT
>CAYUEX010000097.1:1447-7420 GCA_964443855.1 uncultured Halobacteria archaeon | reverse complement strand
AATAATATTCTTCACGGGGCGTTTAGAAGCTTTTTTAGAAAGAAAGGGTTTATCGAAAGATATGGGTTTTCTTTTAGCACAGGTTCTTTTTGAAAAGAAAGTGTAAAAAAGTTTCATCAAATAAATAAAGGAAAATAATTCGCGTTCAGTCCGTCATCGAAATTATATATACCTCCACGAGCATTCTAATATCGTTGCAAACCCAAAAATGAACCCGTATTATCCGACGTTGATACTGTACCTATTCTTGGTTTACTGGTTTATCGTTATCGCACTTGATAAAAAGGGCATTTTGAAGCGGTATAATATTTCCACCGTTGGTCCCATCTTGATGCTACGGACGAAACGAGGGGAGCGATTATTGGAGAGGTTGTCACAAGGTACGAGACGAGAGCGATTCTGGAGGGCCTATGCTAACATCGGTACGGTTTTAGTGATTATCGCCATGGTGTTTATGGTTGTCCTTGTAGTGTACGGCGTGTATGGGACGTTTATTACGCATCCGGAACCAACGAAGATACACGAACCTCGGAATTGGCTGCTCATCCCGGGATTAAATGAGTTCATACCGTTGTCTGCCTGGGTCGGCTTTGTGATCGCGTTGGTGGTTCACGAGCTGTCTCATGCCATTCTGAGCACGGTAGAAAAGATAAAAGTAAAGTCAATGGGGCTGCTGATTGCGATCGTGCCGATCGGTGCATTCGCAGAGCCGGACTCTGAGCAGCTCTTTGGTGAAAAGGAAAAAAAGAAAGGTAAAAAGGATAGCGAATCGATTGATGCCGATGAACCAGAAGGACTGAGCACGAAGAAAGTAGCAACGTCTCGTGAGCGAACACGCATACTTTCTGCAGGTGTCACCAGCAATTTCTGCGTGGCGTTCATTGCATTTGGCCTGTTCTTTGCTCTGCTCTTCTCCATCCAGCCGGTTTGCGATAACGTGTTGTACGTTTACGACGTTGCCGGAGGCAGTCTCGCGGAGAGTGCGGGAATAGAACCTGAGATGTTCATCACCATGGTCGACGATTCACCGGTTACGCGTATCGAGGAACTGAATACCGCGTTGCGAGCAAAAGATGAGACGGCAATTACGGTCTTGGATAAAAGTGGAACAGAACGAGCACTCGTCGTGCAGGGCGGTCCTGAAAGCACGGGCGTCTCTCTCGTCGGCGTCGAGGCGGAGTTGCCCGCGTCTCAAGCAGGATTAACCGAGGGCTTGCGTATAATAAGGATGGATAACACCAGCATAATCGATTACGATGATTTTCACGCGTTTATGGACAATACCACACCCGCTCAGATGATAGAAGTGCAAACGAACGAAAAAACGGTTACGGTAGAGTTGGGAGCCTCGCCATTAAAGGAGGGAATCGGATACTTAGGCGTTTTCGTTGCTAATAACCCCTTAGGAATCCTCGTAGTGGATTTTCCCGCACAACAATACCTCGAGGGGCTGCAGAGCATACCGTATTCTTTTATGACGTTGTCACCACGCCAATGGCTAAATACCTGGCTTTGGCTGACCATCATGCCCATTGCGCCTCTTCCCGTTGGGTTTGGTGGCTTTAATCCGCTGCTCGCTCATTTGTACGAGCCTATGGGTGTTGCCTCATTCTTAGGTGGTGGTATTTTTTGGACTGCGGATGTGCTGTTCTGGATAGGCTGGATTAATTTCTACGTTGGTCTGTTCAACTGCCTGCCTGCAATCCCCCTTGATGGCGGCTATGTGTTTAGGGAGATGCTGAATCCCGTACTGAAGCTAGGGATAAAGGAAGAGAAGCGGAAAGAAAAAGTCGCAAGGGCTATCGCATCGTTGTTCGCTCTTTTCATCTTCGGCGCTATTGTTGTTATGCTGGCCGGGCCGTACGTGCTGTAAAAACGATTTGTTTTTTAGATGATGCTTTTTGGCGGGTTTAGTGTGCGAAAACGCTGATAATATCATCTCGTGCTATCAGCCCCACTAATTTCCCATCCTCATCGACCACCGGGATCCGGTTAAAATCACTTTTATGCATGAGTCGAGCCGCATCCGAAATCGAGTCGTCAGGTGAAAGTGTTATCGGCTTTTTTGACATGACGTCGTTTACCGCCCCTTCGAACAGCGCATCAATTTCGTCTGGAATTCGCTTCACCTTATTCATGTAAGAAGTCAGCGAGAAGACGGGAAAAGGATTGAGCGGGTCAATATCAGGAAAAGGGACTGTTGCAGTCAATTTCATGATGTCTGCTTCACTGATGACGCCGATAACCCGGTTCTGGTCATCGAGTACCGGAGCACCGCTAATTCTCTGTGCCCTCAATGTTTTCGCTACCTGGTAAATCGTATCGCTGGGCTTAAATGCAATTATGTCAGTTTTCATAAGTTCCTTAACTTTAATAGTTGCTTTTGTTTGCATTGCTCATTGCTCCTTTACCGTTCATAAAGAGAAGCGAGTATGTCCGCTCTGGTAACGATCCCGACTAACGTGCCAGTTTCGCCAACAACGGGTAAGCGATTAAACCCGGTGGTGTGCATGATCTCTGCAGCATCATCAATTAAGGCATCGGGCGAAACCGTTTGCGGTTTCTTCGACATTATCTCTTTCACCGTCATCGCGCCTGCTTTTTCGATATCCTGCTGTATATCATGTGATTTCTCCTCATGTAAATGTAAAATATCCAGAGTCGTCAAGAGGGGTGTGTACCAATGATACGTGTCCAAGAGCTTTAAAATGTCCGCCTCACTAATCACGCCAACAACTTCTTCTTGGTCATTGAGAACCGGTGCACCCGCGATTTTATTCGCTCTGAATACCTGTGCAACATCTCGCAGCGAATTGTTCTCCGTTACCGTAACGACCTGCCGTGTCATAATCTCTTCAACTTTCTCTTTCATTTCGTTACCTTCCCTTCTCTTCCTTTCACCTCTGCTCTATTAGAATCAGTCGTCGAGACAGATAAATATACCCAAAACGGCCTTACACTACATACTACTCCGTATGCCAATTGCTTTTCGGATCAGCTGCGCTATGGGTATCGAGCAGACCATGTACCAGAGCACCCAGTAGGGAAGGCTGAAAACAAACGTGGCTGTGAGTTCTTTTTCACCGATCAACGGGAAAATAACCGTGCCAAGGGGGTTGACATCTACATAGCCCCAGATCCACATAAATATTGGTATCGTAATAATGCCGATGTACGCCATGGGCTTCATTTGCTGCCTGAACATTTCACCGGAAAATTGTGTTTGCTTCCTCATTATCTCTTCTTTCTTCTTCTCGAGCTTCTTTATTATATGTTTGTTGTTCTCGCGCTTTGCCTCCATTAATTCTTTCTGCAGCTCCCGAATCTGCTTTTGATAGTGCTTTGACTTCTCCATCAGCTCCCAATTCGTCGTGTACTTCTGCACCACCGAGGTGTACATGCCGGTGACCACCGATAGGATAAGGATGGTGATCAGGAACTTATCAAGACCAATTGAGTTTGCAACGGGATTAAGAACGACACCCAAAGCGTTGCCCAAGCCTTCACGGAGCCCTGGGATAATAACAATACCAAATAGGATGAAGAAACCTAAAGCCATGAGCATGGTTTCCAAAAGCTTTTTCATCTGCTCCTTTTGTTTCTGCATAACGCGCTCTTTGCTCACCATTTGCCACGTACCTTATAGGAATTACAGATGCGGTGTAATATAAAGTTTCGTCGCACTTGTGGAAGATTCCCAAAGCATTACGTATAGAGGCTCACCAGCTCATCCAGCACTTCTGTAATAGTGGCGTGAAACGCTAACGCCTCGGTTAGTCGCGTGGTTATTCTTCCCTTTGCATACTCATCTTCTACGTAGTCAACGTCACGATACGTAACATTTTTGAGGATAAGCCCGAACGGAGGTGCAGGTTCAACGTGCTCCATAACACGCCGTTCCAAGAGGTCCGCTACCCATTGTGTATCCCGCGCGCCACAGCCGACTAATTTCAACGCTGAGACGATCTTACGTACCATTTTACGCAGAAAACCGTTTGCTTCTATGTCCATAACAACAAACGAACTGCTTCTTTCTGTTGCGATTTCTATTCGTTTGATCTCTCGAATCGGAGTGTAATACAGGGCTTCTTGCTCATTACGGCCCGGGGACTTCGAGAAGTTAGAGAAGTCATGCGTGCCGATAAACAGTTCCGATGCTTCTCGCATGCGTGCCACATCTATATTGTCCTCAGGGTGCACCCGCAAAAAATAACGGTATGCACGACCGATCGCATGCTTGCGAGCGTTAAAATCAGAAGCCGGTTTTGCAAGTGCGAAAGTCCATATATCATCCGGGAGCATGCTGTTAATCATTCTGGGCGTCACTTTGGGATTCGCAGTGTCAAAGGAGACAACCTGGGCGAGCGCATGCACACCCTTATCAGTTCGACCAGCAGCGGCATAATTCGATGGTGCTCGGTCCTCAATGATGTTGAGGTTCTCTAATGCTTTGAAAAGTTCCCCTTCTATCGTTAGACCAGCAAACTGGGGCTGAATCTGAAAACCATGATACTGCGTACCGAGATAACCGAGTTTGAGTGCTATTCGTTCCATTTCCACCCTTATGCCTGTCTCCAAAAGGTTAGTACTTGAGGATAACGAGTTTATTTTATCTTGTAGTATGGCAGGATAGAAATAAAAAGAGAAGACGCGGAAAGGGCGCTTAATTTTCACTGGTTTAGGAAGCCGCATGGAAGTCAGAGTAATTCTTGTGGAACCGAAGAATGAAGAGAACATAGGTGCGGTAGCACGCGTGACAAAAAACTTCGGCTTCTCGAACCTTTATCTCGTCAATCCGACGGCTATCGGCAAGAAAGCGTTTTTGGTTGCGTCTCACGCGTACGATCTGCTTAACGCAGCCCCCATAGTGGACTCGGTGGATGAAGCGATAGAAAATTCTGCGCTTGTTGCGGGTACCACCTCTCAGCCCGGCGTTTCTGTTAATAGACATATGAGAATGCCTTTTTTCCCACCGCACGAGCTGAAAAAGAAGATAGAAGGCAAAAGCGGCATTTTATCGCTTCTTTTCGGTCGAGAAGATCAAGGGCTCTTGAATGAGGAGCTTATGCAGTGTGATTTCGTTGTCTGTGTCCCGACGAGCCCCGGTTATCCGGTGATGAACCTTTCGCATGCTGTTGCGGTTGTTCTGTATGAATTACGCGATGTAGGAGGAGATTTTGGCGAGATTACCTTAGCAAATGTAGCGGACAAAGCGCGGTTGTTTACCCACGTAAGAACGTTTCTGGACGAGATCGAGTATAGGGAACACAAAAGGGAGAAGACAATGCTCATGCTCCGACGAATACTGGGCAGAGCGGAACTCACCCAGCGAGAGGTGCGAACGCTGCATGGAATCTTAAGCAAAGCAGAGCGGAAGATGGAAGGAGGGGCTGAGGAACCGTGCGAAGACGGCTGATACAATTTCTTTACGGCGTTTACCGGTAGCGCTGCTGTTTTCTCGCCGTTTTCACCACACCTCAAACTCTCTTATTATTTGACCACAGGGCACGTAGATAACACGAATGACGTCACCCGATGAAAGCTGCTGGTCGAGCTTCAACGCTAATTCATCGGCAGCGGCAAAATCGGACTTCGCTATTTCTCCGTTGTTGAGCGTTGCATCTCCTTCGTAAATCACACCGTTTATCTTTACTTCGAGGTTATTAAATACCGATTCATTCACGAAACATTCAGAAGATGGCGTAAAAGCATTAGGTATTCTATCCCCACCCATATGCACGATCGTTACACAGGACGACCCCGCCTCGGCACCTTCAATGACGATGGTAGCTGAGGATACTCCGGTCGCACTATCAAGTATATCATATGCGTACGCAGCAACTATTGCCGCCATAATGGCGACCATAGCGATTATCAAAATCTCGCCTATTACTGGACTTAACGCCTTATCATCGTTGAACATTTTTTTATCTATGACGTGGATATCCTCACAGAAATAACTGCTTTATTCTT
>CAYUEX010000097.1:0-1437 GCA_964443855.1 uncultured Halobacteria archaeon | reverse complement strand
TAGATGGTATTATCAGTTCACAAAAAAGGAACGGTGCTAAAATAACAGCCTAAAGTGAACTATTTGCGCGTGTGTTTTAGGTACTTACTTCAGGTTCTTACTCCAAGCTCTGACCCTATTTTATATTACCCTTTACAACATACCTCTAAGGTTGACCCGCTCTTAGGGTCCGGGGATCTGTAATAGATCCCGTTAAATAGCATAAATTTAGCAAAAAAAAGGAGGTAAAAAATAGAAAAATGGAAATTGAAACGAGAAAGCATATTTCAATTGTATTGATTGCGGTTATGGTAAGTTTAGTGTTTGCAGCTATTTCACTCTTCGCAGTACCGAACACGCAGGCGTTTGGTCCACCACCACCAAATATCACATCCTTCGCTCCTAAACCATCACCTGTTTACGACACGGTCGGCAATTGGAGACTTTTCAACATTACTGTGGATCAGACAGTGAACGTGAGCTGGTATCTGGATGGTTCACCCTTGCCCGACACGAACAATACTGTAGCAGAGGCGAATTACACCCTACATGCAGAGACGGTGGGTGAGCATAATGTATCCGCGAGTGCTTGGAATCCGAATGGTAAGGATATGCAGACTTGGATCTGGAATGTGGCTCCACCATGTTGTGACTGTGGTGACATCTGTGTAAACGAAAACGGCTGGTGGCGTTGTGGCGGTGCGTTCAATCTCAGTGACACACCGATACAGGCTGCAGTGGAGAATGCGACCGAAGGTGAAACGATTTGCGTTAAGGACGGCTCGTACGACGAGAACGTGGATGTGGACAAGCGCTTAACGATCAAATCGAAGAAGGGGCCTGAGAACTGTATCGTGAACGCATTGACCTCGAGCGATCATGTATTCGACGTGACCGAAGACTACGTGAACATTACTGGCTTCACGGTTACTGGAGCAAAAGAAGAAGGCTCTCCGGGAATATACCCTGCGGGAATATATCTTCATGGCGTAGAGCACGGTAACATTTCGAATAATAACGTCAACTACAACAGCTTCGGCATCCATCTGTCTGAGTCAAACAACAACACGCTGACGGACAATAATGCTTCTTATAGTTACGGGGACGGCATCTACCTCGGTGGATCGAACAACAACACCCTCACCGGCAACACTGCTTCTAATAATAACGGGGGTATCCTCCTCGATGGATCGGACGATAACACGCTGACGAACAATACTGCTTCTGATAATTACTGGTGCGGTATCCTCCTCGATGGATCGGACGATAACACGCTGACGAACAATATCGCTTTGAATAATGGGTATGACATCTACGCCACAGAGTCGGAGGACACTATCCTCACCGACACCCTCGTCGGATTTCCTGTGATGGGGGCTGGCATCTACCTCGGTGGATCGGACGATAACACGCTGACGGACAATAATGCTTCTTATAATTACGGGGACGGCATCTACC
>CAYUEX010000096.1:0-7452 GCA_964443855.1 uncultured Halobacteria archaeon | reverse complement strand
GGCCCTCATCGAGGTCCGGTTGCGTGGAATCAATGCCGACAATAGTTATCCCGTCATACTGCTCCACCTTTGATCGTTTTCCAAAAAACTCTTCAAAACCCAGGTATCCGACATTACGAACATCATGATTTCCTGGAATTATTATTTTGGTTTTACACGCTATCCGCTCGATATAGCGTTTCGCTTCTTCAAATTCATGGGGATACCCATTATTGGTTAAATCACCGGTAACGACCAGGATTTCTGGTTCTATCTCGTTAATCGTGTCGACCACGTTTTGAGCCAAATCCGGCAGGAAATGAGGATCTGCCACATGTATGTCAGATACGTGCGCTATTTTCATGGTTCCTTTTCCCGTTTCAGCCAGCTTTCATTCACAAAAAATAACAGCAGTGGAGGAAAAAATATGGCTCCACTTTTCACAGTTTTGGTTTTGGTTTCTTATTTTTCTCTTTCTCAGTCATGCTTTCGCTTCAGTACGAGATAGCTTACGGCAAGCAGACTCGCAATGCCGAACACGGCCTCAAAGCCTGGTTGTTCAGGTGTTGGCGTGGCTGGTGCAGGCGTTGCAGTTGCTGTCGTTGGTAGTTCTTCAGAAATTACTTTTATGTAGCCCATGTCTTCGACAACTTCTTGTCCTTCACTGTTCAAAACGAAATCGATGAACGCCTGTTCGAGTGCACTTGACTCGCCCTTTGTTATGAGATACAGACTCCTCTGGATTGGATAATCGCCTGAAAGCACGTTCGCGACCGTTGCCTCTATGCTGCCTACTTTAATCGCTTTCATGGTGTTGTCAACGTAGCCAAGGGAGAGATACCCTACGCTATTGGCATCGCTACTAACCGTTGCTCGTACCTCGCCATTTGATCCTTTCACTGAAGCTTTTCCTGCTACCTCCTTGTCAAAGGGCGTCATCACGTATTTCTCGAATGTCTCTCGCGTTCCTGATCCTTCTTCTCGCGTTATTACGCGAATAGCAGTATTGGCGCCACCGACCTCTTCCCAGTTCGTTATCTCGCCGCTAAAGATCTGCGCTGCCTGTTCTAACGTCAAATCGTTTATCGTATTGCTCGGATGCACCACGATTGCCACGCTGTCCTTGCCAATTGCCACTGGCTTCAGGTCTGGATACAGTTCCAGCTCCGCAGCTTTTACGTCTCGCGATGCCGCACCGATATCGATCTCGCCGGCTCCGACCGACTTGACGCCATGACCGGATCCACCACCCGATACGGATATTCGCAAATCAGGGTTCGCGTTCATGAGAAGTCGTGCGCATTCCTGGTTGATCGGTAGCACCGTTGTCGAACCCGCGACGGTCAGTTCGCCCGAAAGGCCGGTTGGCGTCGTCGCGTGCATCATCGGTGTCAAAACAGTCACTACTGCTATCGCTACTAGTGCCGCCATCACTATCGCTTTATTTTTTCCCATTTTTTATCAAATATGTATTGAGTTCAGCATCTATATATAAATGTATCTAAAATCATAAATCAATCTATTTTTATATAATATTGCTGATCGAAGGCTTGTAGCCGTTTGCTTCTGTGCATTCACCGGCTAGATCATCCTTCAATGTCCTCACGTCCAAAACTGCACAAGCCAATAGGCTGCCCCGCCGATTACTGCAGCCAGTGGGAGTGTGATTATCCATGCCGTGATCATTCTTCCTACTTCTAACCACCGTATTCTGCCAAGGCTTTGGAAGAATGTACCTCCGATCACTGATGAGCCCATGACGTGCGTGGTGCTTGCCGGCATGCCCGCTAAACTCACCGCTACCAGTGCGAGGCCCGCTCCGGTTTCGGCAGCGAATCCGTGCTTCGGCTCCAGCTTCGTTAGTTTCCACCCCATCGTCCTAATCACTTGCGAGCCCATCAAAAGTGTGCCCAGCGCCATGACAACTCCACAGATTATCCGCACCCACCAGGGCACGGGGAATTGCTCTCCTGACTGTGTGGCGAGAAAACCGCCAGCTATTAGCGCTGCACTGATCACGCCCATGGCATTTTGCGTGTCGTTCATGCCGTGACTGAAAGACATAAAAGAGGCTGAAATAGGCTGCAGTTTCTTAAAAATCCGTTCGGTACTTGGTGATGGTGTATCTTTAAAGAAGATGTACAGGACCCAACTGATGAGCGAAAAGATAAAAGCTCCTGCGATGAAGCCCGCGAAGGGACCGAGTGCAATGGCAAGGAATACTTTGTTGGTGAGTATCTCCCACTGGATTACGCCTGTTCCTCCGGCAACGAGTCCCGCACCCATAATCGCGCCCACCAATGAATGCGTTACACTTATTGGGATGCCGGCTGCAGTGCAGACATATGTCCAGAGTATCGCGCCAATTAAGCCGCTGATAAGCACCACAAGAAAGACGGTGGCGGTCAGATCCGTAGTCGAAACGATCCCTTTGCCGATGGTCTTTGCGACTTCGGTAAATGCAAACGCGCCGATGAGGTTGAACACACTGGAGAGAACCAACGCCTTGAGCGGTGTTAACGCCTTGGTCGCGATTACCGTGGCAATCGCATTCGCACTGTCATTCGCGCCGTTCAGAAAATTGTAGACCAGCGCAAGGATTATGATAATAATAATATAAATCGAGACAAGCTCCATTAGATGCCGCCCTTTAATCTGAAGGTCTCCAAAATGTTAGCCACGTCTTCGCAGTTGTCCATGGTATCTTCCAGGATATCCACGATCTCTTTGAGCAAGAGTCTCGTAAGCACTTCATTAGGATCGTCGGTCGGCGTGGTCATCAGTATTCTCAGCCATTTCCGATTGAGTTTGTCCGCTTCGTTCTCCAATTCGTTTATCTTTATGCAGCACTCCTCTAACGGTATTTCGCTGTGTCGTATATCGCGTAAGCAGCATACTGCTTTTTTTATCTCTTTCGTGGTCTCGAGGATAATCGGAGCAAACTCACTTACCGGTTCTGGAACGGTGAGTTGTTGCGTAAACGCCAAACGTGCTACAGCCTTCTCCACACCGTCAATGACGTTGTCAAGATTGTGGCTGAAATACCGAATATCGCCCTTTTCCTCCGTAACTCGCGTGTGGTCATAAAACAGGCCCTGGATGATTTGATGCACAATCGAGTCCCCTTCAGCTTCCAGTACAGTAAGCCGTTCTTTAATTTGTGAAAGGCTAGATCTGCGCGAATCAGAACTCAGAGAATGGGGTGCTTGGGAACGATAATCAGCGCTTAAATCCACGAGCAGTTGCGCTGTTTCCACCGCTTTTTCCGCAAGTTCTTCAAAAAGATCAAAGAATTTCATGTCGTGGGGGAGAAACACCGACATGTTGTGCAAGACGGAATTGACCATAATCGCTTTTAAGAGCGGAGTGGAACCCAGCGCTGCTGACTCTTCCTTCCCCTTGGTGTCCGAGGCAAACCGCTTCCGCGCCTTAACCTGTTTCATCCCTTGCACATAAAAAATCCAGTGGGTATTTAAACTTTTCGAAATTACCGTATCACAGTGCAATACTATATAGGTAAACCCACATTTTCTGTATCTGGTAGCATTACGCCAAAAACCTGTTTGCTAGCTCTCTTAGGAAAAATACCCGTCTAATGCTGTTAATTACGATAAAAGTAAGCGAAGGTGGAATTTTCCACTTTGCAATCTCGTAGGTAAAGATTATATTTCAACGTAAAAGCAGTCTCTATCGCCGTGTGCCATGCAACTCGTGAGCTTTACTGGCGCATTGAGGAGCGTACCGATGAACTGCACGCCAAACTCACAGATGATATCGCCAAATTCCAGAGCGATATCATGAAGAGGGCAATTGCACACTTTGAGAATTGCTTTACCATCCGCAGACTCAATTGCAGCAAACGCACCCAATTCGTTGAGTAGGTACACCACGGATTCCACATCTCTATCTCCTTTAACCCTGCTCTTGTAAAAAGAAGCGTGTTTTACCCCTAATCGCCCCATCAACGCTTTCACACTTTCCGCACCTTCTCGCTCGAGTAAATCACTGATAACCCATTTACTAAATTCAGGATAGAGTTTTGGAAAGAGTTCTTCCGCTTTCTCCGTGAGTGAATAAACGAACTTCGGTCGCCCCAATTCCCCCTTAAACGACGATCCCTTGATCAGGCCATCCCGCTCCAAAATAAACAAATGCTGCCTCGTTGCCGTTGAAGAAAGCCCTAATTGTGAACTCAATTCGCTCACAGAAGAATCACGCATTTTCAATACGTTAAGAATAGTCCTTCTGGTTCCATTTTTTTGCATACATCGTAATAAAAGCTAAAGCTAAATAAATTTCGGTACGTCTTTAATGATTGGAAAAGAAAACGCTCTAAAAGAGATATTTTAAGAATTTCATGAATGCTCTGCTTCGGTGCGACACGTTATTCTTGCTCTCGGGACTCATCTCACCAAACGTCTTTCCTTCGACCTCAAATATTGGATCGTAACCAAAGCCACCTTTTCCTCGGATCTTCTCCGCTATTCTTCCGTTAACGGTACCAACAAACAGCACCGGTTCTGTTTTCGGCGATTCACAGAATGCTACGACCGTCTTGAACGTAGCGTTTCGCGCTTCACCCTTCTTATCAGCCATCAAATTCAGGACCCCTTCATTACCGATCGTCTTGAAGACAAACGCGGAGAACGGGCCGGGAAAGCCATTTAACGCCGGGATGGCCAACCCTGAATCTTCTATAAAAAATGGTTCTTCAATCTCTGCCTGTTCTCGCACATAATTCGCACTTTCGCGTGCTACCGCTTCTATCTCGTCAAGCTGTAATTCTGGGTAGTCATAATCGAGCTGCTCGATCATTATCTTGCTCGATGTAGCCTTAGCCATATCCGTTATCTCCTGTACTTTGTGGGCATTGGTAGTGATAAAAATCAATTTCCGTTGTGAACCCATTTTGACGACTCCTCACTCTTGATTGTTTCTTCTATTACTTAATACCGCTCAAAATAATAAGATATAATGGGAATAGATTTTCTTAGGTATGTTGGAGAAGCACGGCAGTATAAAACTGGAACACGGTGCAGGCGGTGAAGGAATGCACGAGTTGCTTAAGCTCGTGCTCAGCTATTTCAATTTCACCAGTGTGAGCGGTGATAACAGTGCAAAAGTACCGATAGAGGTGCCGTTGCAAGCATTGGACGACTCTGCCGTTGTTGACAATATTGTTTTCACAACCGATTCGCATACCGTGAAACCGCTCTTTTTCCCCGGTGGTGATATCGGGAGCTTAGCAATCGCCGGTACCGTTAACGATATTGCAGTGATGGGCGCAGAACCGTTGTGTTTATCGGTGGCTTTTGTCATAGAAGAGGGCTTTCCGCTCAGCGATTTTGAACGGATTTTAGCGGGCATGAAGCAGACGTGTGAAGCGGCTGAAGTTGTCGTAGCCACTGGCGATACGAAAGTTGTTGAACGAGGTGCGGTGGAGAAGATAGTGGTGAACACCTCTGCGATAGGCAAACGGACCGCGGCTTTAGACAGGAATATAGTGGAAGTGCGGAAGTACCGGGAATTTGATGCGAACTGGCTAACCGACTCGAATCTTCGAGACGGGGACAAGATAATCGTTTCCGGTTACGTCGGTGACCACGGTGTTGCATTGCTCTCGTTCCGGGAAGGGTTCGAGTTTGATACCGAGTTGAAATCAGACATAGCACCATTGAACAAGCCTATTCAAGAGCTACTGGATGTTGGCGGTGTGGTTGCGATGAAAGATCCTACGAGAGGTGGACTCGCGAATTTACTGAACGAGTTCAGTGAGAAATCGAACGTTGGCATACTGATAGAGGAGGAGAAGATTCCGGTACGGGAATCGGTTCGGAGTGCGTGTGAGCTGCTAGGGATAGACCCGTTGGAGGTCGGTAACGAGGGGAAGATGGTTATGGGCGTCGTAAAAGAGAAAGCTGAGGAGGTGCTGGACGCTCTGAAAAGAACAGAGCAGGGAAAAGATGCAGCGATCATTGGCTCGGTGACGAACGAGCTTAAAGGAGTGGTAATGAAGACACGAGTTGGGGGTAGACGGATTGTAGAGACACCAATTGGTGACCCCGTGCCGAGGATATGCTGATGGCTGTTATCTGGTAGCTTTTCTGTGGTCTGTCCGTTTGATTAATGCGCGCGAAATTTTTTGATGACGTAGCTCCTGGCGGTAGAGTTCCTAATCAGTCATCTCTGGTTGATCCCCAAATCGGCCACGACAATCTTCTTTAACTGTGCGGCAACCTCGCTTTCTACTAACGCGTTTGCGTCTCCGATTAGATCCTCAAGGTTCATATCGAAATCTATTGTACCTAAGGAAGGCACATTGAATTCGTGCAATGCCTCATGTACCGCAGAAGACTCGCGCATCTTCATATTCTCGATGACACCGATAATCGGCTTATGCAATTCCTTGAGCATCTTTATTACCTTCTTCACCGTTTCTAATGCTACCTTTGACGCGGTGGTCATCACCAGGAACTCAGCTCGCTTCAGCCAGCGTATGACATCCATCGAGGCATCGCCAATGCCGGGCGGCATATCCACAATGAGAAAATCCAGCGAACCCCATTGGGTAATAGCGAGTAATTCCAGCATCGCGTTCGTTATATCGTTACCGCGCAGCGGCGCAGGCTCGTTACCGGTGAAGTAGATAATGCTCATAAATGATATCCCGTGCACCTCAGGCGGAATAATTCCGTACTCTTCCTTCGGATATACACCGTCTATGCCTAATATTACGTGCGTTGACGGTGCAGACAAGTCCAGATCCAGCAGCCCAACCTGGTAGCCTAATCGCGACAACGTCAGCGCGAGCAGTGACGAGGTTAAACTCTTGCCAATGCCACCTTTACCGCCGGTTACCGCAATGATTCGCTTGATGCCGGATAATCTCCTGTCAATAACGCTCAAACGCGGATCTGTTACCATTGCTTGCGATCTACCTCTTCCCTTTTATCGCCTTTAGCAAGACGCCTCGGCCCTGGATAACCTCAAAGTCAGGACTCTTACACGACGGGCAGCGGACATACACATGCGCAACCTCAGGCGCGAAATGAATCGCCTCGCCCTCGTCCTCGCCTACGCCTGTATCACGATAATCCCATTCGGTTCCGCAAACGCGACACTTGAAAATAGCCCGCTCCGTTTCCAGGCGTATCTTTGCGTTCGTCAGCAGCGAATCCTCATCGTGCACTTTGGCTATTTCATCCAGGGCAAAGTGAAATACCTCGAGCTCTATCTGCTGTAATTCACCGATTTGGACGGTTATTTCGCTGATCTCTTCTAGCCCTTCTTTTCGCGATTCCTCTATTGCAGTTGCGATTACTGCTTCTGCCAATGCCCACTCGTGCATGCTTCATTAAAAGGTAATTAATAGTGACTATTTAAAGAAAGGGGAAAAATTGGACGAAATGGCTAGTTTTTATGGACTCATCAGTTGAATGGGGAATGTGCCCTTTTCAGGACATAAAAGATTAT
>CAYUEX010000095.1:0-7546 GCA_964443855.1 uncultured Halobacteria archaeon | reverse complement strand
CCCGAACCGATTTTGAAGCGGTGATAACCTCGCCTGACGTTCATTATCTCACGCTCGACGAGTTTGATACAGACCTGCTGTACAAGTTCCTCACCGCAGCACTTGACTGCATAAAAAAGGCATATCGCAAGAATGATGCCCTCCTCTATCCCGTAATCGGCGGCAATTATTTACCACCGGCAGGCGCGAGTCTCGTCCATTACCACATGCAGCTTTCGATGCAGGAATATCCGTTTGAATTTATCAGGACGCTCATTGACGCTTCTGCGCAGTACAAAAAGAACGAAAATGCGAATTACTGGTCAGATCTGATGAACAACAACAAAGACAGGGAAATCAAGCGGGAAAACAATATCTACTGGTATACGCCGTTCGCACCGACCGGTTTCTGTGAGGTTCAAGCCATCATAACCAGACCTAACTTCCTGAAGTTCAAAACGGAAGATGTACAAAACCTAGCTGAAGGCTTATCAGCTATTTTAAAGTATTACAACGATCAGGGCTTTGCGGCATTTAATTTTATTCTTTACTCTGGCGGGTTAGATTCGGAAACCAATAGCATCCCGCCGGGATTGCAGATTCTCGCCCGGCCGAACCCAAGGCCAAATTACCTCAGTATTGATTCGTGGTACATGCCCTTATTGCTACGGCAGACCGTTGTGCTCGAACAACCAGAGGAGTTAGCGCGAGATTTGAAGGGCTATTTTAGCTCGCCCTGAAGCTTAACTTCGGCGACTGGTAGAGATTTTTTACTATTTGTGCACTGAGTAATTAATAAATGAAGAGGTGCAGAAGAAAATGCGCAAAAGACCGGGGCACTCTGACCGTCATATGTCGAACTTCTCGTTTAGGATAATCGCTTTGATGCATGATAATCGCCTGCTGCCGTATTTTAGAAATCCGTACAAACTGTTACGGGCTGCCGGCCTGAAACAAGGTCAAACGGTGCTGGAGGTCGGTTGCGGCCCGGGGTACTTCACTATCCCTGCAGCGAAACTCGTGGGAAACAAGGGCGTTGTGTATGCCGTGGATGTGCATCCGCTTGCCGTGGCGCGCGTGAAGGAGAAAATCCAGAAGGAGGGAGTAAAGAACGTAAAGCCGATGCTCGCAAATGCGGCCAATACGGGACTGCCAGACCAGAGTATTGACCTTGCGTTCATTTTTGGGCTTCAGTATATTGCAGGTGGGCTGGAAGAGGTGTTAAATGAGCTTCGGCGGATCGTCAAACCCGGAGGTGTGCTGTCATTTGAGAAGACACGAGGTTCGGCGGAGAAGTTGATTGCCGAGGTGGAGCGCACAGGATTTAGTTTTTCTGAGACTCAAAGAAGGATTTTTGTGTTTGCAAAGGCGAAGTAACAATAAGTGTGCAAAAACATAGTTGAATAGGGTAAAAGTATGCCGTCAGAGATATCGGAAGAGAAACTCTATCGGCAGGCAAAGAAGCGGGTGGAAGTGAAGAAGGGGTTTTACGTTCACCTAGGCGTCTATGGCGTTGTGAACCTCATGCTCATAGTGATATGGGTGGCAACTGGCAGAGGCTATCCGTGGTTTATCTGGCCCTTAGGAGGCTGGGGCATTGCTATCGTGCTACATTTCCTGGTGGTTTTCGTTTTCAATAAACCGAGCAAATGGGAACAGAGAGCGATCGAGAAAGAAACGGAGAGATTGCGGAAAAAGAGTAAATGAGACCGGTTTTACTTTCTCGTGTGTTGAATGCGAAATACGTTGGCATGTCACGCCAAATAGGTGGAATCGAGAAATAATAAAAGACAAAAATTTGTGGTAGTGAAAACGTATGAGAAAAATCACAAGGCGGATTTTTTTGAAGAGTGCCGCGCTCGCAGGAGCATTTGCAGCATCCGGCAGGAATATCTGCCCGAGAGCATCCGGCATGGCGAACCAGGGGGAATTAGATCTGGAGAATTTTGACCTGACTGAACTGTTTGAGCCGGTGGAAGCAGCACTTGCACAGATGGAACTGAACGTGCCGATGGTCAGCGACGTGGACGCGCACTCGATGCAACATAACATTCCGCCGTTGCGTGAGCTGTTTCCTGAGAATCTTCTGGAGCTTAATCCTGAGACCGCTGCAGAATTAGCTATTAAAGAGGGCGATACCGTGGCAATCAGCACACCAAGAGGCAGTATCCAGTGCAAGGCAACAATAACTGAAGGCATCGATCCGCGCGTTGTGCAGCTCTACCACGGCTTTGAAGATGCTGATTGTAACGTGTTAACTGATAATACCGCGTACGATCCCATCACGGGCTCGACGGGGTTGAAGTCGTTGCTGTGTAAGGTGGAAAAGGTTTGAGATGCCAAACATATTCGTGGGAAAACTCATTGTGATTTTTTCTTCTATTAGAGGCGCAACGCTTCAGAGGATGAGGCATGGAAAGATTTGTGAAAACTTTGCCAGATCCCGATGCTACATGCACGCAGTTTTGTGGTGCTTTAAAATGCAATCGATCGATACGAAATCCATCTTCATGCATAAAGAGCGAAAGGTATAACTGAGCGGACGATTTTTTCTTAAGATGAGAGGAAACCCGCATGAAACTTATCTCAAAAGATAAAGCTCTTGAACTTTTAGAAAAAACAATCAAAGAAGAAGGTGATTTAAGGTACGACTCAACAGATGCCGATCTCATCAGATGGAAGACTTGGGCCAGAAATGCCAAGGTGCGAACCGAAGCTATCTTTGGTTCAGGTTCGAGACAGGTTAAAGAACTTGCTTCCCCACTTGAAGATTTATTTAATTATTATACTGATTACATGTTAGAAAAGAATGCGAAATCGATATCGGCATTACTTAAATCGTTTTATACAGAAATTCAAGAATTTTGGTCTGATGAAGGCGTTGAGGAAACCGTAGAACCTAGAAAGAATGAATTTAAAGGCGGAAAAATAAATGTAGCTTCAGGTAACAGAGAGATCTTTATTGTTCATGGCCACGACCACAGCCGTATGGAAGCCGTTGCGCGATTTATTGAGCATTTGGATTTGAAGCCAATCATCCTTCACGAAAGAGCCAGTAGAGGCTCAACGATTGTAGAAAAGCTAGAAGGACATTCGGACGTTGCTTTTGCCGTCGTTCTCTTGACGCCTGATGATGTCGGTGCCGTTGCTACGGACCAGAATAATGTACAACCACGAGCGCGCCAGAATGTTGTTTTAGAACTCGGCTATTTCATGGGGAGATTAGGCCGACTGCGGACATGTGCTTTACTTGTCGAAGAGGTAGAAATACCTAGCGATTATTCAGGAGTGGTTTACATCCCGATTGATAAAGAGGACGCATGGAAGTTCAAGCTTGCTAAAGAGTTTCAAGCAGCAGGTCTAGCAATTGATATGAATAAAATTCTTTGATCATCCTAAACAAATGAAATACGCCCAAGCCCGCCCGGGTCGAATTTTTATCCTGCGATTGGAAGACGGCGAGATCCTGCATGAGACGATCGAAGCCTTTGCTTTCGAACACTCCGTAAAAGCAGCGGCCGTTATTGCACTTGGCGGTGCAGACGGCGGTAGTAGATTAGTCGTCGGCCCTGAAGAAGGACGAAGTACGCCTGTTACTCCCATAGAGTATTTGCTGGATAACGTCCACGAAATCGCCGGCGTCGGCACAATTTTCCCTGAGAAGAATGGTAAGCCCGTGCTGCACATGCATATCGCCTGTGGCCGTACCGATGAAACGATAACGGGCTGCGTGCGCCGTGGCGTGAAGGTCTGGCAGGTCATGGAGGTCGTTCTGTTTGAATTCGTTGATTCGAGTGCATGTCGTTTACTAGATAAAGAGACGGGGTTTGAGTTGCTGGAGCCGTGAGACCTGTTGTACGCCCATACAAAAAGAGATAGGAACTATGGCTCAGGATAACGAACATAATAACGATGAATACAGTTTAAAAAGTCCAAGCGAATTAGGGCTTGCTGCTGTTGCTTACATAAAGGAAGACAGACTGAGCAGCCAGCCGTTAAGAATCTTGGATATTGGCTGTGGCAATGGTCGTGATGCCCTGTACGTTGTCGAGCAGCTTAACTGCAGTGTTCTGGGCATTGACATTTCTGAAGCGGCCATAGAAATTGCCTCGAGTACGGCTCTCGAAGCGCAACGAGAGAATGTGCAGTTTCGATGTTGTGATTTCAGAGAACTGAAAGGCGACGAATACGATATAGTATTGAGCTCAGGTGTGTACCACTTCCTGAACAAGAATGAACGACGAGTATTTAGAGAGACCGTAATGCGGTTATTAAAACCAAACGGTCTACTGTTCCTCAGCACACTTTCAGTACGCGACACCGAGTATTACGGCAAGGGCACGCCACTCCCCGAAGAACCCAACTCATTTCTCTACGAAGATTCGCCGGTAAAAAGAGTGTATCTCCATTTCTGCACCAGAGAAGAGTTAGTTGAGGATTTCGCGTTCCTTGAGATCAAGGAACTCTACGAGCACGAACAGTATGACCCTCGCGCAAAAGGGCCGGTAAACCATATTCCATGGATTTTAATAGGGGAATATGCCGACACGTTATAGAATGGGAAAGGCAATGGTAGATAGAAAGAAGAGCGTTAATTCCCATTTGATAAAAGGGTACGAAAGATGACCACGAAAATCCCCAAAACAGGGCTGATCGGCCGATTTATCAAAATCATAGAGAAGAGAACCGACCAGGCGGTTTTGCAGAGTTTACAGCGTTTGATGAAGGAAGCAGATACATACTGCCCGTGTGGGCTTGTGGGGCTCAAGCAGTTCTTCGAGGCTGCTCCAGAGCAAACAGTCGAAGTGGATCTGAAACAGTCGTGTATCCCGGGTACACCGAGTTGCGAATTTGTCACTCATATTTGACATAGTTACTCATATTTAGCAGAATGATGACGAAAAATAGAATACTCAAAACGCTCACCACGAGACTGTTTGTTGCACTTGTCGTATTAAGTGTGGTTGGCTGGATAATCTTATTTGGAAAGAATCTGCCATCACGTTTTACACCGGTTGTCTATGCGATCATTACTCTTTCCGCGGTTGTTGCAATCTATTTTTACTGGAAAAAGCCGTATCTATTGCGGAACAAGAAATTCGTCGCCGGGTTGGTGATTTTCATCGTAATTAGTGCCGTCGGTTGGCTGACCTCAATCTCCGAAATTACCGAGTGCCTGCCATACAAGTGTGGAGACAACTATGTTTGTGCGAAACCGTACGAGCTGGGTATGAGAATCGTTACTGGTGACTGCACGTCTGAATTCCCTGAAGCTATCGATTTTTATTGCAGCGAGGAGATTGGTACGTGCGTCAAGAAACCTCGTATCCCCTAACTAAGATTGTCATTCCCATGCACCATTTCGAGTCGGATTCGCAGGGAATTACGAGTACAGGAGAAGCAGGAGCGGAGGTCACCGTAGAGCCGTTGAAAATCGCGGAAGTGTATCGATTGGAATAAGTATGACTAAAGTGTTGTTGACTGTTTTTGTAGATTACGTCGTGGTATGAGACTGGAGGTGCACTGTGAACAGGGTATCCTTCTATCGTCGTTAATTTCAGCCGGTTTTAGCCTAATCGCCACCTCACGCCCCTGATCTTTAACGTGGTCTGTTCAAGGTCTATGCCCGCTGGGACCACAAAGGCAATCCAGCCTTCTACAGAACTCCCAGGATAAATATCCTCCTTACACACGCGCTTATACGGTGGTGACATGGGGTATTTTTTTATTTGATCCCACGAATGGCCGCGTGATTCCACAGTATCACTGAGCCAATGCGGATCCAATGACGTGCCGTCATAGTGCATCGATATCTCGTTCCGCGTAAACGGCCCTATCCATTCATTATCAAGGGGAGTGCTCCATCGCGGTAAGGTCGTTTTTACTTTGCCAACGTTTTCTACTTTGATATACGCCACAAGAAACTTTGCGCCCTCAGGCGGGTTAACGGTTTCAACACCACTGTTTGTGGCGTATTTATAGCTATCGATTACCTCATAGGTAACCAGCGTGATCGCAACATCGTCAGCCACCCCTGTTTCGTTAACGGGCATCCCAAAAATACGTCTGCCAAGTTCCGAAGCGGCAATCTGATCTACTGCACTATTGACGTTATCAGAGCCCGATACGATAATCGCATCGTGGGCCTGATACATCGGAAAAGCAACCAGAATCACAAGGATGAACAAAATCAGTTTGGTTCCATTCGTTGCGCCATATATAATAAACCCCAGATGAACGAACATTCCAAGTACACTTATCATAATACAAACGAGTAATACGATCGCAGTGACGGTTCCTAATTTGATAGACTCAAAGGCTAAGAAATTGAAGATGTCATAAAAAGCCAGCACAATCAAGAGAGCTACCGTCAATCCTGATACCAAGCTAATAGTAGTGAATACTTTACGTACATGTATGCTGTTATAATAATGCGTTCGTTCGAAGAACCAATCTTTAAGTTTCATACTCTGTGTATTTTACATACTTTGGTTTCTTTTTTGACGTCTATGCATAAAAACCTTACGCTCTCTTAATGAATTTTGTTAATATTGGTAAAGAAGAGTAGCCGCTTCATTCATAACACATTGGATTCATACCAAGGTGTGCGCAGGGCGTTAGTAGTTCTTAGTCCCGCATAGTATTTTCACCAGTACAAATTAAGATGGCATATGTCTTAGATCCTGCTTAAGATTAAGACCAAAATTAGTTATACCAATACACTGCCGCAAGAATTCGAGGAGAAATTAGAATCGCAATCTAATATTAAGATTGTGTCGTTGCAATCGGAGGATATGGTTTGGGATGGATATATGATGTTGATATTTAATAGTGGTTCATAATTTGGGGTGAGAGGGTTTAAGTTAAAAAGAAGCATCCTACTTTTCTTTTCCCCGCGCACCAACTTTCTACGAGTGTTAGAATGAAGATTCAAATGATTATTTCAAATGCTCCCCGCAGTGCGGACAGAAACTCGGCGGTTTGGGAAAGTCCAATTCTTTGCCGCAGTACGGGCAGATATCTATTCTTCCTTCCCCACTGCCTATTGTCGAACGCTGTATTAAGCCGCCTCTGTTGTCCACGTTTGTGCTTTTATCGATTTTTGTTGTGTTTTTTCGTATTGTGTTTCCTGTACCCATATTAACATTTCCTACACCAGCACCAGCACCCGCATACTGGGCAATATTGCCCATATCAATTCTAACCCCGCCAGATCCTTCCTGCTCCTTCCCACAAAACCTGCAAACACTTGAATCGTCCTCAATCCTTTTTCCACAATATTTGCAATACATTTTTCATTGCTTCCGTTTACTCAATTATCTGCCCCCCACAATACGGACAATATTTCGGTGATTTCGGAAAATCTAAATCTTCACCACAATATGGGCAGTTCTTAATCCTGCCTTTCGTTTCTTCACTACCGATTGACGAACGCTGTATTATTCCGCCTCGATTATCAACAGTTGTACTTTTATCTGTAGTTATCTTTATACCGCCGACTGTGGAGTCCCAAAATTATTTCGTCAAGAAGTTTCACCAAACTGCATGGTGAAGCTCACGGACAAAA